>CAZEVV010000015.1:0-25242 GCA_964515675.1 uncultured Paludibacter sp. | reverse complement strand
GCATCCGAATTTTGCTGACAGAGCGTGTGAAAATGCAATCCGGTCACACCCTCTAAATCTTGTTCATTGAATTGCTCTCGGGTGATCCCCAAGCGGGAGTAAGGAGAACAAGGATCGTATATGGCATGTCCTTCTTGTGTAGAACATTGTGGATTGATACGGAGGCCGATTTCTTTTCCGGCAGCTAAAACAACCTCTCTGTGACGTCGCAATTGCGTAAAAGAATTAAACACCACGTGGTCTGCCACCTGCATCAGCTCACAAATCTCCTCGTCTCGATAAGCTGCGGAAAATACATGAGTCTCCTTACCCATTTCTTCGGCACCCAACCGGGCTTCATGAATCCCACTGGCAGCACTGCCACTTAGGTATTCGGAGATGAGGGGATATAAGGGATACATAGAGAAGGCCTTCTGCGCCAATAGTATTTTGGCTCCGGTGCGATCTGCCACTCCTTTGAGGATGCTCAAGTTGTGACGTAATAACGTTTCATCCACCACGTAACATGGAGTTGGAACTTGATGAAGCTTCATCTTTAGTCCACCAATTTGGGTGCATGGCATTCCACCCATGGCAATCCCCATTTTGATAGTTCTGCCATGAACGGATCCGGATCGAATTCTTCCATGTTATATACGCCGGGTTTTTGCCACTTACCGGTGACCACCATCATGGCACCAATCATGGCAGGCACACCGGTGGTGTAAGAAATGGCCTGAGACCCCACTTCTTTATAACTCTCTTCATGATCACAGACGTTATAAATGTAGTATGTTTTTTCTTTCCCATCTTTACGGCCTGTAAAGATACAGCCAATGTTCGTTTTGCCCTTGGTTCTTGGTCCCAAAGAGGCCGGATCCGGCAGTACTGCTTTTAAAAACTGCAGGGGCACGATTTGCTGACCTTGGAATTCAATGGGCTCAATGGAAGTCATTCCCACATTCTCGAGGCACTTTAAGTGTGTCAAGTAACTTTGTCCAAACGTCATAAAGAACCGAATGCGTTTAATGCCAGGAACATTGAGGGCTAGGGACTCGATTTCCTCGTGATGCATTAAATACATATCTTTGACACCGACTTCCGGGAAGTCATAGACACGTTTGATTTCCATGGGTTCAGTTTCTACCCAAGCACCATTTTCCCAGTACTTACCCTTGGCAGACACTTCACGGATGTTGATTTCAGGATTAAAGTTGGTCGCAAAAGGATACCCATGGTCTCCGCCGTTGCAGTCTAATATATCAATGGTCTCAATTTCATCAAAATGGTGTTTCAAAGCATACGCCGTGAATACGCTGGTCACCCCCGGATCAAAACCACTTCCTAAAAGGGCTGTGACTCCGGCTTTTTTGAAGGCATCTCGATAAGCCCATTGCCAGCTGTATTCAAAATGAGCGGTATCTTCCGGTTCATAATTGGCGGTATCCATATAATGTGTTTTGGTTGCCAGACATGCTTCCATGATGGTTAAGTCCTGATACGGTAAGGCCAGGTTCATCACGATATCGGGTTTGACCCTTTGAATCAAGCTGACTAATTCGTCCACTTGATTGGCATCCACTTTTGCCGTGGTGATTTTGGTCTTGGTGGTCTTTTCCAGCTTGGCTTTCAATTCATCGCATTTGGACTTCGTCCGGCTGGCGATACAAATTTCCTCAAAAACCTCACTGTTTTGACAACACTTGTGTATGGCGACGGAACCAACACCTCCGCAGCCAATGATCAACGCTTTTGCCATGGTAGCATCTCCTTCTATGATTTATTTTTGGTGTAAAGCCACCAACATTTCTCTAATGATTTTGCCGGCTACTGCGGTAGAAACTCCGCTTTGGTCATATGCCGGGCTTAGTTCATTGACATCACAACCGATGACATGACAACGTTGACATACCTTGGTTGCTGCCACCCGTAATTCTTCAAAGGTCACACCGCCCGCTTCGGGTGTGCCGGTGCCAGGGAATACCGAGGGGTCCATCACATCAAGGTCCAAGGTAAAGTACACGGGTTTGCCTTTGAGTTGTTCTAGAGTTTCATCTAGGGTGTTGAAGTTAAACGGATTTAAATACGTATGTCCCGATTTGCTCCAACGGAATTCCGCCCCATCTCCAGAGCGAATACCAAATTGGAAGATTCGACCATCGCCAACCAAGTCATGACAGCGTTTCAGCACCGTAGCATGCGATAATTCTTCGCCAAAAAAGGAATCCCGCAAATCGGTATGCGCATCAAAATGCACAATATGTAAATCTGGGTACACTTTTACGGCCGCTTCCACGGCCCCCAATGTGACTAGATGCTCCCCGCCAATCATAAAGGGACGTTTACCATCGTTTAAAATCATAGCGGTCCGATCATGAATCTGATCGAGCATGCGACGACTGCTGCCAAAGGTAAATTCCAAGTCACCGCTGTCCATAATGGCAGAATCCTTGATATCGCCATCTTGGTAAGGGCTGTAGGTTTCTAAACCTATCGATTCGTTGCGAATCGTCATAGGGGCAAAACGGGTTCCCGGACGGAACGAAGTAGTGCCGTCATAAGGTGCACCAAACAAAACGGTTTCAGCTGATGCATAGTCGGCATCACAACCAACGAAATGAACAATATTCTTATTCAACATGTTTTAACAGATCCTCCACATAATTTGGTAACGCAAAACTGCCCACATGCAGTTTGGTATTATAATATCGGGTTTTGAGGTTGAGGTCATTCCAGGTCTGGGCTTGTAGATCATGAACCGGATGATATTTCTTGGACGCAAATCCAAACAGCCAGTGACCGGACGGATAGGTTGGGATATGGACCTGATAAACCTTGCTAATCGGGAAGCTCTCGACAATACGCTTATGAGCACGAATCATCGCTTGACGATTGTATTCATAATACGGGCTTTCATGCTGGTTGACCATGATACCATCTGCTTTCAGGGACTTATAGCACGACCCATAAAACTCTTTGGTAAACAGGCCCTCCCCCGGTCCAATGGGATCGGTTGAATCGACAATAATCAAGTCATACTGATCCTTTTGACCACGTACGTATTTGACGCCATCTTCGTAATGAATGTGCAGACGGGGATCATCGAACTTGCAGGCAGTCTGAGGTAAAAATTGCTTGCTGACTTCTACAACAACCGGGTCAATTTCCACCAAATCGATATGCTCAATTTGATTGTAACGAGTTAATTCTCGCACCACACCCCCGTCTCCGGCTCCGATTACCAGCACTTTTTTGGCACTGGGATGCACCGCCATGGGCACGTGGGTAATCATCTCATGATAAATGAATTCATCTTTTTCGGTCAACATCATAAACCCATCGATGACCAAAAATCGACCGAACTCCGGTGATTCAAAGACATCGATTTGTTGGTGCTCACTGGTGGTACTGTGCACATGACGACTCACTTTAATCGAAAAATGGACATTGGGGCTGTGTTTTTCGGTAAACCATAATTCCATTGTTTTTTCTCCTTCTTGCTGACCGGATTACTGCTTCAACACATTTAAGCGCTCTACCGACAGGTCTTCGGGTCCGGTCATCGTACATCCTTTTTCTTTCGCGTATTGAATGTAACGAATGACCTCTTTGGTAATCTTCTCGCCAGGCGCTAAAATCGGAATCCCCGGCGGATATGCCATGACGAACTCGCTGCAAATGCGGCCACTGGTTTCTTCTATGGGTAATTGTTCCTTTTCGGCATAAAAGGCCGTTTGTGGCGCAACTGCTACAATGGGGACCACATATTCTTGGGTCAACAACCCCGTCTTTTCACGACCGAACCGGCGATGGATTTCCGATAAAGCACTGACCAAGCGTTCTACATCCAGCTTGCGGTCACCCACTGAAATGTAGGCTAGTATGTTCCCAATATCGCCAAACTCAATTTGAATGTCATATTCATCTCGCAGTAAATCATAAACCTCAATGCCAGCCAATCCGGTATCGAGGGTATAAATGGATAACTTGGTGCGATCAAAATCAAAGATACTATCTCCGTTAATTAGTTCATCGGAATATGCATAGTAGCCTTCCAGTTGATTGACCTCTTTACGAGCATATTCGGCCAAATTGGTCACGTGATCAAAGATTTCCACCCCGCGCAAGGCGAGATTGCGACGCGAAATATCTAAACTCGATAACAGCAAGTAAGAGGCACTAGTGGTTTGGGTTAAATTAATAATCTGGCGCACGTAATCCGGGTTCACCCGTTTGCCGGTTAAGAGGAATGAGCTTTGTGTTAAACTGCCCCCCGATTTATGCATGCTGACCGCCGCCATGTCGGCACCGGCTGCCATGGCCGATATGGGTAGATTCCGTGCAAAGGAGAAGTGCGTACCATGCGCCTCATCGACCAAAACCAACATATTATACTCATGTGCCAGTCGCACAATGGAGCGTAGGTCCGAGCAGATACCATAATAGGTGGGATTATTGACCAATATCGCCTTCGCATCCGGATTTAAGCGAATGGCCTCCTCAACCTGCTTCACCGACATCCCCAAAGCAATGCCTAACTGATGATTGACATCCGGATTGACATAGACCGGTGTGGCACCACAAAGTACCAAGGCATTTATGGCACTTCGGTGCACGTTCCTTGGCAAAATAATCTTATCTCCCTGCTGGCAGGCATAAAGAATCATACTTTGTACCGATGATGTGGTTCCTCCTACCATAAAAAAAGTATGATGTGCTCCAAAGGCTTCGGCAGCGATTTCTTCGGCTTCCCGAATCACTGTAGTCGGATGCACCAAATTGTCTAACGGCTTCATAGAGTTCACATCAACTGTGAGACACTGCTCACCCAAAAAGGCAGTCAACTCCGGATTGCCACGACCTCTTTTATGGCCGGGTACATCAAAAGGTACTACCCGTTGCTTCTTAAACTCTTGTAAAGCATCATAAATGGGTGCGCGATGTTGATCGTGTTTCAATCGAATCATTGATAGACGTTCCTTCCGCTGAATATTTCTATCATTTCACGACGCAGATTCCCCGAAATCTCCAAACGAAGTTCCGGTGGCAATTCATACACGTCGGTATTGAACAGGTAATTTTGTAGGTCCATATTTTTGAGTAACATTTTTGTGTGGAACATGTTGGCTTGGTATACATTGATGTCGACGGCATCGTAGCGTCGAAGTGTTTTATCGTCAATATAGTCCTGAATGGAAGTGATTTCATGGTCGATGAACAGCTTCTCCCCGGTCAGGTTACGGGTAAACCCGCGAACCCGATAATCCATGGTGATGATATCGGAATCGAAACTGCTGATCAAATAATCCAAGGTGGACAAAGGAGTGATTTCTCCGCAGGTTGAAACATCGATATCTGCCCGGAAAGTAGCGATGCTGGTGTCGGGATGATACTCTGGGTAGGTGTGAACGGTAACATGGCTCTTGTCTAAGTGTGCTGCAATTCCTTCCACCCCTACCGGACGTAAATGTTCTTCGGCAATCAAAAAAGTAACCGACGCCCCTTGTGGATCGTAGTCCTGTTTGGATATACTCAAAATTTTTGCTCCAATCATATCGGTTAACACCGTCATGATGTGGGTCAGCCGATCGGAGTTATACTGCTCGTCAATATAGGCAATATAATCTTTCTGCTCACGCGAGGTTTTGGCATAGCAGACATCATAAATATTGAAACTGAGAGACTTGGTTAAATTGTTGAACCCATAAAGTTTTAATTTGTTTTCCATGAGCATCCTCTCCAACTACATAATAAAAAAACAAGTGATGTGGGCGTACACATCACTTGTTTGCAAAGTATTTCTTACAGATTCTTCTCCCTTGGCGGGCATAAGAAATCCTGAGAAAACCCCTTGGCGGTCGAATCGATTTCTAGAGTCTATATAGCAAAGATTACTTTTACTACTCTTATTGATCGTTTCACAAGTTGATGCGCTAAAACGCGCCCGATGGTCAAGTACCCAACTTATAAAATTCGCGAATGGCTAAATGGCGGCTTGCCCGCAACATTTGCCCAATCAATAAAGCAACCAAAAGTTGCCTTCCGTCTCTTCAACGGATTTTCGGCATTTGACCCGGCCGTCCGTGTAGCCTCAATCTCCCGCGAAAGGTAGATGGTCAAAAATATCTGCTTGAATTGACTCCAATTTAAATTCTCCAGATACGAATTAATCTTAACATGTTTTTTATATTATGTCAATGAAGCATTCTGCTTCGGATTTGGTGTCTATCGGTTGCAAACTTGTGTATTTATGCAAAAATGCGCAAGTTTACTCATTAAATTCTTTGTTTTCAGCGTCATTTTCTTTGTTCGAGTCCTCCGGGTAGACATAAGATAATACCGGAGTTCGACCGATAAAAAACTCTCTGTAGCGTTGAATTAAATCTGCTTCTGAGATTTCCTGCAAAGTCTCCGGGATATCGGTAAATCGATAACCATACAAACCTGCAGTGACTAAATTTATGGCCAACTCCTCATTGTTCTCAAACGCGGATACGAGTTCGCCCAGTGTCTTTTTCTTCATACGCGATACCCCTTCGGCATCGACACATGCTTCCCCCTCTGCAGAGGACAAGTAGGAAAGCACTCTGTCTTTCAAAACGGTTGGCTTGATACTGTCACCACCAATGAGGACTGCTCCAAAGGTTGGGGTGGAATGATAATCCACATGAAAGGAACTATCAAATAATTGCTGTTCCATGAGTTGCCAATAAAACGCTGAGGAACGACCCAGTACCAAATCGAGCAAAACATCCATTTCCAATTGGCGTTTCAATAGCTCGCGTCCCGTTCGTACTTGTTTGCGATAATCCCCAAAGCCCATGGAAAGCAGTGGCCTAGCTGCTCTGGCTTTTAAGGAAAACTCGTTTACCGGACCTGCTTCCGAGGCACTATTCGGCCAGATGGGTTGGTATCCTAACATTTGTCGCTTGCCCCAAGTTCCTGCTAGCTCGCACACTTCTTCTGGGGTTAAATCACCCACGACCACCAATCTCGCCAACGATGGACGATAAAACGCATCGTAACAAGCGTAAAGAATCTTTGGCGTTACACTTCGCACCGACTCCTCGCTACCTCCAATGTCTTCACCGGCAGGATGTGCCCCGTAGAGCCCTTGTCTTAAGTGGATCTCCAAGCGTTCTTCCGGCTGGTCGCGATACATCATAAGTTCCTGAACGATAATATCTTTCTCGTTTTCGACACTCTCTGTTTCGAAGTAGGGTTGATTTGTATATTGTAATAAGAGCTTTAACACTTCGGCTTGATTTTCACTGCAATCGGCCATGTAAACGGTATGATCAAAATTGGTAAACGCGTTGTCGTACGCTCCTAAAGCGGCAAAGGCATCGCTGATGGCTGTACCATCTTCTTGTTTGAACATTTGATGTTCTAGAAAATGTGCGGTTCCGGCAGGGATATCCAAAAAATCACCCTGTGCATTTTGTAGTTTCTGATGCAACGATCCAAATGGGAAAGCCAACTGAGCCGACATTCGTTTGAACCCTTTACGATGAACGACTGTCACATGCATGCCACTGGGCAAAACGGTTTCAAAGAGTGGAAAGGGGTTGATAAAGTTGGTTGTCATTTACATTCCCTCCCCGTCGGCCAACAAATAGGTGGTGTGCAACCGCACGCGTTGTGCCGCATTTACCACATCCTCTTTGCCAATAGCCTGAATTTGTGCCATGAGAGTCTCGGCATCTCCATGTTTCATCAAAAATTGGTTAATACGAAAATCCAACCGTCCTTCGGCCTCCTGATTCATTCCCCGTAACTGTTCACAGAGGGTTTGGCGGGTCATATCGAGCTCTTCTTCGCTGAAGTCGCCTTGTTGTAAATTCTGCAGCTCTTCCATCATCTTTTCTTTTGCCAACTCTGCTTGTTCTGCTTCCAATCCGGCATAGGCCGTTATCACCCCAGTCGATCGATCCAGTCGGCTCCCGGTCGCATAAGCCAACCCTTCTTCTTCTCGCACCGTGCGGAATAATCGAGAGTGAGCAAAGGCACCAAAAAGCCCATTGAACACAGATAGCGGTAAGTTCAGTGAATCGCTATAGGCAACTTCCGAACTAAAGGCCAACAGTAACTGACTTTGCTCACCGGGTAGCACTTCACGAACCTGCTTCACTTCATTTCTATGAGACCACGCCGGCAAAGGCAGAATCTGCTTGGGTTCTCGGTTCCAAGACACCAATGCTTCTGCTTGTTCCATGCTCAAATCTTCAACATGATTGCCACACAAACCCACAATCACTACGCTGTTCTTTCTGGTTTGATAATAGAAATCCACCATATCTTGGTTGCTCAAGAGCAAAACTTCCTCCACACTACCACTTCTTGGGGTAGCTAACGCCGAACCGGCATAAACCAATTCGTTTAAGCGCTGCTGCGCAAAGGCTGCTCGTTGATTCTTACGGTTTTCAATAGCTGCTTGTAACCGATTTTTCTCCTGCGCAAAGCTGGCTTCCTCAAATAACCCCTCCGGTAGATACGGTTGGCTGATTAATTCTGCTAACAACGAGATTCCCTCTGCCAACAATCCGGAGCCAGCCTGTGGTACATACCGTCCATCGGGAAGTTGCAATGAAAGGGCTGTCACTTGTGCCCCGCCAATACGGCTGACCTGCGTATGCATTTCTGCTCCCCAAAGAGCTTCCAACGCTTGCACAATTTTCCTCTGGCTGGGATAACGATGCGTACCCCGACGCAGTAAGGAAGCGAGTAGGGAGGCTTTGCTAAATATGCCCATCTCCAAAGGTTGTGCCAACCAAATACGAGCATGCTGCGTCACATACTGCTCGGAAGGTAACCAAAATACTTCTGTCATAGAATCCATCCTTTTTATGATGTCTGTCGTTTTGAATCGTTAGTACATTGTAACTGTCATCCCATTAAAAAGCAAGAAAAAAGCAGGTAAAAAATTCGGACTCATAAATCGTTCGATATTTTTGTCGAATTTCTGAACGAAGAAGTCGGGAATATTACGTGTAGCACTACAACCTACCATTACGGCCACCACTTGATGCCCATTTTTTTCGAGCGTATTGCGCAAAGTTAAGGCCTGTGTTAAATGTCCGCGACCCTCGCCTTGTACTATAAATAGATATTTCATCTGTTTACTTTTGTTATTGATTTGTCAAATGGAATTTAGCATCTCCTTAAAATCAACGCATTTTATGTTATACCGATCATTATCAGAATATGTCAACACGGTGCTTCGTGAGTATATAATTTGATTCATATAAATGTTTCAATCAAAAAAATATTAGCACAAGCACGCCTGTATAAACACCAAAACGCTAAATAATTAAACGCTGCAATGCACTAAACTGCACTTACAGTTTCTTTTCGCTGAAACCATTGCATAAAAGCAAAATTGAATTGCTGTTTTCTGTTTTTTTCAATATCCGATTTTAATTCGTCGGTATCAAAAATCATGGGTTCGTTGTTGTGCGCATGTAAGTAAAGTTCCCACTCGCCGTTTTCGTTTTCGAGCAATGCCGACATAGTTTCGACCCAATCGCCCGAATTGAGGTAATGAATATCGTTGATAAACTTATTGGCTGGCTGATGTATATGTCCGCAAATTATACCATCGGCATATCGACTTTTGGCCAAAGCAACCAATTCGGTTTCGTAGTTCGATATGTACGACACAGCCGATTTTACTTTTTGCTTAATGCTTTGCGACAGCGAGAAATAGGGCAATCCTTGTACGGCTCGACGACGATTATATATCTTGTTGAGCCACAACAAAAAGCTATAACCAATATCACCAATTTTTGCCAACCAACGCATATTGCTTGTAATATTATCGAAAACATCGCCATGTACAATATAATATCGTTTGTTGTGCGAAAGGTGCATATACTCCTTGGTTATGCTTAAATTAGCAAAACTAAAGGGTGCAATATTATCGATAAAGTCATCATGATTTCCACGAATATAAATAATTTTGGTATTATGCTTTTCTACCATTTTCATTATCACCTTTATCAAATTGGTATGTTCTTTTGTCCAATTGGCTTTTGTTGTTTTTTGCAAATGCCAACCGTCGATAATATCGCCATTCAAAATTAGCGTATTGCAATTTACAGTGCTCAAAAAATCGGTAAGTTCGCTTACTTTGCTATGTGCTGTGCCTAAGTGCACATCCGAAATAACAATGGTGGGATAAAATTTTTGTTGTATCATTTTTTCAGTTTTGAAATTTCATATTGCAAAAAAACTGTATTTTTATTTCAATTAGCACTCATATATATTAAGATTGAATGTCAGTATTTTACATTTATGTTTCGAGCAATCGAAGTGCTGAGAGATTTTAGCGGCAAGCGGGAAGCGGGAAGCGGGAAGCAATATGCGGCAAGCGGTAAGCGGCAAGCAGGAAGCGGTCCAAATCGGGATGTACGCTACGCTACCACAAGCAGTAAGGGGATAATTAGTAAATGAACTTGGGTTTTTACTTTAAAATCGCATACATATTGCTTTAATTCCTTATCTTTGTAGTTGGTGTACGAACGAATTAAAAATTACAACACAGAATGAAAATAGCTTTTATGGTTGTTGGAAAAACGACAGATACAGATTTACAAAAACTACAAGATCAATATTGCCAACGGCTCAAGCATTATGTCAATTTCGAAAACATTATAATTCCCGAATTGAAAAACACGAAAAGCCTCTCGATAGAGCAACAAAAAGACAAGGAAGGCGAATTAATACTGAAGGCCATCGACCCAAGCGACGATGTTGTATTGCTCGACGACAAAGGGAAACAATACAGTTCGATAGGATTTTCGGAATTCATACAACGAAAAATGAATGCCTCGACACGCCGATTGGTGTTTGTTGTTGGGGGCCCTTATGGTTTTTCGAGTGCTGTGTACGATCGTGCCAATGCAAAACTTTCGCTCTCACTCATGACATTTTCGCACCAAATGATACGTTTGCTTTTTGTTGAACAAGTGTATCGTGCTTTCACAATACTCAAAGGCGAACCCTATCATCACGAATAATTTTTACTTAATATTTATTGTCGATGCAACTTTATAAATGATATTTTTGTTACAAGGCTGATACAATTTAGATAATCAAACATTTTTATGTGAAATTATAGCATTGTTCAAAAATAGTTATATGCCTTATTTAGTGCTAATTAAATCTATGTTACACAATCAAATAAAATATAAATGACGTTTTATATGTTTTAAAACTATATTTTGTATATATTTGCACCCAATTTTATAAAAATGGCAGAACGTAATTTTAAATATTTGCGCAATATCAATTCGCCTATCGACTTAAAAGCGATTCCAAAATCGGAGTTGAAAACGGTTTGCGATGAATTGCGACAGTTTATCATCGACGAGGTTTCGAAAAACCCAGGGCACTTGGGCTCGAATTTAGGCACAGTTGAACTTACTGTGGCACTGCATTATGTATTCAACACTCCCTACGACCGTATTGTGTGGGATGTTGGCCATCAGGCCTATGGCCATAAAATACTTACCGGTAGGCGCGACCAATTTCATACAAATAGGCAATTTGGTGGCATTTGCGGCTTCCCAACTCCCAAAGAAAGCGAATACGATACTTTTGGCGTAGGTCACTCGTCAACTTCAATTTCGGCTGCTTTGGGCATGGCAGTAGCCGCTTTGCAAAAAAACGAAAATAGCCGTAAAGTGGTGGCCGTAATTGGCGATGGCGCTATGACGGGCGGTTTGGCTTTCGAAGGGCTCAACAACACGTCGATGGACAAAAACGATATGCTGATTGTGCTCAACGACAACCAAATGGCCATCGACCCCATACACGGTGGTTTCACACAATATCTGATTGACATTACTACATCGCGCACCTACAACAAACTTCGGTTTAAGGCATACAATTGCATGAAAAAGTTTGGCGTAATAAGCGAACAAGGTAAAAACAGAATTATTGGCATTAACAATACTTTAAAAGCAACGCTCACCAAACAGCACAATATTTTCGAAGGACTCAACATTCGGTATTTTGGCCCTGTGGATGGACATGACATTGATGGATTGGTGAAAGTACTTAGCGACATAAAAGATTTTAAAGGCCCCAAAGTATTGCATTGCATTACCAAAAAAGGCAAAGGCTACGAGCCTGCCGAAAACTCGGTAACCGAATGGCATGCGCCAGGAAAATTTTGCATCGAAACAGGTCAACGTAGCAAAGCGCCTAATGCTGAGCCTACGCCCCCACTCTTCCAGGATGTATTTGGACAAACATTGCTCGATATGGCACGCGAAAACGAAAAAATTATTGCCATTACGCCAGCTATGCCTTCGGGATGTTCGATGACAATTATGCAAAAAGAAATTCCGGAACGTGTTTTCGATGTTGGAATTGCCGAAGCACATGCAGTAACTTTCTCGGCTGGCTTAGCCAAAGAAGGCATGGTGCCATTTTGCAATATCTACTCATCGTTTATGCAACGTGCCTACGACAATGTGATACACGATGTTGCACTACAGGAATTGCCCGTAATATTTTGTTTAGATAGAGCAGGCGTTGTTGGTTCGGACGGTGCTACGCATCATGGTTTGTTCGACTTGGCTTATATGCGCTGCATACCCAATATGGTAATTGCAGCTCCACGCAACGAACACGAATTGCGCAACCTCATGCACACGGCTGTTAATTACAAAAAAGGTCCGTTTGTTATACGATATCCCCGTGGAAAAGGCGTTTTAGTGGATTGGAAAAACGAAACCGAAAACCTCCCCATTGGCAAAGGCGAGGAACTAAAAGCTGGGGCAAAAATTGCTGTTGTAAGCATAGGCAATATGGCAAATCCAGCAAAAGAAGCGATCGAGCTTTTGGAGAAAAAGCACGAAGGATTGAGCATAGGGCATTTCGATATTCGCTTTTTAAAACCATTGGACAATGATTTGTTGCACAAAATTGCCAAAGAATACAAATATATTGTTACAATAGAAGATGGTGTAATTGATGGCGGATTTGGCAGTGCGGTGCTCGAATTTATGTCGGACAACAACTATTTCGTACAAGTAAAACGCTTGGGAATACGCGATACTTTTGTTGAACACGGTACGCCAGAGGAACTGTATCATATGCTTGGACTCGATGCCGAAGGTATTGCTGCTTCCATCGAAACACTTTTGTAAAGCATAGCTTTCAAAAAAAAACAACAATAAAACAAACACAATGCTTTTTTGCTATAAAGGAGCATTGTGTTTACAAAAAAAACGGATGTTGAATTATCAATATTAAGCTATATTCGGATATTATTTTACAAAAAAATAACCGAAAAAAGCAATTAAATTATAGAAAATGAAAATCGTTATTGCCGGTGCAGGTGCCGTTGGTACACACCTTGCAAAATTACTTGCGCGCGAAAACATGGACATCATGTTGCTCGACGAAAATCAGGAACGCATGAAGGACCTTGATGCCAATTTCGACCTCATGACGCACGAAGGTTCGCCAACATCGATTAATACACTGCGTGAAATTGGCACACAAAATGTCGATTTATTTATTGCAGTTACGCCCTACGAAAGTGTGAACATGACGGCTTGCATGATTGCCACAAACTTGGGGGCAAAACGTACGTTGGCGCGCATCGACAACTACGAATATCTTTTACCAAAAAACAAAGAATTTTTCGAAAAACTGGGTGTCGATTATTTAATTTACCCCGAAGTGCTTGCTGCAAAAGAAATAAACGACTCGCTAAAAACCAATTGGTTGCGACAAAGCTTGAGCTTTTGCGATGGTGCATTATTGGTTTTGGGTATAAAAGTGAGAGGCAATGCCGAAATTGTAAATAAAACATTCAACTCGGGCTTTTTCGATAACGACAAATATCGTGTAGTAGCTATAAAAAGACAAAACAAAACCATCATACCCATGGGTAGCGATTTGATACTCGAAAACGACATTGCTTACTTCATGACTTTTCCCGAAAACATAGCATTTGTACGTGAACAAGCAGGTAAATCGGAATATCAAATACGCAATGTTATGATATATGGTGGAAGTCGTATTTGCCAAAAAACGCTTCAGGTTTTACCTTCCAACATATCGGTTAAGGTGGTCGAAAGCGACCGCGAACGAAGCTATTGCTTAGCCGAAAAGTTTCACGATGCATTGGTAATCAACTCCGACGCTAAAAACATTGATGTGCTCAAAGAAGAAGGCATCGAAGATATGGACGCCTTTGTTGCAGTAACCGAAAATTCGGAAGCCAATATTTTGTCGTGTTTGGCAGCCAAACGTTTTGGGGTGAAAAAAACCATTGCCCAAGTTGAAAACATCGATTATATAACATTGGCCGAAAGCATGGACATTGGCACTGTTATCAACAAAAAAATGATAGCAGCAAGTTATATACACCAACTTACGCTCGATGCCGATGTACTGAATGTAAGCGCATTAACATCGGCCGATGCCGAAGTTGTAGAGTTTGTAGCCAAAGCAGGATCGAAAATTACGCGCTCAAAAATTAAAGATATGCGTTTGCCCAAAGATGTTAACATAGGTGCATATGTGCGTAACGGTAAAGGTTTTATTGTAAACGGTAATACTGTAATTTTACCCAACGACCATGTAGTGGTATTTTGTTTAGCATCGACAATACGTAAATTAGAGCCGTTTTTCAGTTAAAATATAATGTATAAAGAATTTAATTATCGATTAACATTTAAAATCATTGGGAGCTTAATTATTCTCGAAGGTTTTTTTATGCTCCTAACACTGCTAGTGGCATTGCTTTATGGCGATACACAATGGATACACTTCTTAACAAGTGGCCTCATTACCACAGTGTTTGGCTTGCTGGGCTTATTTATTGGGCGCAATGCTAAACCACATGTAGGCAAGCGCGAAGGGTCGATAATTGTTACAGGTACATGGCTAGCATTTTCGCTTTTTGGCATGCTTCCATTTGTTTTGAGTGGAAGCATTCCCGATATTTCCGATGCATTTTTCGAAACTATGTCGGGTTTCACCACCACGGGAGCATCCATATTAAACGATATTGAGTCGCTATCGCACAGCATTTTGTTTTGGCGCAGCCTCACGCAATGGATTGGCGGCTTGGGCATTATTGTAATTTCGTTGGCTTTGTTGCCCATATTTGGTTTTTCGAGTGTTCAGCTTTTTTCGGCCGAAGCCACAGGACCTACCAAGGACAAAATTCACCCTAAAATGAGCGAAACAGCTAAGCGCCTGTTGCTCACATATGTTATACTCACCACTGTGCAAACATTTTTACTTTGGTGGGCAGGCATGAGTTTTTTCGATGCCATCAATCATGCGTTCACAACCATGGCAACCGGCGGTTTTTCGACCAAACAAGCCAGCGTTGGCTATTGGGACTCGGCTATTATTCAATACATATTTATTTTTTTCATGTTGGCAGCAGGTATCAATTTTAGTTTATTCTATTTTGCAGTAAAAGCCAAAGTAAAAAAATTAACAAACAATGAAGAGCTCCGATTTTATATTTTAATTATTCTATTTTTTGGGTCTGTATTCTTTGTAAATCAAGTTTTTTCTCAAAACAATTTAAGTGCGAGCACCGTCGAACAATCGTTTCGCGATAGTTTTTTTACCACCATATCAATTATTACAACTACAGGTTATGGCACTGCCGATTTTAATTTGTGGGCGCCATTCACATGGATAATGATATTGATTTTGATGCTAATTGGAGGCTCGGCTGGCAGTACAGCTGGTGGTATAAAGTCGATAAGAGTTTTATTAATGATAAAATACTCTTATAACGAATTCAAACGCATCATACATCCCAATGCGGTAGTGCCTTTGCGCTATAACAAAATAATGGTGAAAGAAAGTACAATAACGCGGGTTTTAGCTTTTTGCCTATTATATATGCTTTTGGTAGCAATTGGCGCAGTTGTTTTAGCTTTTAGTGGAATGGGATTTGTGGAATCGCTGAGTGGAATGATTACTTGCTTAAGCGATGTGGGACCTGGACTAGGCGAAATTGGCCCTGCAAATAACTTTGCAAACATACCATTATTTTCAAAATGGTTTTTATCAATTGTAATGCTCATCGGTCGCCTCGAGCTATTTACTGTTTTGTTGCTTTTTACACCTGTATTTTGGAAAAAATAATTCACTATTGTTTTCTTAAGTAAAATTTCTCGGACACCATTATCCCGAATAATGGCGCATAATTATTGGGTTAATTATCGTATTGTAAAATAATTTCGTAAAATAATTTCGGAATGAAAACAGATTTTAATTGGAAGTTAATAGCTCGAATTTTTGGTTCGCTTATACTTTTTGAGGTAATTTTTTTGTGTATAGCATTGATTGTTGCCTTTATTTATCGCGAAAATGCATATATTCATTTTATATATGCGATAATTGTAGGTGTTAGTTTGGGTGCATTATTAGTTTATTTGGGGCGCAATGCCACAGAGGGAATAGGAAAACGCGAAGGTTCGCTGATTGTTACATTTATATGGATTGTTTTCAGCTTCATAGGACTTTTACCCTACTGGTTTGGGAATTATATACCCAGTATAACTGATGGTTTTTTCGAGACCATTTCGGGTTTTACTACAACTGGAGCATCAATACTCAACAATATCGAAGAAATGCCCTACAGCATACTTTTTTGGCGCAGCCTCACACACTGGATTGGAGGATTAGGAATCATTGTTATGTCATTGGCCTTACTACCAGTATTTGGAGCAAATGGCACACAATTATTTGCAGCCGAAGCAGCTGGTCCCACCAAAGACAAAATTCATCCACGCATTGGGGGTACTGCAAAACGTTTATTTTTAGTATATCTTACACTCACAGGTCTCGAAACTATAGCCTTAAAAGTGGCTGGAATGTCGATTTTCGATGCTATATGTCAGTCGTTTGCAACGATTGCAACAGGCGGTTTTTCAACCAAGCAAGCCAGTATCGCTCATTGGAATTCGGCCAGCATCGAGTATATTATTATCACATTCATGATTTTATCGGGAATAAACTTTAGTTTGTTTTACTTTGGATTCAAAAATAAGTTTAAAAAAGTATTTGAAAATGACGAATTAAAACACTTTCTTATTGTTCTGTTTTCATTTGCATTTTTAATTTTTGCATTCAATACCATAAGCACAAATACATTTAAGCTAACGCAACTATCTGAAAATTGGCGCAACGCATTGTTTAATGTAAGTTCGCTAATGACAACTACTGGTTTTGGCACTGTTGATTATATGCAATGGGCTCCCTTTACATGGGTTATTTTGCTTACAGCAATGGTTTTCGGAGCTACGGCAGGGTCAACAAGTGGTGCAATAAAAATGGTGCGTATCGTTATTGTGATAAAGTATTGTTATTATGAGTTTAAACGAATTATTCATCCCAATGCAGTTTCGCCAGTACTTTATAACGGCCAAGTTGTGAAACCTGACATTATTACAAGAGTATTGGCTTTTGTTTTATTATATTTAGCTACAATCATATTTGGCATTGCTGTTGTAACGGCATCGGGGCTTAACTTTATTGATGCTGTTGGGGGTGTAATTGGCACTTTGGGTGGTGTAGGTCCAGGCTTAGGCAGCTTAGGACCAATGGGCAATTATGCACATATCCCCGATTTTACAAAATGGTTTTTCTCGTTCTTAATGCTCATCGGTCGCCTTGAGCTTTTTACTGTTTTGTTGCTTTTTACACCTGTGTTTTGGAAAAAATAATGCTGCGTGTAGCACAATACTGAAAAAAAACATACGCATTGCTTTGTTTTATCAAAAAAAAACACTAATTTTGCAGTCCAATTTTTGGTGTAATCTCTGGCAGAATTAAGGATGTCTGTGAATATTGCACATTAATTTTTAAAAACAGAAACAAAATGGATTTAATTAAAATTGCTGAACAAGCATTTCACGTTGAAAAAGAGCTTCCTAAGTTCAAAAGTGGCGACACAGTTACTGTTGCTTATCGTATTAAAGAGGGTAACAAAGAGCGTATCCAAGAGTACCGCGGCGATGTAATCAAAATCGTTGGACATGGTGAGAAAAAACGTTTTACTGTACGCAAAATGTCGGGCAATGTTGGTGTTGAGCGTATCTTCCCTATGGACTCGCCTTTTATCGACAGCATTACTGTTAACAAACGTGGTAAAGTTCGTCGTGCTAAATTGTACTACTTACGTGCACTTACTGGTAAAAAAGCTCGTATCAAAGAAAGACGCGTGTAATTGTATTTCCAACAAACAGAAAATTTAAAAAAGAAGAACCCATTCAATGGTGTTCTTCTTTTTTTTTTTACAAAAAGCTTGATAAATTTAAACACAACTAAGTAAGTGCTATAAAATTTTTACATTATCTTTGCACGAAGTAAAACAAAACAAAGCAGTTTAACACTCAATTTGCATGAACAATAAAAAAAACGTAGCCATAGTAGCAGGTGGCGACTCGTCGGAAGTGGTAGTATCGCTCAAAAGTGCCGCTGGCCTGCATTCGTTTATCGACAAAGAAAAATACCAACTTTATATCGTAACAATTACCAAACAGCAATGGGAAGTAAAAATTAACGATACCGAAACTGCAACCATCGATAAAAATGACTTCAGCTTTGTGCACAACAAGCAAAAAGTAAACTTCGATTTTGCATATATCACCATACACGGCACGCCAGGCGAAAACGGAATTTTGCAAGGTTATTTCGAACTGATTGGCCTGCCCTACTCTTGCTGCAATGTGCTTTCGGCAGCTATTACATTCAACAAATTTACTTGCAACCAATACCTCAAAGGCTTTGGTGTAAAAGTTTCGGAAGCAATATTGTTGCGCAAAAATCAACAAATAAGCACGAGCGAAGTGGTCGAAAAAGTTGGATTGCCCTGCTTTATAAAACCCAATGTAGGCGGCAGCAGTTTTGGGGTTACAAAAGTTAAAACCGAAGACCAAATACAATCGGCTATTGAAAAAGCATTTGCCGAGGGCGAACAGGTTATGATTGAAGCTTTTATGGCGGGCACCGAAATTACTTGTGGCATGTACAAAACCAAAGACAAAACAGTTGTTTTTCCGGTAACAGAAGTAGTGCCGCAAAACGAATTTTTCGACTTCGATGCCAAATACAAAGGTCAAGTTGAAGAAATTACACCTGCACGCATAAGCCAAAACTTAACCCAAAGGGTGCAACAGCTCACTGCGGCTATTTACGATATTTTAGATTGTAAAGGCATTGTACGCATCGATTACATTATTTCGGAAGGCGAAGTAATCAACCTACTCGAAGTGAATACAACGCCCGGAATGACAGCCACAAGCTTTATTCCGCAACAAGTAACAGCCGCTGGTATCGACATTAAAAATGTAATGACCGATATTATTGAAAACGAATTAAACAGTATTTAAATTGACTTTAAATCGACTTTAAATCTATTTTATCATATTTCATTTTTTTAGCTTTGCGTAATTTTGTATTATGAATTAGCACATAGTTTCGCATGAAATAAGCAAAAAAAATACAAAGCAATTACATAGGTATATAATTCGAATCCGTTTTCAATAATTATACATTAATAAGCTGTCGAAGATATAAAATAAGGAAGCATACTAATTCAATCTTTTTCAACCAATATATAAAAACGGGTGCAAAGATTGCGATATTCTCCTTTTCAATTAAAAACAAATAAAAACATTGCCATGAAACGAGTCATGTGCAATAAGGCATACAAAAAAATGATGATCATTGGCGAGTACCATCTGACAATAAAAATTAAATTATAAACATATGAAAACATTTGAAGAAATAACATCAATTATAACGAACGAAATAAGTACTTTCGATTGGACAAAACAACCTGTAGGACTTTACGAGCCCATTGGTTATGCTTTGTCGTTGGGCGGAAAACGTGTTCGTCCGGCACTTTGCCTTATGGCTTGCAACATTTTCGACGAAACCATCGAGGCGGCCATTTCGCCAGCATTGGGTATCGAAGTTTTTCACAACTTTACTTTACTGCACGACGATATAATGGACAGAGCCGATATACGCCGTGGAAAACCAACTGTACATATTAAATGGGACGAAAACACAGCCATCCTTTCGGGCGATGCAATGCAAATTTTCGCCTATCAACTTATGACTAAATGTCCGACGCAACATTTGCAACAGGTGCTCGATTTGTTTTCGACTACTGCCATCGAAATTTGCGAAGGCCAACAATACGATGTTGAGTTCGAAAACCGCACTGACGTGAGTGCCGACGAATACCTCGAAATGATACGCCTAAAAACAGCCGTACTATTGGCTTGCGCACTTAAAACAGGTGCCATCATTGGTGGTGCAAATGCAAAAGATGCCGACTTGCTTTACGACTTTGGAATAAATATTGGCTTGGCATTTCAGCTCAAAGATGACTTGCTCGATGTGTATGGCAACGAAGCTACATTTGGCAAAAAAATTGGTGGCGACATACTTTGCAACAAAAAAACATACTTATTGATACATGCAAAAAAACTGGCAACAAACAATATTGCAATCGAACTGAACACATGGTTGGAAACCAACGACAAAAACGAGGAAAAAATTGAAGCCGTAAGAAATATATACAACCAATTGGGCGTACAAAGCATTTGCGAAGACAAAATGGAAGATTATTACAAGATGGCCATCGCAAAACTTGATGAAATGAGTGTTGATTTAAACAAAACGCAAGAATTGAGAAAATTAGCTTCGAAATTAATGGGCAGAAAAGATTAATTTTATTATCTTTGCGATTAACTATTAAACAAAATTTATTTTTAGTGAATTTTGTTGCTTTTTAATAAAGTACTTTTAATTAATATTTATTACAAAGAATGCCTTATCGCCGCCTACCAAATACAGATCAATCGCGCCTTAGGGCGTTGCGCACAATGATTCGCGAATGCGACTCACAAGACTTTAGCGACCCTATTGTAAGCTTTAAAAATGTGATTGAAGCTAAAAATTTTCTGAGTTTCTTCGAGAAACAACTTTCGCAGTACCAACAAACGCTCGAAAGCCAAGTGAATGCGAACAAAAAATATCAGCAAATAGTACACAATGCGCGTTTATACATTTCGCACTTCATTCAGGTTTTTAATTTGAGTGTTATACGGGGCGAAATTAAAAAAGAACATAAACTACTGTACCGCCTCGACCCCGACACGCATACTGTACCCGATTTGAGTACTGAAGCAAATTTATTAACGTGGGGCAAAAATGTTATCGATGGCGAATACGAGCGTGTACGTATTGGAGGTTTGCCCATTTACAACCCTGCAATTGCTAAAGTAAAGGTACATTACGAAGTTTTTAAAGAATATAAAACAACACAAAAGCTACACCAAAGTGCTACCAATCGCAACTGGGACGAATTGGTGAAGTTGCGTATAAAGGCCGACGATTTGATTTTAAATATATGGAATCAGATTGAAGAAAAATATCAAAATCTTACACCCTACAATCGTTACATGGCGTGTAAAAAATGTGGTGTAATATATTATTATCGCAAAGGCGAAAAAGAGCTGACGCCTGACGATGAGGCGACAGCCGAATAAAATAACTGATTGAGTCGACACACAATGTCGTTATAGCCAAATGGCTGAGATTAATATCTCAGCCATTTCCACATCTCTTTCCAGCTTACTTTTTTGCCATACATCAATATACCTGTGCGGTAAATTTTTGCAGCTACCCAAGTAGTAGCTATAAACGAACCTATGAGTATCGATACCGAAAGTGCAATTTCCCACGCCGGCACATCGAAAGGTAAACGCACCATCATTACAATTGGCGAAGTAAATGGTATCATCGAACACCAAAATGCCAATGGCCCATCGGGGTTTTCGGCACTAAATATGCCAGCATAAATAGCAAATATTATCGGTATCATTATGGGTAACGAAAACTGCTGCGTATCGGTTTCGTTGTCGACTGCCGAACCAATGGCTGCAAACAACGACGCATAAAGCAAATATCCTCCCAAGAAATAAATTACAAAAAGTACGAGTATTTGCGTAATATCGAGCGCTTTGAAGGCTACAGTTAATTTTTCGATAGCACCTACCTCCATGGCTGCAGGAGCACCGCCCATGCCCATTTGTTGCATTTGCTGCATTTGCTGCACAGTGTCAGCATCGATATTTTTACCCAAAGTAGTGTTGAGCACAAACAAAATTGAACCTGTAAGCAATACCCACATCATAAACTGCGTGAGGCCAACAAGCGCAACACCAATAATTTTACCCATCATTAGTTCGAAAGGTTTCACCGACGAAATAAGCACTTCGACAATGCGATTGGTTTTTTCTTGCACCACGCCACTCATAACCTGTGCGCCATACGACACAATAAACATATAAATAAGAAAAGCGGTAATCATACCAATAATCATGGCAATTTCGGCCGAAGCTTCTTTTTCGTCGCCGCTTTCGCTCCACTTTATGGTGCGCAGGTCGATATTGGTTTTGGCCTGTTCAACCATTTCCTTTATATTGTCGACATTGTAGGCACTCAACTTTTGCTCCTCGACATATTTATTGAGTATGCCCGAAATATAAGTGCGAAGTTCGAGTTTTACTTGTTTTTCGGAGTAAATGGTCGCAGCATCGTTTCTGTCAACAAGATTGTCGGTAATAACCAAAATGGCTGTAAAATCTTTGTTTTTTGTATTAGCAACACGAAAACTATCGGGCTCGGCATCAACAAAATCGAACAAATAACTCTCGTTACTTTTCAAAACATCGGTATACAAGCCAGTTTTATCAATTACTGCAATCCTATTTTGCTTATCGTCTTTTATAGTACCCAACCAAACAATAAGCGAAACCATCCCTACCAACAATAATGGGGTTAAGAATGTAAGCAATATAAACGACTTTTTCATTACTCGGGTAGTATATTCCCGCTGTATGATTAAACTAATTTTCGACATATGTGTATTTTATTAAAAATGAAAAATGAAAAATGAAAAATGAAAAATGAAGAATGAAAAATGAAGAATGAAAAATGAGAAATGAGAAATGTCCCGGTAGCTATCGGGATCAAGAATGTTGCATTAAAATTGACTTGAAAAATACAATTAATGAACGTTTTTACAACACTATTTTTTTAGTAACTGTATTAATAAAAATCTCATTCATGGTTGGTAATTTCTCGCGATAGCTCACAATTTCCGATTGTTTTATTATTTCAGCTATCAAGGCATTATTTGTTTGCCCCACCAATTTATTCACAAGCGATTCGTAAACACCATTTTTGTATTGCTGCTCGGCAATTTCGAAACCAATGGGTTCCAATTGCTTGTCGGTTTGCACATAAAATGTATTGGTTGCATGTGTTTTTTTAATTTCGTTTACATTGCCCTGCAATACAATGCGTGACCTATCGACCAAACTGATATTTTCGCACAAATCCTCCACGGTTTCCATATTGTGTGTCGAAAAAACTATGGTTGCTCCTTTATCGCGCAAAAGTAAAATTTCGCGTTTCAGCAATTCGGCATTCACTGGGTCGAAACCACTAAAAGGCTCATCGAAAATAAGTAATTTGGGCTCGTGCAAAACGGTAGTTATAAATTGTACTTTTTGCGCCATACCTTTCGAAAGCTCTTCCACTTTTTTGTCCCACCATGTTTGAATCTCGAATTTCTCGAACCAAAATTTTAGCGCTTTAAGGGCATCGTGCTTGTTCATCCCCTTTAGTCGGGCCAAATATAGTGCTTGCTCGCCCACTTTCATTTTTTTATACAAGCCACGCTCTTCGGGCAAATAGCCAATTTTGGCAACTTCGGCTGGTGTAAGTGCTTTTCCATTGAGCCTTACTTGGCCACTATCAGGCGCCGTAATGCAATTAATGATACGTATGAGCGTGGTTTTACCAGCACCATTCGGACCCAAAAGTCCATATATCGAGTTTTCGGGCACTTGCAAACTCACGCCATCGAGTGCCAAATGACCAGCATATTGCTTTACAACATTTTCTACTTCTAAAACATTCATATATTGTTGATTAAAAATTTACACTAAAAGTCCTTCATCATTAAAACTAAAATACCTACCACGGGCAATAATTATATGGTCGAGCAAACGAATACCAATCGCCTCGCAGCCGGCTTTTACACGCTCCGTTACATTCACATCTTGCTTGCTCGGCTTATCCTGTCCCGCGGGATGATTGTGTGCAACAGCAATGACAGTGGCCGATTTTTCGAGGGCCATTTTCAATATTATTGAAACATCGACCACCGTTTGTGTTCGACCACCAACAGTTATCGATTTTGTTTCGATTACATTGTGTGCACTATCGAGCAATGTTACCCAAAATTCTTCGTGCTGCAAATCAATCATTATTGGCTCAAACAAATCCCTTAAATCGCGGCTCGAACTTATTTTTTTACGCGTTAAAGCATCGCTCATATTGCGCCGTTTGCCCAGTTCGAGAGCGGCCATAATTGTTATTGCCTTTGCCTCGCCTATGCCTTTAAACTTTTTACAAAGCTCGCCAATACTCATACGAGCAAGTTCGTTTATATTGTCGCTACAATCGCGCATAATGCGTCTCGACAGCTCCACAGCCGATTCGTCTTTATTACCCGAGCCAATAAGTATGGCCAATAACTCGGCATCAGAAAGGGCAGCAGCTCCTTTCTTGGCCATTTTCTCACGTGGGCGGTCGTCTTCCGACCACTCGCGTATGGTTAAGCGTTTGTCTTCGGTTGTCATGCGCCAAAAATACACAAATAATTTTTAATACAAAAATAATTTTTCCTATTTGAATAAAAAAATTATTGAATAACGATAATTTTTATATTTACTGAACAAAGGATTTGAAGATTTGACCCGATAGCAATCGAGATTGAAAATTTTTGCTGATGTGGAGGGGTTGAGTGGAGTTAGAATAAAAAAAACGAATTGGAAGATTTCAAATCAACTGAATATGTAGCACCTATCAATTTTTAAATGTAGCACCTACTAACTGAAAAGTATAAAATCATTAAAACATAGACGAACAATTAATTTCGGTATCTTACCTCATTGACGTCTTAATCCTTATTTTTTTGGAAAATGCTCTACGGCTTATGAGTAAAAAGAATTTAGTATCAACCGTTGTAAAGTCTTAATCCTTATTTTTTTGGAAAATGCTCTACGGCAGCTACTTCACCACCCTTATATGGATGAACTTTGCAAGTCTTAATCCTTATTTTTTTGGAAAATGCTCTACGGCTTTTTAAGCGATTTGAGGTGTGCAAAGTGGACGAGCGTA
>CAZEVV010000014.1:0-27464 GCA_964515675.1 uncultured Paludibacter sp. | reverse complement strand
GTTTCTCACTTATTCTCCGTCGACTAAAAGTTGCATTTGCAAGTTGAATTCAAGCGATCTTTGTCCTGGCGATATCCAAATACTATATTGGCGCCAATAGTAAAATTCACACGATCTGTGCTATAGGGAATTGGGAATACATTGCCAATTATTGGAAGCGAGCTATCCATAGTATATTTTGCAAAGCGCAAAGGCACATAATCGGCCGCAGCAAATGCATTAAAAATCCAAACGCGCATTCCCACACCTACACCAATATTGCTCCAACGACCATTCACAAGCGAATATGACAGCGAAGTATTAAAACCCTTACCAGGTCGCATATTGAGCGAAGTTGTGAGCTCTTGGTAAATTTGTTTGCGCTGAAAAATGGTGCGCGACAAAAGTCCTACACTCATTTTATCATTCAAAAATGCATACTCGGCACCTAAATTTAGTTTAGGACTAACACCCGAAGTGTATGGTTTATTTGTAATGTCGGTAACAACAGCATCTTGCAATTTAGTGAGTACCGAATCAATAATAGCCTCAAAATTGAAATCGTCCATCAATTGTTGAGTATTTAATGGGCCTGTACCAGTAAAAGTAAAGTCCGACTCAACAACTAAGTTTTTTGCGTTTCTATTCCAGCTAATCATTCCTAAGTCGGTAATAGCCGCACTAACTGTCAGATTTTTAATAGGTTTGTAAGTTGCACCCAAATCAATTGCCGCACCAATGCCAGCCAATGGTAAAACATAATCAACTTCTTTGTTAGGCATTTCGAAATCCAAATCGGATAAGTTTGAGCCACTTACAATAGCAGCACTCGAGGTATTGATTGCCCCACGTGTTTTCAGTGTCCATTGGTCGAGGCCCGCATTAATTTCGAAATTGCTAAAACTAGCATTGGCATTGGCTTGACCGGCCAAAAATTTCAGCTTTCCACCTACGATCCATTTTTCGTTGAGGTATTTTGAATAACCCAAGGCCACTTCGGTGTAAGCATCGGCACCAAAATTCAATGACGAAAGATTGAACTTATTATTGTCCAATTCGGGCGTACCATATAGTGCAAAACGGAACAAATCTTTCGGGATACCAAACTGTGCGTGTACTTTTTGCGAAATATCCAAACTAAAATATGAGTGCCTTGCTCTGAAACCAAAGTTGAGCAAATTCACTTGCGCATCGGCTTTGAAAAGTGTTGTAGGCCGAATAAGGTTGAATAATTTATCTTTATTGTCAATTAAATCGATACTTCCCACCGTAAAGCTATTATTGCCAGCTTCGATATGTGTAAATCCTAAAACCGGTATGCCGAAATAAAAACCTGTGAGCGGTTGAAAAGCCGGATTGAAATAATGACGCGTAGGTGCATTTTCGAGGAAATACAAAGTATTGGTTTGCTGAGCAGGCAATTGCAACGCAAAAACCAACAACAGCAAATATAAATGTTTAATATATTTATTTGTGTTCATATGCTTTCATTTTAAAATTATCAAATTGATTATTAAACATTAATTATCGCTACCGCCAAGTTTAACAGTGGTTTTTCCTTTAACAAACACCCCAGCTTTTAGGCCAAAACTATCTGTCGTCTGAAAATTAATAGCCTTACTATCGGCTCCTCCAACTTTTACTTTGTAGGCCAAATGTTTGGCATTGCGTAAGCTTTCGAGTTGCACCCCACTAAATTCGATAATAATATCTTGTGTAGCAATACTATTTGCAATTACTTTTCCCGCTGCATCAACATTGGGTACATTAATGCTATATTTTGTTGTAATATCGGTAGTAATGACTTGTTTGTTTTCGTCGAGCAATGCAATTTCGAGCTCCACTTTTATTGGCAAACCGTTTTTCACTCGTAAAACCAATTTTGCATTTTCGATAATATCATTTTCGAGTGCATCGGATATGCTTGCACCTATATCTTGAATTGTGTCGTTAAGTTCGTAATAACTTCCTGACTTAGCGTGCAATGGCACTTTTAAGCGATAGGCAATTTTCAGTTTGGCGTCGGGTGTCATAAATTGCTTCAAAGCAGGATTCGAAACATTTTCCAAACTATATTTATATTCAAAAGTATTCGGGTATTTATCTTGATCAAACAAACGATCGATTTTGCCGAAAGTTGAATTGATAACAGGAAATGCTGTTGGCACCCAAACACCGAGCTGTGCAGGATTTATTCTTTGTGTGTACGATTCACTATCGTTCGTAAACTTAGCTGCAACAGGTTCAAATGAGCTGTCGCCTTTACGCAATGCACGAATATAATCGAGCTTAACATCGAGCGTTACTCCAACATTCGAAATTGCTGTTAAAAACAATTGCGGATTAGCAGGTTTTATCATTCCCGCAGGAATTACGTCGTCGATATTAAATTCGGCTTCTTCGGTTATTCCACTTAAATTCGATGCTGGATT
The DNA here is from genome assembly GCA_964515675.1 of uncultured Paludibacter sp. Taxonomy (GTDB): domain Bacteria; phylum Bacteroidota; class Bacteroidia; order Bacteroidales; family Paludibacteraceae; genus Paludibacter. The sequence goes on along the minus strand of CAZEVV010000014.1, from coordinate 25,053 downwards.
GAAATGACCATAGGCTACGCTAAAATCCATATCGCCTAAACCTATTTTTATAGTAATGCGCGAAGTGGGTAAAATTATCACAGGCGCATTACCTGTTTGTATTCTGAAACGAACCTTCACAGGCAAACTTGTAGCTCCGTGTGGCGTGTACATGCTGAATTGAGAAATAGGAATTTCATTTGTAACCCCAAAAGCAGTTGGCGTATGGCTTACAACTTGTTGATTGCTCAAAAATTTTAAATCGGTTACCGCAAATTGCAAATCAACAGTAATGTTTTCGGGATTGATGTTTAAGTCTGTTTTGTCAATTTCAACCTTTAGTTTAGCCGAGTTGGCTGTAATTTCGTCGATGCGCAAATCGGTCGGATTGCTATTAATGTTAAGCTCTAACTGCTCGTCGGAATAAGGCACAACAAACTGCGAATTGGGTGCTATGGGCGAACTTAGAACAAAGGGCGACAAATCGAAGTCCTTTTGCGTGGGTGCAGTATTGCCAAGCATATCGAAAACACGATATGTCCATTGCAAAGTGTCTTCGAAATTCACATAAATATCGGTGCCATCAGTCTTGATTAAATCATTATTTATTTGTTCAAGAATATCGGCAAGCGTAAGATTTGCCTCACCTAAAGGCAAAACCAATGACTGATCAACCGTAAACTCTTTGTCGATATTGGCCAAATCCAAATCCTCCATACAAGCATGTAAAGAGAAAATTACCATCGCAAAAAGCATGAGTTTTTTGATAACTGTTAGTTTCATCTGAATAATTTTATTTGTTTGTTTTAATATAAAATTTTGAAATTAAGTTGATTTTGGAAAAAATTTATAATTCAAAAATCAATAATTACTGCGTTCAACAATCCGAAAAATGTATTAAATTGATTAATCTTAACAACATTACTCCAAAAATAATTACTGCAAATTGCTGCAAAATAATGCGCTAAAATTACAAAAAGCAATATTATTTAATATCGAAATGCATTTTTATAAATAAATTGAACATTCAACTTATAATGCTTAACTAATTTAGAAACAACAAATAAAAAAAAATGTTTAACAAAAGCTATTAAAAGGTAATTTAAAACGCAATACAAATCACATTAAACCCTTATTTACAACACATTAACATAAGCATCAATATGTAATTATCCTAAATAATAGAAAAACTATAATTAAACCTTTATGATTTTCTACGGTCGGATATTGCATTGAATTTACTGAAAAACTCATACATACAATTGGGTATAAATCAGGCCATTCAATATTAAAATTTTTGCATAAACATTTATAAATATACAATCAATCTATAAAGAATGAAGTCAGCAATTTTCACAACATTACTACTATTATTTAGTATTGTAACATTTTCACAGTCAGTGCAATCAACTGTTGTTGATGGCAAAAATGGCCAAGTTATTGAAATGGCAACTGTACGGCTACTCAAAAAAGCCGATTCGACATTTGTGCAAGGCGTACAAACAGATATGAAAGGAAACTTTAATATACCAAGAGTTGCACCAGGGCATTATATATTGGTAATAAGCTCGGTAGGCTACAACGAACATAAACAGGACATACAAATTGAAAATAGAAATCTAATACTTCGTACCATCAATCTTACCGAAAATGTGCAATTACTAAAAGAAATTGACGTAAAAGGTACCGCTGCACAATTGGTAGTGAAAGGCGACACTGTTGAATATAATGCTGCTGCTTTTAAATTGCAAGAAAATGCTGTGGTTGAAGACTTACTAAAACGCTTGCCTGGCGTTGAGGTAAGTTCGGATGGCAAAATTACGGTCAACGGACAGGACATTAAGAGAATAAGGGTTGATGGCAAAAAGTTTTTTGATGGCGACATTGAAATGGCTACCAAAAATCTTACTGCCGATATGATTGACAAAGTACAAGTACTCGAGCAAAAATCGGAAATGGCACAACTTACAGGTTTCGAGGACGATAACACCGAACGCATTATTAACCTTACCACCAAACCCAACCGACGCAACGGATATTTTGGTAATGCAATTGGAGGCATTGGACTCGACATTGATAACAATATTCGTTACGATGCCAATGCAAACTTTAACCTTATGCGTGGCGAATCGCAAACGTCGATTGTGGCAGGTGCCAACAATGTAAACACGGCACGCAGCAGCCGCGGGCGTTGGGGCGGACAAAGCAGTGGAATAACCGAAACACAAAACATTGGTTTAAACAACAATACAATCATTAATCCAAATCTTAAAATTGGAGGCGATGGAAGTTTTACACATTCAAATAATTATACCGAAAACACCAGTTTAAGAGAAAGTTACCTCAGAGGATTGCAATACAACGATTCCACCAAAACCATTTCGGGTAACGACTCGTATGCAGCCAATATGCGCCTCGAAGTTGAATGGAAAATTGATACATTACGTACACTTATCGTACAGCCACGCATTGAATATTCGGAAGCTGAAAGCTACTCGCTTCGAGACTTCTTATATCTTACGCAATCCGACTCAACAAGCTGGGGATATAATAACAACAACGGATTCGAACGTGGACTTTCGGGAGGATTAAACATTATATACAACAAAAAATCGACGAACAAAAAAGGGCGAACAATGACAATTAATGTGTCGACCAATTTATCGGACAACAACAGCGATAGGTTCAACCTCTCATTAAAAAACACATTTGATGAATTTAGAAATGTCAACCAATTAACAGTCGATCAATTTACACAAAACAAATCGAACACATTCAACAATAGCATTCGTGTATCGTTTGTTGAACCATTGTGGAACAACAAAAACATGCTCGAAACAGCGCTACAATTACGTGCAAACCAACGCACAAGCGAAATAAACCAATATATAAAGGACGAAAACAATTTGTACAATGTTTTGGATTCGGCTTACAGCAACAATTTTAGCAATTTGTTTTTGAGTCAAATTCTCGAACTCAATTATCGTTACACCGAAAAAGATTACAATCTCACATTGGGATTAAAAGCCGAACCTTCGCAAACAAAAAGCGAAACATTGTATGGCGACGGATCGGACAGAATTCACAACATTAGCGTATTTAATTTTGCACCCAATGCACGTTTTCAGTACAATTTTACGCGTAAAACTTTTCTACGTATCGACTATCGTGGGCGTACCGAACAACCTTCGATAAACCAAATGCAACCCGTAAAAAACAATTCGAACTTAATGAACGAAACCATTGGAAACCCCAATCTTAATCCATCGTTCAACAATCAATTGAGTTTCAACTACAGTGCTTTCAACGATCAAAAATTCTCGTCGTTCAACACAATGCTTCGCGCCAACTTAACAAAAGATGCATTGGTAACCAACAGTATTTTTGATAAATCGGGAAAGCAATATATACAAACAGTTAATGCGGCGAATGCACCTTTTAGCATTTGGGCAAGTGTAATGTACAATACGCCAATTATCCAAAAACGATTGCACTTCAACACCAACACCTCGACCAATTTCTCGCAACGCTTTGGTTATTCGAGCAAAGGGATGGACGATGTAGAAATTGACACTGAAAATCTTCCTTTGGGCGATTTAAGCATAACCGACCGCATTGGTATCGATCAAAACTTGTCGTTGACATTTACGCACGACAAAGTAGAATTTGGACTAAGAGGTGGCGTGCGTTATTCGAACACTCAAAACAGCTTGACCGACAATATTTCGCAAACTTATGATTGGAGTGGACGCTCGAACATTGTAATACGCTTTCCGTACGACTTTTCGTTGAGTTCGGATATTACTTACACAGCACGCACAGGATATGGCACTTTGTCGCTCAACGAACTTTTATGGAATGCGTCGCTCGATAAAAATTTATTTAAAAACAGAGCTGTACTATCGGTAAAATGGTTTGACATTTTGCAACAACAAAAAAACATTCGTCAAAACATAGGCGACAACTCAATTCAATACACAACTTTCAATACACTTCGCTCCTACTTCCTCGTTAGCTTCAGCTATCGACTTAATAAGTTTGCTGGCGGCAGCAACCAAAACACCGATCGCCCACGTGGTTTTGGCGATGGTCGCGGACCAGGCGGCGGTCGCGGAATGGGTCGTGGAATGGATTTCTAAAAAAAACTTCAGCTAGTTTAAGTTGGCGTTAATTCCACAACTACTATAAATATTTCGAGGAGCTAAATTTGTTGCTACGGCACAAACTAAGCTCCTCGATTATTTCTATCGAATTGCTGCTATTGCAAAAACAAAATTAATGTTTGGCAAACACAACAATTTGATTCGTGTATTTAAAATGCTTTAATCACATGTGTTACAACGCCCCAAATGCGTAAATCGCTTTCGGTTGTAACAAAAATAGGACTAAATTTATCGTTTGCAGGCATTAACCAAAGCCCTTCGCTATCAATGTGTATGCGTTTGAGTGTGAATTCGCCATTAATAAAGCAAACAGCAATTTTGCCATGTTCGGGATTTAAACTTTTGTCGATAATAAGCAAATCGCCATCGCCAATGCCTGCTTCGCGCATCGACTCGCCTTTTACACGCCCATAAAATGTAGCCGACGGATGTTTAATTAAATGACGATTAAGATCGATACTTAAATCGATAAAATCCATGGCTGGCGATGGAAAACCAGCACTAATACCTTGCAAAACAGGCAGCTCAAGCACCTCATCGGTTTGTGCCGAATATATATCGAGTTCGGATGAACTATGTAATTTTAATGCTGTCATTATAAAAAAAAACTTTAATAAAAATAGAAAGTAAAAGTATAAAATTATTAGCAATAATCGATGTTAAAAATGCGGAATGTTTCGATATATTGTGCGTTTTTGCATATGGCGAATTAAGAAAAAAGAGTTACTTTTGCCTCCGTAAAATACAACAAAAATGGAACGTAACAAGAAAGTATTAAAAAACCAATTGCAAGAGTTTTCGAAAAACGAATTGATTGACATAGTGATGAAACTTTCGGCACGCAAAGAAATATTTGATTATGTGCGCGTACATTTCACCGAAAAAGGCTTTGGCGAGCAAAGTTTGTTCGACGATACACTTGAAGAAATTGACGAGTTGTTACACAAAGCATATAAAGGCAAAACACCACAACACCAAGCATGCAATAAAATAAAAGCACTCACAAAACGAATAAAAGAATTTACCGATATTTCGAAAAACAAAAAGCTCGAAGCCGATTTATTGCAGCATATTCTGACGCATTTTTTCGATTACAACATTCGCTTTTGGGCACGCGACCACGCATCGTTCGATTACAAGGTGGCTTTGCTCCTCAAACGCTTCCTGAAAATTATTACACAACAATTGCACCCCGACTATTTGGTTGATTATATTGACATTGCGAATATGTTTCTTAAAAAAATTCATTACAGTTCTAATCATTTACAAACCGTATATGATTTGCCCCACGAAATTGAATAATACAAAACAGATAAATTGAAACGAAGATAGCATAAAATGAAACAAAAAGAACATTTGCACGCAAAGAAAACTAAGTTAGCGCTCAATTTTTCGGGACATGCACTTGAGTGTGGCTGCGACGAGGCGGGACGTGGTTGCTTGGCGGGGCCTGTAGTTGCTGCTGCTGTAATTTTAGCACCCAATTTTGAATGCGAAGCGCTCAACGACTCGAAAAAACTGACCGAAAAACAAAGACAAGCCCTCCGACCAATCATCGAAGAGCAAGCATTGGCATGGGCAGTTGCAATGGTCGACAATAACGAAATTGATATTATAAACATTCTCAATGCATCGATATTGGCCATGCACCGAGCTGTTGACAAATTAAATATCCGACCCGAATATATTATTGTTGATGGCAACAAATTTAAACCCTACGAAAACATTCCACACAAAACAATAGTAAAAGGCGACGGAAAATATCTATCAATAGCGGCGGCATCGGTATTGGCAAAAACGCATCGCGACGAAATAATGAATCAATTTGCACAACAATATCCGCACTACGATTGGACAAAAAACAAAGCCTACCCAACCAAAAAACACCGACAAGGCATAGCCCAACATGGCCCATGCGCATTGCACCGCATGAGTTTCAGGCTATTGCCCAATGACAATGAGCCCGAACTGCCGTTTTCCGACGAATAATAATAAAACTGAATGAATAACTGATTGAATAAAATAACTTATTCGAAATTGAACGAAAGCGTGATGAGCCTTGAGCCTAAACGCGATAATGCATCGGTATATTTGCTTTCCACTTGGTTAACCGACAGGTTTCGATCGGCAATGCTGGTAAGTAAGTTGCGCTGACCGAGAGCAAATTTTAGTTCGGGCGCTAATTTAAAAAACGAAAAGTAAATTTCGCATCCTACACCAAATTCAATAAAAAAATCGATGGGTTTAAGTAATACAGGCAAAGTATTGTCGCGTCCAATATCGATGTGCGTACCTCCGCCCAACAAAAGGTATGGGCGCATTTGTCCGTAACGCTCAGCATTATATTTTAAATACAATGGTATGCTCAATGGCACACTGCCAACAACAGTGCGAAAGCTTTCGGTATTGCCTAAATCTTTGTATACCAACTCGCGCTCGGCAAAATGCAAAGTGGGCGTTGTGCGCAAACTAAAATAGCGATTAATGCGCAAATCGGTAATTATACCTACCGAAAAGCCAGGTCTTAAATCCGATACTTCGGCCCGATAAACCTTTCCATCAATATTTTGCAAACTATTTTCAATGTCGAAATCCATGCTATTGAAGCCCAATAAAAAGCCGAATCGCAACAATTTATCGTCCGATTCGGTTGAATATTGCGCTTTTGCTGTTGCAGTAATGATAGCAAAAAAAATGAGTAGCGAAATTTTAATATATTTCATGTATAAAAATTAATATACTAAGTGAACGCCAAAAAATGGCGCATATTATATTTTGCTTCAGATATTTACAATGCTTTAAAGCTTAAATCGAGGCTTTTTACCGAATGTGTTAATGCGCCCACCGAAATATAATCGACGCCACACGCTGCATAATCGCGTATGGTGGCTTGCGTAATACCACCCGACGACTCGAGCGGACAGCGCCCAGCAACTATTTCGACAGCACGCCTTGTGTTTTCGACCGAAAAATTATCGAGCATTATTCTATCCACATTCAAAACAAGGGCTTCGTTCAGCTCATCGAAATTACGCACTTCAACTTCAATTTTCAGTGTTTTATTATTTTGCTGTAAATAATGTCGTGTTTTTTCAACCGCTTTTGTTATTCCACCTGCAAAATCAACATGATTATCCTTGAGCATTACCATATCGTAAAGGCCAAAGCGATGATTAGTACCACCGCCAATTCGAACGGCTTCTTTTTCGAGCCAACGCATGCCAGGTGTTGTTTTACGCGTATCGAGAATTTTGGCATTGGTGCCTGCAATTAGTTGCATATAGCTATCGGTAGTAGTTGCAATGCCACTCATGCGCTGCATAATATTGAGCATCAGGCGTTCGGTTTGCAACAACGATTGTATGCTGCCCCTAACAACGAATGCCACATCGCCTTTTTTTACTTTTGTACCATCGGCAATAAACTGCTCCATTTGTAAGTTAGCATCGAAATGTGCAAATACAAGTTTTGCTATTTCGACACCTGCAATCACGCCATCCTCTTTTACTATTAACTGCGACGCTCCCTGTGCATCGCTAGGAATGCATGAGAGCGTCGAGTGATCGCCATCGCCAATATCTTCGGCAAACCAGCGAGCAATATCTGCTATTAAGTTATCAATCATTACTTGGTTCAATTCTTAACTGTTGAATGAGGTTTTGGTTTCCGGTACGCCTTGTGAGCACGTAAACCCTAAATACGCCACTATTGGTACGCATATTAGCAATAAAAAATATCGACGCATCTTTGTTTCCTTTGTGGATTACTTGAAATGAAGTGACACGTTTATTGCGAAAAAAATCGGTTATTATGCTTGTAGCCTGTTGTTTGCTATAAACATCATTTTTGTTTTCGACAACCAATTCGACATTATTATTCAGAAATGAAGATATACGTGCGGCATCGCCACTTTCGATAGCCGATACAATTTCGGGCGGCACATCGTTGCTTTGTGCGAAACCCAAAAACACTACTCCTAAAAGTAGCACACTTACTGATATTAATTTAATTGTTTTCATCTTTTTTAATTTTTATCGCAACAGCACCATTGTGCTCGAAGCGAGATTTATAAAATATATAAAACATTTTTCTGCCTTAATAGTTAACTGCTTCGAAAATTTTGCTTGAATATTGTTGATATTGTATTAAGCAACAAAAAAATCGAACTGCAATTTTATTTAACTACATTGACTTTTTAAAAGATCGTTTTTTAAAACTATAAAAAAAACTTTCGATGATAAACTTCTAATTAATGCATACAAAAATACAATAATTTTTATGATCGAACATGTTTTGTTCAGCTTTATTTTATTCAAACAAATAGCAAGCCGAAAAGTGCAAACAATACATAATAATTCGAAAAATGCTATTTTATTGCAATCGGAATTTAAATCAAATCAAAAAAACAATAACAAAAATCAAAATATAAATACAGCCTAGCTCCTCTCTTTACAATGCTAGAGGCTCAGCACCAAATTTCTAGTAATACTGGCTTTAAAAATTGGCTCGAGTTGCTTTTTTTGTTCGAGCGTAAGTACGTGCAGCAAATGATTGTCGAAACGTACAGAATTATTACTATCAAAACTGATACTTATAAAAGCCGATTGGCTTAAATGGTGCATTAGTTCGATATTTTTCAGCTCCGTATTGTCGCTTATCCAATCATTGGCTTCGGGCATTTTAATTTTGAGCGCTAAGTTTTGCATTTGGTCATCGAAAAAAAACACTTGCGAAGCCGAGGGTTGCGAAATGATACTACGAATAAAACAATAAAGCGTTTTTTGTTCGTATGTTATTTTGCGAAATTCGTAACATGCATTTTCGCTCACTTTCAGTTTCATTATCGAATTCGCGCTGTCGAGTTGTTGTATTTCGATTGTTTTTGCAAAAATATTTTTAATTTCAGTTTTGCTAGTATCCTTTATTGCCTCAATTATAGCTGCACGAGCTTTAGTATCGAGCAATGGTGTGTAGTGCGGCGCCAATGCAACAAAGGCTTGCTCAAAACTCTTCGCATTAGCAACAGCCAACACACTCATAAACAACATTATAAGCATTATATTAATTCTATTCATTTACTACTTGTTCTTTTTTGTTATTCCAAAAAGTTATCAATCGCCAATAATAGTTGAGCATTTCGCCCACGCTACTAAAGTTTTCTTTGTACGACAAACCTAGTCCGCGCGTATATTTTGCAGTACGCAGTTGCGAGCGGTCGATGGTGCGTTGATAAGCTTTAATACTTAAATTGCCCGATTGTGTAAGCAAATATTCTCCATCGAAATCGAAGTTTACATTGCCATGTTCGGTGGTTACAACATCGTTTCGGTAGCCAACATTGCTGTTTATAACAATGCGCTCGTTGGGCTGAAACATGAGTTGCGTATTGAATTGGTCGGTAAGTTCGTTGGTTTTTTGCCAATCGAAACCCAGACTGAAATTGTTACTACCTAATGCATTCTGAATAAGATTATTGACATGTGTACTCACTGTAGTAGCCACGAACGAAAGTCCCATATTTGCACTTAAGGGATTGGATTGACTTGGTGAAAAGAAACGATTGACAAGTAGCAATGATGTTATTTGTCGATTCATCATCTCTTCGGTATTGATAAACTCGCGCACACGTTGACGAATAATTTCGTCGGAAGTAGGTAACTCAATGTCAAAAGCAATTTTCGGCTTCATCAAGTCATCATTGAGCTTAAGTATCACATTTACAGGCACTGTACTGCGATTCACATCCGCTTCGAGCAAATCCACCAGCGATGCATTGAGCGGATAAATGGCGCGTAAATTCATTTTAGCATCAAATGGGTCGCCAGTAAATGAGATATTGCTCCCTTGTTCAATTTTAAATTGTCGGCGTAAAATTGTTTGCAATGTAAATAAATAAAATCCGCTTTCAATTTCTACATTACCGAAAAGTTTTAAATCGCTAAAAGTATCAAACTGCACGCGCATGCTGCCATTTCCTTTGCCAGCAATAACATCGCCACCTTGTGGGTCAACAATCAATTCAATTTCGGCATCGGGTGTAATGTCGATTTGCATATCCACCTTCGTATTGAAATTCGATTTTGCAACTACAGGAACATTTCGTTCACCAGTCGATTTGCTTTTATCGACAAACTGAATGAAGCTATTATCGGCAGCTGTTGAGCTTCCACCCATCATTATATATGCTTTTGAGCGCGGTTGCGAACTAGCATTCACCACAATATTCGCTTCGGTTTCGTCGCCAAATATCGAAACCGAACCATTGGCATACACTTTTCCGTAAAAATAATCATTGTCCTTAGCCGTGGTGTTCATTGCCAAGATATTGCGACCACGAACATTAACATCGTAGGTCATTTCCTGAAACAAGCCATTGTGTTGCAATAGGCCATTAACATTGGCCTGATTGCGCTCGGCATCGTACATTTTTATATTGCGAAATTCGATGGTTCGTGGTGTAAGATACAAACTATCATTAAAATAATAGGTAGTTTGCAACATATCCAGACTTAATTGAGCATTACGCAAAAACACAGCACCTTCGAAATTAATTGTTTTCATGGGGCCAAACATACGTAGTTTACCACTCGCATCGGCTTTAGCGTTTTGAACAATTTCGTCGAAATAAGGGGTTAAAAACGAGATGGGTAACTTTTTTGCATTGTATGTAACATCTATCGAGTCGGCCTTAGGAACATACACTCCCGAAGCTGTTGCAATGGTGTCGTTGTTTTCGGCAGTAAAAATTGCCGCTAAATTTATGTGCGAATTTTCTTTGTCCCAAGTCGATCCCACAACAGCATTGCCAATATGTTTTTTATTGATAGCAACATTTCGCACCTTTAAATCGGCCAAAAAAATGGGCTGGTCGAGCACGCTGTAGAAATTGGCATTGCCCGATGCATAACCACCAATTGTAATACCTTTTAGTTTGACGAGGTTCAAAATATACTCGAGATTTACCTCATTCAAATTCACTTTTACAGCATCGCTTTGTAGTTTCGATAATCGGCCATCGATGTGTAAAAACTGATTATTGTTTTCGAACCTAAAGTTTCTTATATCAATTGTTTGGTCGCTATTTAAATTTATTCGCGAAGCTCTAATATCCCAAACTGTGTCCGAAATAATGACTTGTGTGGGTAGCACACGCAATTGAGCCGACATTTTATCGGCTTCGCGTTTGAGTTTTGTGCTTGTTTGTATTTCGCCAGCATTGGTAATTTCTTTTGCATTTTGCCAACCCATTTGCGTGTTTATCGAGTCCTTGGCTGCCGATGCTAAAACATAAATGTTCGTTGCGCCAGCTTTGTCTTCCATTTGTCCGCGCGAAGTTAAATGCAGCATTTTACTATCGTTGTAAATATCGATATTTAGGTTTTCGAAAACTTGACGTTTAAACCTTAAATTGGGCATTTGCATCGACAGTTTTATACTGTTATTTAGCGCATTAATATCGCCTTTTATATTGCTTACACCACCCAACGCTAAATCTAAATTAAGCAAATCGCTTATTTCATCAATATTTCTGATTTGCAAATCGATATTTACATTGTTTTTATTGTAATTGGTTTTAATATTATTGTTGGCAAGTGCAGGTAAATATTTTTGCACAATCTGATTAATGGTATAGCCAATAGTGCTATACTTAAAATTGCCCGAAAGTGCTCCATTGATATAATCGGATTTTATGCTAAAATTGGTTTGGCTTTCGGATATGCGCGATGTGAGTCGGATATTGTCGACATTCACTTGTTTTAACCCATTATTAAGTTGAATGCTGTCGACATCCAAAATACCATTAATATTATCGAGCGAGCTACCCACTACATTGGCATGCACCCTTAAAGCCATTGCCAAATCGGGGTAATCTTTTATCAAATTGAGCTTGTTAGGATTGAAATTTTTCAAATTCAAGTCGAAATCGAATATGGGCAAACGTTGTGTTAAATCGATAATCCCACTAAAATTAGCATTTAAATTTTCGTCCTCAATATTTACAACGCCATCAAAGCCGGTGCCATCATAGTTACCATCGAGTTTTAAGCCTTTATAAACATAATTATTAAAGCTAAACTCGTTTACACGCGCTTGCATTTTACCACGAAAAGCAGTGTCGAATTTTTTTATACCATTGGTATTAAAGCTAAACGATAATCGGCCAAATTGAGGATTATTGAGGAATCGACCCAACTGAAAATTGTTGGAACGTATTGTACCATTATAAGCAAGGTCCTTGAGCATGTTTTCGAATTTCAACAAAATATCGGTTGTAACACTTCCCAAGTTGGTTTTTAAATTACCGAAAACAACCAGATTGCTCAAAAAGCCTGTAATATTACCATTGTAGTTTATTTTCCCTAATTTGTTCAATTCGCTTGGCAAAACAAATGGGCGTTTGCTAAAGCTCGACACAATATCTTGTGCAACGCCTTTATCGGCCGACAATTCGTGTATTTGTGCAAAAATAAAAACATCGTCGATATTGGGCAAACCACTAAAGTCGATATCGGCCAAAAGTTTCAGGTTTTCGCCATATTGCATTTCAATTTGCTGAAACCGGAGGTTCGAAATACGACCATTGAGTTGACCTTTTGCCGTGAGTGTTTCGGTAAGATTGGCAAAAGCTGGATGAATGGCTTTAAAATCTTCGGGGTATATATTGAAATTCACTTCGGGCACTTTCCAACGTACATTATTAATAATGTTGTTTAAGCTGCCCAAACTGTCGTATTTCAATTCGATATTGGCAAGTTTTAGGCACGATTTTGGCAAATCGACACGCATCATATCAATTTTTGCCAAACTTTTTGATGCTACGATGGCTGTTGTTAGGCCTTTTAGTTCGAAACCCGATTGCTCAACAAAACCTAAATGATGTAATTGTAAATTTAAACTGTCGGAATTTAAAATATTGAGCGAAACATCGACATTTAAATCCTTAAAAAATAAGTTATTAAAGTTTATTTGACGCGTTGCAATGCTATCATTCGTTTTCGCATAAGTGTTGAGCAACACAGCCGATTGATTGATTTTAAGGCGTTTAATACTGTATTCAATTTTCGAATCTTCATTCTTTTTGGGTTTTTCGAAAGCTTTTATAATAAAGTCGAAATTTGTTTTTCCCAAACTATCAATCTCGATATGCGCATTTAAATTATCGAGTGTAATGCCCTCAACAATTACTTGCGAGCGAAAAAGTTTCCAAAAATTGAAATGTGCTTTTGTTTTTCCAATATTCAACAATCTATTACTAGCTCTATCTTCAACATATATGGCATCGATTGTTATTTTATTGAATAATTCGTATTCAACATTTCCGACACTCACTTTTGTATCGAGAAATTGCGAAAGTTCGTTGGTTACAATCTGGGCAAAATAATTTTGTATCTTACTATTATTGAGCAAGATAGGCAGGCTGGCAAAAATTATTACGAAACATGCAACAGCAGTAAATAGTATTTTATACGTTTTTTTTATAATTTTGGGCTTTTATTTCGACAAAAGTAATCAATAATTTGCGAACTTTGCATCAAAAAGGATGCCCTTTTTGAATTTTAAAAGTTAAAATTTCGCGTTTTTTCAAATATAATGCAAGATATATACATATTAGGTATCGAGTCATCCTGCGATGACACTTCGGCAGCAATTGTTAAGAACGATAAAATGCTTTCGAATATAATAGCTTCACAAGCGGTGCATGCCCGCTATGGCGGTGTTGTGCCCGAGCTAGCTTCGCGCGCACATCAGCAAAATATTGTGCCAGTTGTTGCCGATGCTATTGCGCAAGCCAATATTAGCATACACGATATAACGGCCATTGCTTACACGCGTGGCCCCGGACTATTAGGTTCGCTCATGGTGGGAAGTTCGTTTGCCAAGGGTTTATCGCAATCGCTCAATGTGCCTTTGCTCGAAGTTAATCACCTGCAGGCGCATGTGTTGGCTCACTTTATCGATACGGGTGTCGAGAATTTTAAAGCACCCACATTTCCTTTTTTGTGCTTGCTGGTGTCGGGTGGAAATTCGCAAATAATTTTACTCAAAAGTTACAACGACATGCAAATCATTGGTCAAACCATCGACGATGCCGCCGGCGAAGCATTTGATAAATGTGCCAAAGTAATGGGCTTGCCCTACCCCGGCGGTCCACACATCGATAAATTGGCAAAAATGGGCAATAACAAGGCATTTGCACTTAGCAAACCGCAAATTGCCGATTACAATTATAGTTTTAGCGGCCTCAAAACTTCATTTTTGTATTTGGTGCGTAAAATGGAAAAAGATAACCCCAATTTTATAGCCGAAAACATGAACGACTTGGCGGCTTGCTTGCAAACTACCATTGTCGAGATATTAATGAAAAAACTCATTAAAGCATCGAAAGATTTGAATATAAAAGACATAGCACTTGCAGGCGGTGTGTCGGCCAATAGCGAGCTGCGCCAAGCCATGCTCGAAACAGGTAAAAAAATGCGTTGGAACACTTTTATCCCACCCGTTGCTTTTACCACCGACAATGCCGCTATGATAGCTATCAATGGATATTTGAAATACATCAACAATGATTTTTCCGATTTGCAAGCAGTACCATTTGCACGCAATCAAATTTAAAAAAAACACACAATGTTACAACAAGCATGGAATAAAATAAAACCCTACAAAGGCATATTACTGTTTTTTGTATTGTTATTCACGGCCAATGCTTTGTGGAAACTTGGCATCGAGGGCGACGAGTCCGACTTGCATGTTTATCTTTTTAACCACGAAATTTCGACGCCTTTCAACTTTATGGCCAAACATATTGCAGGCGCTACGCACACAATACTTAGCGGTTTAGGCTACGATGTCAATCTCGAGCCATACAATATTATTCGACATGCCAATGGGCAAGCCATTCGCGTAGTTTGGGCATGCAGCGGTATAAAACAATCGGTTTTGTTTTTGTTTATCATGCTGCTTTATACAGGCCCCTTTGTTCGCAAATTGTGGTTTATTCCCCTTGGGTTGTTAGTGCTATACATATTTAATATTTTCCGCATAGCATTTATTACAGCTGTTGTAAAAACACACCCCGACAGTTTTTACATGCTACACGAAATTGTTTTCAAATACCTTTATTATGCCCTAATGTTCGGACTTTGGGTATGGTGGGAAGAAAAAATTAAACACCTCTCCCTAACCCTCTCCGAAGGAGAGGGAAAGAGCTGCGATTGAGTTTTTTTGTTGTATTCAGGTTTGTTTGTAATTACTTTTCGTGGCAAATTAGCACTCATAACCTCCCTCGTATATCAATGTCATTCTCAAAATACGAACCCGAAACTCAGAACTCAGAACTCAGAACTCAGAACTCGAAACTTATTTGGGCGTGCCCCTCGGAATACTCGGGTCGGGCTATCCGCTCTTGTACTGCCGAAATACGGCAGCACGCCGCTGCTATCCCTCACGCATCGCTACTCGAAGCAGCTGCGGGTTGTATCAGCAGCACGAAACTCGAAACCCGAAACTCAGAACACGAAACTCAAAACCTCCCTCGTACCTCATGAGGCAGGCCCGAAACTCGAAACCACGCTCGTACCTCATGTTTACCTCATGAAGAATGAGGAAGGAGGCATGCCCGAAACAGCTCCCTTAACATTTTTTTTAATTAAAACATCAACTTACAATTTGTAAGCATTTTTCAGTTGAAATTTGAATATATTCTTGTATAACGATGTTTTTTCAACAATGTAAAATAAAAATGCGCCAAGCATTGCTACGAGCTAATTATTTATAATACAATCTTATAAAATCATTTCAAAATAACTTTTTTTGTTCAACTTTTATAAATATATTTGTGTTATAAATAATAAGCAAAACAAACTAATATATGCTCAATTTAAAAACATTCGATGATTTAACAGCGCATCTTCGTACTGTTAATGTGCGCAAACGCATTGCGGTTGCCAATGCTATCGACCACCATACGCTCGATGCCATTTTTCGTGCTGTCGATTTTGGATTGGTCGAGGCATATCTTATAGGCGATGTTGCAGCCATCGAACAACCCGAACTTTTCGAACACAACCCTTCGCCTCACATACATATTATCGACATGCCCGATGTGCTTTTGGCAACCCGCGAAGCTGTTCGCATGGTAAAACAAGGCGAAGCAGATATTTTGATGAAAGGTTTGGTAAATACCGATGTTTTGCTGCGTGCCATACTCGATAAAGAAAACGGACTATTACCCAAAGGTGAAATTCTTACTTATAATGCAGCCATCGAAATACCAAGTTATCATAAACTCTTGTTTTTTTGCGACCCAGCGGTTATACCTTCGCCCAATATCGAACAACGCATAACAATGATTAAATATGCCATTGCCTCGGCACAAAAGTTTGGTCGCGAAATACCCAAAGTTGCGCTCATTCATGCTACCGAGGTGGCCAACCCCAAAATTCATTTTATGCAAGACTATCTCGAAATTATGGATTTGTGGCGTAAAGGAGAGTTCGGAAACGTAATAATGGACGGACCTGTGGATATATTTTTGGCTATCGACAAAGAACGTGGCAGTATAAAAAACGTTTCGACACCCATTTTGGGCGATGCCGACATTTTGGTTTTTCCAAATTTCGAAAGTGCCAATGTGTTTTACAAAACAGCAGCGTCGTTTGGTGGCGCACAAATGGCCGGTTTGCTACAAGGCACCGAAAAACCAGTAGTACTTACGTCGAGAAGCGAAAGTGTCGAATCGAAATTTTACAGCATTGCAATGGCATGTTTACTGGCATAATAAACCATACGTCAAACAAAAAAGCCCGATGTAATTAAACATCGGGCTTTTTTGTTTAAAAGCAAAAATAATTTACTTTTTTATTTAGTATATGTAATGTATTGTGAATCAAACTCGAAACTCGAAACCTCCCTCGTACCTCATGTTTACCTCATGAAGAATGAGGGAGGAGGCAGGCACGAAACCTCCCTCGTACCTCATGAGGCAGGCACAAAACTCGAAACTCGAAACTCAAAACCCAAAATCACTTCGGATAATACAAAGGCGAATTTGGACCTAGTGGAATTTCGAATAAAACCCAAACAATGAGCAAGGCTGTCCAACAAATAAAAAATGCAACCGAATAGGGCAACATGGTTGAAATAAGCGTTCCCAATCCCGATTTGCTATTGTACTTTTGATAGAAAGCAATGATAAGCGCAAAGAAACTCATCATGGGCGAAATAATATTGGTAACACTATCACCCACACGATATACGGCTTGCGAAAGTTCGGGCGAATATCCCAAAAGCATAAACATAGGAATGAAAACAGGCGCCATAATAGCCCATTTAGCCGAAGCACTTCCCATAAACATATTGATAATACCCGAAAGTAAAACAAATAAAATTATGAGCGGAATGAGTCCCAAATTCATTGCTTGTAAAGCACTTGCACCATTTACAGCAATAATAATTCCGAGATTGCTCCATTTGAAAAATGCGACAAACTGTGCTGCAAAAAATACCAATACCAAAAACGAAACCAATGTTTTGAAGCTATTATTCATGCCCGTAATTACATCGTCCATCTTTTTGTAAGTACCTGTTATAAAACCATAAACCACACCCGATGTACCTGCAATAAAGAACAAAGCAGCAATAAAACCTTTCAAAAGTGGCGAATGAAGAATTTGATTGTCGGCACCACGTAAAAATCCATTATCGGGTACTAAACCCCAAATAATCAATCCCACATATGTTAGTATAACCAAACCAGCCCAAAACAAACCTTTTTTCTCAATCGGCTCCAAAGGTTTAATTTCTTCTTTGGGCACATCGCCTTTATAAACACCCAGCTTGGGTTCTACTATATAATTGGTTATCAATGTACCAACTGTTGCAATCATAAATGTAGAAGCTACCATAAAATAATAGTTGGCTGTTGGAAGCACATAATAATTGGGGTCGATAATGCGTGCTGCTTCGGTTGATAAGCCAGCCAACAAGGGGTCGATAGTACCTATAAGTAAGTTAGCACTAAAGCCACCACTTACACCTGCAAATGCTGCCGACATACCAGCCACCGGATGACGACCCAATGAGTGAAAAATCACACCCGAAAGTGGTATGATGAGCACATAACCCAAGTCCGACGCCATGTTGGAAACAACACCCGTAAGTACAACCATAAATGTTATCGAGCGGCGTGGCGCTTTCACCAACATCGAGTTAATGGCTGCCCGTATCAAACCACTACTCTCGGCAATGCCAATACCCAACATAGCCACCATCACAATACCAAGTGGTGCAAAGCCAGTGTAATTGTCGACAAAGCCCAATAAAATTAGGTGTAATCCACTAATGGACAAAAGGTTGTTCATAGTCACCACCGAACCATCGGCTGGATGTATGCCCGACCACCCCAACATGGTGCCTACCCACGAAATAATTAATGTAAAAACTGCAAAACCTCCGAACAAGATGGCCGGATTTGGTAGCTTGTTACCGACACGCTCAACTGTACCTAAAATGTCGATGTTTTTGAAAATGTTTAATTTCATTTGTTTATAATTGTTTTTCTGTTGCAGTTGTAACTCGTATGTCAATTTCCGATAATTGCCTCTACAATCATTTGATTATGTGTAGATTTACATACTTATTGCATCTGTTTGTCATATACACCTCCCTCACCCCATTGCACGATTGTTTAAATCAAAAGATAATGAAGTAAAAAAAGATAGTTTTTCTTGTGTGTGATTAATAATTTTAATATTCGATTTCGATTTGTGATTTCATTTTTTAAAACGAGAAAAATGGCACAAATCAAAACAATTGTGCAAAAATAAGAAAAATACTTATTTTAAATACATAAAATTATAAAAACAAAAAATAAAAATAAGAATTGTCTGCATATTTATGAGCAAAACCCATTTGCAAACACTATGTGCGATAGATTGAGGAGGGAAATACGTTCATTTTTCTTCATGCACTTTTCAGTTTAACTTGTATTTTTGTAAGAAATTGTGAAATTTCACAGCCATAACAAAAACTACTTATTTATTGGAGCTAACTCTTTTTTTTCGGTGTTTCGTGCGCCTTAACCTTGTTGCTTTAATAAAAGACAATGTGTTTTCTTTTAAATACTAACTAATTCACAATAAGAAAAAAACTTCAAAAAGAATATAGAAAAACAGTTAAACAAATTTACTTTAAATAAATGTGTAAAAATGAGATTTTTTGGTGATTCTATACAAATTGTGTATATTTGTAAATAATTTCGAAAATATGTATAGCGCTCGTTTTTATATAAAAACCAACAAGGCAGTCATAAATGTAAAAGTCAATTTTTTTTACCGACAAAACAGTCGAGTAAATATCTTATTATAACGCATTTACATTAAAAAATATTCCATTTTGAAAAAAAATGATAGCATGCTATAGCTTCGCAAGAAAAAAAGTCGACATTAGCGCATCTCTTTTTAGTGTATTATTTCCAGATATATTTAAAAATTAACAATTATCGAATAAAAAAAATGAAAGCATTACGATTATTTATAATTATATGCCTAATTTTAATGGCGTGTAAACCAGAAATTGATGACAACAATCCCAAACCCGACCCCGATGTTGAGACGAAAGAATTAACGACGACAACGCAAATTGCATTTCGGGATGGGAAAGATGCGGTTTTGTTGCTTATAAATGCAAAAACAGATTGGAGTATTAACAGCACAGCAGATTGGGTGAATTTTACGGCGACAAGTGGAAAAAACAGTACTGGCATTTTGATAAATGTAACCCAAAACAACTCATTGCCACGCAAAACAAGCATTAGCCTTACTAGCGGCACCGAAACAAAAATTATTAACATAAAACAAGCAGGAGCACCGAAGATAGACATTAGTGTAGGCAATGAGGTTTTAACAATGATATTAGTAGAAGCTGGAAAATATATCATGGGCGACCCCGATTTTTATAGTTTTACACAACACGAAGTGCAAGTGGATAGTTTTTATATTTCGGAAACCGAGATAACAAATGGGCAATGGCGCGAAATAGTTGGCAGTTTGCCCTACGATACAGTCGCATCCTATATTGGTACTTCGCAACTTAGTAAAACCAAGCTACCAGTAAGTTATGTTTCGTGGCACGACATCGAAAATAAATTTTTACCACAATTAAAAACCCGAAAAACTTTCAATTTCAGACTGCCCACCGAAGCCGAATGGGAATATGCAGCAATTGGAGGGAAATATTCGCGCAATTACAAATACGCAGGAAGTAACAATGCATATGATGTGGCATGGTATACTTACGAAAGTTTTGGCACAACTATTTACAGCAAAAAGGAAGTTAAAACACTAAAAAGCAACGAATTGGGCTTGTATGATATGAGTGGTAACGTAAGTGAATGGTGTAGTGATTGGTATGCCGATTACACTGCCGATGCAGCCAAAAACCCCAAAGGACCGAACATTGGCACAAAAAAAGTAATTCGTGGTGGCAACTATCAATCGAGCAATTCGTTCGGAGAAATACTAGAGTGTAAAGTGCGCTATCGTAGTTCGGCTGTGCCTGGTTGTTACGAACTTAATTGGCCAGGAACCATTTACGAAACCAAACACTATCGTTGCGAATGTGTGGGTTTTAGAGTTGTTATAGCATTGGATAAATAATAATTTGGAAAAAATCATGAAAAAAATAACTACATTAATAATACTTGGATTGCTTTATTGTCAAAGTAATTTTGCCCAGTCGGTTGTACGTATGCGAATGCCAGCACAATCAGAAAAAGGATTGAGTATCGAAACACTTTATCGCGAAGCATTGCCAACGGGCATATCGATAGTTTTGGGTGTGGTTGGTTACGAAATAAAAGGAGGAACAGCACCTTATAAATACGAATGGCTCAAAAACAACCAAATAATTGCAACAGGTGAAGTGGCAGTTATAAATGCCGAAAAAAACAGCAATTACACTTTGCGTGTGATTGACAAAAACAAGTGTATTGTTGAAAGTACCATCAATGTATCAAATGCGGCAAAGGCATCCCAAAATTACATAAGCGAAACTGTAAAAATAAATGTGATACAGTATTCGCAAGAACTAAGCATTGAGTTTGAATCTTTCATTCCCGAAAATATGCAACTATATATATTTGATTTACAAGGGAAGCTACAAATAAAACAACCCATATCAGAAAACTGCATCGTACCGCTACATCTTACAACAGGAGCCTACTTGCTTGTGTTGGGCAACGAACAAATGTATCATGTGCAAAAATTTTTACTGAAATAAAAAAACGCAAGTATCATGGCTAGATATTTTACAATAATTATTTGTTTAGCAATATCATTAACAGCTTTTGCTAACAAAAACGCTTCGGAATTTGCCGCGCAATTTCTAAGTAAGCAGCATACTTCAAATATGCAAAAGTCACCAACTGCCTCAACCAAAGTACAATTGACGTATGCTTCGGCTGACACTGTTAAAAACGAATTACTTGTTTATCAATCATCAAGTCAAGGATTTGTAATTTTATCAAACATAGGAGAGCAATTCCAAGTTTTAGGCTATTCTTCGAACAGCAAATTTGACACCAATGATTTACCCATTCAACTACAAGAACTTATAAAATTGTACGAAAGCATACCTGCCGAAAATTTTTCAGGTATAAAAGCAACACAAAAAGCAACAATAATTGTAGAACCATTGCTTAAAAAAGCTGGCATTTCGCTCAATCAATTCTATCATTCCGAGGTTGGAAATTGTCCATCGGGATGCGTGGCAACAGCAATGGCACAATTACTAGCATATCACAAATTTCCAAGCAACGGAAAAGGCTCGCATTGCTACAATGTAGGGGTATACGGACAACAATGTGCCAATTTCGAAAACACTTTTTACAATTGGGTAAATCCCAGTTACGAAGACTACAGGTTGTTATCGAAACACATTGGTATAGCCACCGAAATGCGCTATTGTTTTGATAATGGTGGTAGTTCGCCCGGAAAACAAAACTATAAAAACGTATTGCGCGACAATTTTCGCATGCACATATACCCTTTGGGCTTAACACCCAACGAATATGTATTTTTGGAACTAGATAAAAATCGACCCGTTTATGTTGAAATTTGGGGCGACCCAGGACATGCAGTTATTGCCGATGGCTACGACAGCAACAACTTTTTGCACCTAAACTTTGGTTGGGGTGGCGAATATGATGGTTTTTATTTGATGAATACCAACGCAACATTTAGAGCAAGCGCGTACACTTTTGGCACCAACTTGGCTAGTACTGTGTTGGTTTCACCCACAGCATTTACCATTGACAAACAAGACTCGCTAAATTTAGTTGCCATAAAAGCTAAGTTAAACAGTAATTGGGACTTTAGCAAGCCTATGAGTGAATGGGTAGGCGTTAAAGTGATCGGCGGCAGAGTTGTCGAACTCAATTTAAGCTCGCAAAACTACGTTCAAGGGACTATTCCAAGCGAAATTGGCCAGTTCGATAAATTGCGCGTGCTTTCGATAGCTGGTAACCTAAGTGGCGAAATACCAAATTCGATTTTCAATCTCAAAAACCTCATTAGCTTGTCAATTTTAAATTATTCGGACAACGAAAATCTCAACTTTGAGCTCCCTCAAAGCATTGATGTAATGAGCAATTTAAATTATTTGTATCTTAACAATTGTGTAGCAGGCAAATTACCCTCGAGCATTGGCAATCTAAAAAAATTACAATACCTCAACCTATTCAACAACAAACTAACGGGTAACATTCCAAGTTCGTTTGAAAATTTAACGCAATTAATTGAACTCGACCTAACAAAAAACGAGCTTTCGGGCATAATACCCGAAAATATTGGCAATTTAAGTGAATTGACAATAATGCAATTGTCGAAAAACAAATTAAGTGGTTCAATACCTAATTCAATTGGAGGTCTTAGAAAAATAAGAACACTTTCGCTCGACAATAATCAATTAACCGACCATGTGCCAAATAACTTGCTCTCGTGTAAAATGCTTACAGGCATCAATTTATCCAACAATCTTTTATCGGGTAGTTTGCCACAGATAGGCGATTCGCTCACCGAAATTGTAACTTTAGATATTTCGAATAATAAGTTTGAAGCTATACCAAACAGCATTGGCAAACTTAGTAAACTGAAAGTACTAAACGTAGCAGGTAACAAGCTCAAAAACATCCCAAATGCTATTTCCAACTGTTTGCTATTAAATAATTTGAATGCATCCAATAATCAACTCGCAAGCTTACCCATCGATTTTGTATTACTCATTAATCTTTCTGATTTAAATTTAAGCAACAATCTTTTCGAAGATATTCCTGCATCGTTGGAATATTTATTGAATTTAAGAAGTTTAAATTTCGCAAATAATAAATTAACCAGCCTTCCTGATTACCTTGGGCGATTTAGCATAAACAGCTTATACCTAAGCAACAACAACTTAAGCGGGAAAATACCCGAAATAATTTTAAGCAAAAAATACAGCGATTTTTCGCTTAGTGGGAATAATTATAGCTTTTCCGACATTCCGCAATCCGACAGTTTGCGCAATCCTATTGGAAATCAGAGACTCATTTTATTTTCGAAAAAACAATACAGCGCACTACTTGGCGATACTTTACGCCTATATGCATCACAAGTATTCGACAAAACTCACCCCGACAATATTTATAGTTGGCACGAATATGTAGATGCAACACAGGCTGCACCTTATAGTAGATGGATAAAAACCGATTCGGTTTTTAGTATTGTTGCGAATGAAGTGAATTTGAACAAGAAATATTTTTGTGTAATAACCAACAACAATGTACCTAAATACATTTATAGCGGTAATTTAAGGTTGAACACACTCAATCAGCTCAACACCGACACATTTAGTATTGTAAGCATGAGTAAAGATGAAGCCCTTAACGAACGCTATCAAACAACAGTAAAAGCTTCGGAACATCTATCGAAGGGCGAAATAAGCGATTTAATGGTCACCCTTATTTCGCCATGGAAAGTGCGTGGTAGTCAGCAGTGGCAAGGTTCAACCGACAAAGTTAATTGGGTTGATTTAAGTACATCAATGCCAGCTTCGGTGCTTAAATCAGAAATTCAAACGATAAGCGAGACCGAGCTAAAACTTCTGCCAAAAACAAAAGCATATTACCGCAATGCCCTATTCGAAGAAAATTGCAACCCTCAATACAGCGATACGATAACTGTAGTGCCTTGGGGGAAAGTTATTTGCGACACAACAATAAATGTTTCAAATAGCGACATATCAATAAAATTAGACAGTATCGACATTACCATCCCTAAAGGCACTGCCAAAGGCAATTTTAAAGTTACAGTAGTTCAATCGGATCAAGTTTACATGCGCCCCGACTCGGTACTTTACATGAGCCCAGTGTACGATGTAAGCTTGAGTAGTGGCACAACATTCGACAAACCCATAATCGTTAAATTTAAAAACCTTAATAAAAACGGGTTTAACTTGATGGATATTGATAAATACAAACCAGCTTATTTCGACGAACAACTACGTGAATGGATTTTGTACGACAATGCTAGCATAGATTTACGAGATAGCACACTAACATTTGGCACTTATCATCTTACAAAATTAGCTTGGTTTGAATTGGCGCATGCTGGATATACGCATATTTTCACAAACGATAGAGTAAATGTAATATACAAATCGGGCGATGGTTATGCCGAAACACAATCGCTTTATTCATATGATTTTAAGGTTTTAGGTATTGCACGTCCATGGGAGTCGGCCGAATACGACCCCGATAAAGGAGGAACACCCAATATGATACGAGATATTGCGACTTATGCAAAAGAAACTATCGACAAATTTGAGTCAGTCGGATTTCCAGTCCCAATCCTAAGATGCAATATCTATTGCAAAAACT
>CAZEVV010000013.1:0-29717 GCA_964515675.1 uncultured Paludibacter sp. | reverse complement strand
GGTGGTGGCTTTGTGGATGCCGTGCCGAAAGCCCGACCCGTAGGGGCACGCCCAAATAATTGAAAATGAAAAATGAAGAATGAAAAATGAAAAACTTCCCGATAGTTAAAGGGTTTAGGATAAAAATGGAAAATGAAAAATGAGGAATGAAAAATGAGAAATGCCACGAAAGCTACAAGGATTAAGAATGTATAATGTATAATGGTTTGATAGTTACTGTGATTATGATTTACAATTTTTTTAAGACGATTTCATGCTCAATTTTGTTGGTTGTTAATTAATAGTTTGGTTAGCGGATTATGTTTGTGTTGTTTTTTTGTTAATCGAAATAACGTTTTGTGGCTATTTGAATGAAAATATGTTTTTGGTTTTTATGTATGTGAGTAAATGTTCATTTGATTTTGAAATATTTGGATTTATTGGCATTTTGGTTTTGTAGTGTAACAAAAATATAGTATTTTTGTGCCGATTTATCAGAAAATCGATAAAAATAAATAAAACTGAAAGTTGTCACTTTTTTAATATGGAGAAAGAGAATAAGATAACCGCAATGAAAATGATGAATGGTAACGAAGCAGTTGCAAGAGGTGCCTTTGAAGCAGGTGTAAAGGTGGCTTCGGGGTTTCCGGGTACACCTTCGACCGAAGTAATGGATTATACGCAACAAGGATATCCTGGTATATATTGTGAGTGGTCGACAAATGAGAAAGTTGGTTTGGAAGTGGCTATTGGTGCTTCGTTTGCGGGTTATAGGAGCTTTGCGGTGATGAAAACTGTGGGCTTGCACGTGGCTGCTGATGCATTGGGTGGTGCTGCTGGAAGTCAGATAAACGGCGGATTGGTGTTGGTTGTGGGCGATGATGTTGGCCGTATTGCTGGTGACGATTATAATGATGTTCGTCATTATGGAAATATGTTTAACATTCCGGTATTGGAGCCAAGTGATAGTCAGGAAGCCAAAGATTTAATGATTAGGGCTTTCGAAATTAGTGAAAAATACACAACTCCAGTAATTTTAAAATTGACATCGGTAATTTGTAAAACTACAAGTAGTGTTGCCATTGACGAAAGCATTGTGTACGAAGCCAAATGCAGAAGTAAGTACAAGGTGAGTTTTAGCAAGGTGATTATGACCACTATGATGATGAATGCAAAAGGCTCGGAACATCCGAAATTGACGAAATGCTTCAATGATTTTCCGGCATATATGAAACAATTGGCTGCCGACTGCAACGATTTTGATATTAATAAATTGGAGTTGAATGGTAAAAAGATTGGTGTAATTACTGCTGGTACGCCCTATTTTTACACTAAAGAAGTGTTGCCCGATGCTTCGATATTGAAATTGGGAATGGTTATGCCATTGCCCGAAAAATTGATTCGTGAATTGGCTGCGCATGTAGATGAACTCTATGTGATTGAGGATGGTCACGATATAATGGAAAAGAATATTAAGGATTTGGGTATTACAGTGATAGGTAAGGAGTTGTTTCCGAAATTCCCTGTAATGACACGTTTTACTCCCGACATTATTGAGGAGAAACTCGTGCCTGATGCTCCAAAAAGAGAAATTATTGAAGGTATTCCGTTTCGTTTGCCTGTGAGTTGTGCGGGATGTTCGCATCTTTTTATTTCGGAAATTTTACGCAAACATAAAATAAAAGCGGCTGCCGATGTTACTTGTGGTTTGATTGGCTGTTTTCCGCACATGGAGTCGTACTCGTTGCAAAAATGTATGGGTTCGAGCATTGCGTTGGCGCATGGTTATAATGTTGCAACCGAACATAAAGAGAATTTTGTGGCCATGATTGGCGATGGTGGTTTTTGGGCCACTGGTATTAACGGACTTATGAACTTGATTTTCAACGACAGCCAATCGACAACAATAATTGTTGACAATAGCTGTTTGGCAATGACAGGGGGACAACACATAGCTTCGAGCGAATTTGGCTTTAATTACAAGCCCGAAAACAAATTGGAAATTGCCAAAGTTTGCGAAGCCATTGGTGTGAAGGATATTGTAACGGTTGATGCTTACGAATTCGAAAACCTAGAAACTGCTATTATGAATGCGGTAAACTCAAAAACCAATTCGGTAGTGATAGTGCAGAAACCTTGTGTTACTAAATTTAAACTGCCCAAAAGCGACCCCTATTCAATTGATCAGGATTTGTGTACGCAATGCCGTAAGTGTATCAATATTGGATGTTTGGCCATAGAGAGTAAAAAAGGCAAGGAAGGAAAGGTGGAAATTGTTATTAATGAGGACCTTTGTGTGGGCTGTGGATTATGCTCAACAGCATGTAAGTTTGACGCTATAAATTTATAAGAAAAAT
This sequence comes from uncultured Paludibacter sp., assembly GCA_964515675.1. Lineage (GTDB taxonomy): Bacteria > Bacteroidota > Bacteroidia > Bacteroidales > Paludibacteraceae > Paludibacter. The sequence continues at coordinate 27,381 of CAZEVV010000013.1, read as the reverse complement.
GCAGGATACAGGAAAAAATATTATCATAGCTGGAGTTGGAGGACAAGGAATTCTTCTTTTTAGCAACTTATTGAGCAAGTATTACATGAAACTTGGTTATGAGTTGAAAATTTCGGATGTTATTGGATTAGGACAACGTGGTGGAGGTGTTGAAAGTCATTTTCGTTATTCAACAAAGCCTGTGTTGTCGCCCTTTATAAAAGCTGGCGATGTGGATTACCTTTTGTCGTTTGAGCAAACCGAAACGCTGCGTTATTTGCATTGTATGAAGCCGGATGGTATTGTGTTTTCGAGCACTTTTGAACTTTCGACATCGAGTGTAAATACTCGTTTGGAAAAAGACATGCCCGAATCGAAAACAGAAATCATAAAAAAATCGGGAAAGAAAACATTTATTATCGACCCCGAAGAAAATAAAAGTGCTGATTTTGATATAAGCAAAATGATGAATATTGTTATGCTTGCCTTTTATGCCGAATTTAGAGGCTATGCCCACGAAGTGATGATGCAAATTGTACGCGAAAGCGTTCCTGCCAAATTTGTGGAAGGAAATATTAAAGCATACGAAAAGGGAATAGAGATAGCCAAAGCCTGCCCCCCAACCCCCTCCCTCATTCCTTAGGAGGAAATCCTAAAGGGGGCACTGATATTTCTTTCGTCTCAAATATTTTTGCAATTATCAATACTAATTTATCTTATTCCCCCTTTAGGGGGTTAGGGGGCTGATATTTTATGAATGTAATTCTTCTCGATAGTTTAGGAGATATAAAAGCTGACAACACGAGCCCTATACTTGTGTGTGCATCGCATTGTGGTGATAATGGGGTTTTTGCGCAAAAACTAAAACATTGCCATGTGCAAGCTGTTTTTTTGAACAATGCAGGCATAGGCAAAAATAGTGCTGGAATAAGCGGACTCGCACATTACGAAGCTGCGGGCATTTTGGCTTGTGCTGTCGACCACAATAGCGCTGAGATAGGTGTTGCCCGCGATACATGGGAAAGTGGCGTTATTAGTCATACAAATAAGCTTGCGCAAGCTGCTGGCATACAAATAGGGGATAAGGTACAAACTGCGGCGACCAAAGCAAATAAAGTTATTCAACCATCTAGTTTTTTTCAAAAAGACAAGGCTGCTGAATCACTTGCAGATAAAACGCAAGCAATCACTATTGACCCGATAAAACAAATCCAAACTCAAATTGCGGGGCTAACTGTTACTGTTAGCAATAGCATAACTTTTTTGAACGAGAGCAATGTCGGCGATATTGTTGTGTGTGGTTCGCATGGTGGCGTAAGTGCTGGACATTATGCGCAAAAGCATTGTCTTAAAGCCATATTTTTTAACGATGCAGGAATTGGTAAAAACAATGCAGGCATAAAAAGTCTCGAAACGCTAAGTGAAGCTGGGATTTTTGCTTGCACGGTAGATTGTATGAGTGCCGAAATTTTTAATGGCGAGGATACGCTCGAAAATGGGATTGTTAGTATATGTAATTCGTTAGCAGCGGAAAAAGGTGTGACGACAATGATGACAGTAAAGGAGGCTATTGGTAGGTTATGTGATTTATAATAGATGTTTTTTTTATGCGTAATGCCTACAGAATGCGAAATGTTTTAGTGTGAAGCAACATTTTGTTGTACGATAATTAATTGTTCAAAACACGAACAAAAAAAAGCAGTTTGCGATGGAATTGACCATTCAAAACTGCTTTTTTTGTTTGAGCATTTAATTAAAATATTAAATGGAAAGTGTTTGAACAACGCCGAGTAAACTTTTGTCGACAGGCTTGTCGTCTTTAATGGCTTTGTTGAAAGGTACGTGTACAATATTATTGTTTACTAAGCCTATCATAATGTTTCTTTGTTCATCCATAAGTGCTTCGATAGCAGCAACACCCATACGACTTGCCACAATTCTGTCGTAAGCCGTTGGCGAACCGCCTCTTTGTATATGGCCTAGAATTGTTACACGCACATCGTATTCGGGGTGTTCAATGCGCATGCGTTCAGCCAAACCTTGAGCGCCTCCTGTTATTTCGCTTTCGGCAACAATTACAATGCTGCTATTTTTCGATTTTCGAAATCCATTGCCTATGAGTTCTTTCAGTTGGTCAACTTTGGTTTCGAGTTCGGGTATAATGGCAGCCTCAGCACCCGAAGCCAAAGCACTGTTGAGTGCTAAAAATCCTGCATCGCGTCCCATAACTTCGATAAAGAAAAGGCGTTCGTGCGACGAAGCTGTGTCGCGAATTTTATCAACCGCTTCAACTATTGTGTTGAGTGCCGTGTCGTAACCAATCGTTGTGTCGGTGCCATACAGGTCATTATCAATTGTTCCGGGCAGTCCAACAATGGGAATGTTAAATTCTTGCGCAAAAATTCGCGCACCCGTAAATGTGCCATCACCACCAATCACTACCAAAGCGTCGATATCTTCTTTTATGACATTGTCGTAAGCTTGCTTGCGGCCTTCGTAAGTAAAAAACTCTTTGCAGCGCGCACTTTTGAGTATTGTGCCGCCTTGTTGAATGATGTTGCTAACATTTTGGGTTTGAAATTCGACAATTTCGCCCGAAATTAATCCTTTGTAGCCACGGTAAATGGCTTTAACTTTGATGTTGTTGAAAATCGCTGCACGAGTCACCGAACGAATTGCAGCATTCATGCCAGGGGCATCGCCACCCGAGGTGAGTATGCCAATGCATTTAATGTTGTGAGCTGTCATATAGGAATAATTATGAAAATTTATGTGTGTATCACTTTAAACTGCGCGAGACTTCAGCTCAAGAAGATATTGTTGTACTCTCTCCATTTGCCATTGCGGTGTTGATGTTGCGCCACAAATTCCAATTTTTTTGTTTAAGTCGATATCAATACCTTCGAGGTCCGATATTTCAGAAACAAAATAGGAGTTGGGATTTATGGATTTAGCATGATCGAACAAAACTTTGCCATTTGAGCTTTTTTTGCCTGCAACGAAAATTACAATTTCGTTTTCGTTTGCAAAGGTACTAATATTTGGGATACGATTGGCAACTTGGCGACAAATTGTATCGGAATATTCGTATTTTGCGTCATTTTGCATTTTTTCGCCAATAGTTTGTGTTAATTTGTTGAATCCATCAAGCGATTTTGTTGTTTGCGAAAACAATCTTATGCCTTTGCTAAAATCAACCTTATCCAGTTCTGTTTCATCTTCAATAACGATTGCGTTACCACCAATCTGCCCCACAAGTCCATTTACTTCGGCGTGCCCATGATGACCAAATATTACAATTTGTGTGTCATCATCGGGTCGTGTATCGTATGCTTTTTTTATGCGCGATTGTAATTTCAGTACCACAGGGCACGACGCATCGATGAGTGTAAGATTGTTTTTCTGTGCAATTTCGTAAGTTGATGGTGGCTCGCCATGCGCACGCAACAATACGCGAGCATTGCTTAGTTGTGCAAATTGCTCATGATTTATAGTTATTAAACCTTTTTTTTCTAGTCGCTCTACCTCTTCGCCATTGTGTACAATGTCGCCTAAACAATATAGTATGCCTCCTTTTGCAAGTTCTTCTTCGGCCTTATCGATGGCTTTTACTACGCCAAAACAAAATCCTGATTTTTTGTCAATTTCTATGTTGCTCATATTCATTCTTCGTTAATTTAGCAACCCATACCATGCCGCTAAATGCTTTTATAGTTGAGTTTTCGATACTTAAAACAATAACAATTTTGTTTATGTTCGATGTTTAAATCGAATTTAATGTTAAATATAAAAAACGCAGAATAATTTTAGCTTGTGGTGCTGAATATTTATTGAGCTATTTTTTTGAGAAATAATTCTTCAACCAATGCTTGTTGCTCAAGCATACTTAAGTACGAATTGTCGATTACAATTGCGTCGGTAGCCTGTTTGAGTGGGCTTTCGGTGCGGTTTTGGTCACGAAAGTCGCGCTCGTTTACATTGGCAAGTACCTCATCGAAAGTCAGTGTTGGGTTCGCTAGTTTTAATTCGTCGAAACGGCGTTGTGCTCGTATTTGGGGCGATGCAGTTAGAAATATTTTCAGTTCGGCATCCGGAAAAACCACTGTGCCAATGTCACGTCCATCCATTACAATGCCTTTTTGAAGCCCCATTTGCTGTTGTTGCTTTACCAAAGCATGTCTCACAGCCGCTATCGTACTCACTTTGCTTGCCCCATTTGCAACTTCGAGTGTGCGTATATTGGTTTCTACATTTACGCCATTTAAAAATATTTCCGATTTGCCGTTGCTGTTGGTTTCGAAATGCATTGCAATTTTATCGATATTGTTTTCGATGGCGGTTATATCGGCCGTATCGTTTGTGAGCCAAGCATTTTGCATGCAAAAAAGCGAAACGGCGCGATACATAGCACCCGTGTCAACATAAATATAACCCATTTTACTTGCCAAAGCTTTTGCTATTGTGCTTTTACCACATGATGAGAATCCGTCGATGGCTACAATTATTTTTTTCATTAAAAAATTATATTTGATTATTGAAGGGGTGTTTTTTTATTGTTTTGAAATACAGTATAGTAGCTATCTGTATTTCAAAATATTTATGATTGAAATGTTATTGTTGTTTTAAATATTTTATTTCCCATTTAATAATAGTTTTTTCAAAATAATCACAACATCTCAAACCCTTTCCAAATTATTATGAGCTACAAAAATACATGAAATTTGTAATTTCGCCAAAGTGTTTTTGCGCTTTTATAATCCAAATTCGCTAAGTGAAGTGCTAAGCGAAAATTGATAATTGAAGTTTTGTACTTGAAATTGACTCATTCCGAATCCAACTTGGAATTTAGATAGCTTAATACCAGCACCAAACGAAAAACCTGCCATGCTTTTGAAACCGGGCATAGTCATTTCTCGACTTCGCCTGTGGTTGTACGATGCAATAGCGTAAAAGTTTTTCGAAGGTAAAAACTCAATGCCAATAATTGCATGTCTCATTGCCATATCGAAGAAGCTAATTTCATCTTTGTTTTGTGTATTGGTCGAAAATATTGGCGTATTGTCGATGTTCGAAGCGTAGCTTAAATCCCAGCGTTGCAAATTGTGCAAAGTTGCCGAAAAGCGAAAAGGCGCATGCGTTAATTTCTTCGATATTCCTAGCTGTATGTCAAAGGCAAGCGGTTCAAAGTGTTGCCCGTCGATGTCGGAGTAGTAACCCTTAATTTGTGAGCCGAAATTTCGAAACACCAAGCCAGCCGAGAATAATTTTTCTGTATTGTTGTAGCTTACGCCCCAATCGGTTGCAAAGCCATAGCTGCTATACGATTCGTAGTTCGAAGCAATTAACTTTAGCGTAGCACCAGCCGACCATTGTTCGTTGAGTTGTCGGCCGTATATCATGTTAAGTGCTTTATCTTTTGCGCCAAAATAAGTAATAATGTCGTTTTCGTAAGTGTCGAATTCGTTTGTTAGGCGAAATTTGCCATAGTCGATGTATTGAATACCTGCTGCAATGTAGTTTTTTTCGTCGATTTTCCTGCTATACATGGCGCTACCAAAAGTTATGTCGGCCAAATAATTTGAGATGTTAACTGCTATGCTATTATGCAATTCAGGGGTCAGTAACGATGGGTTTTGGAATGCAAAATTCAGGTCGTTATCGCGCAACGATACATTGGTGCTTCCCAATGCTGCAAGTCGCGACGAAACAGGTAAGTCGAGAAATTTATATACTCCTTTTCCGGCCTGCGAAAATATTTTGGCTGAAAAAAGTAATAAAAACAATAATATATGCGTTCTATTAAAAAATCTCATAAATAAATAATTGTGGCACGAAGCCAATAAAATAAGTTTTTGTTGTTTATTTATAAACTTGCACTCAAAGATAATACAAAATTAATACAAATACTAATCCACGCGCATTGAACCATGCATGATAAAACGCAAAAATGTAAAAAAATTATATTTAGAGTGAAATATTAAGATTTCGTATAATTTCAATGATTTTTTTGACGTATTGAAATGCCTTATTTTTCAGATTTTCGGCTAAAACTAACATTTTAAAATTTATTATTATGACACCTAAAAAATCAAATGCAGCAAAACTCGAAGACAAAAAAACAATTTTTCTTTTTATTGGCTTCGTAGTTGTTTTATCAACACTTTACATTGCCCTCGAATGGTCGAAAAGTTATAAGCCGTTCGGTACTCAAATAGGATTTGTTGATATGCCCGAACCAATTGACATTCCCACAACAACGCAAGAATTACCACCGCCACCGCCTCCTCCAAAAATGGAATCGATAGATGAGTTGGTGATTGTCGACAACAATAAAGAAACGGCTAATGTCGATTTTTCGAGTGAGGCCAATAACGAAGATATTGTAATTCCATTGCCATTGCCTACAAAGCCCGAAAGTACCGACGATTTTAAAATAGTTGACTTTGCCGAGCGTATGCCAATATTCCCTGGCGGAGAGCAAGCTTTGAATAAGTTTTTGCGCGATAATGTAAAGTATCCAACCATTCCGCAAGAAAACTTTATACAAGGACGGGTGATTTGTCAATTTGTAGTAAACAAAGATGGCACAATTGTAGATGCAGTTGTTGTGCGTAGTGTCGATCCGCATCTCGACAAAGAAGCATTGCGCGTTATTAATTTAATGCCTAAGTGGTCGCCAGGATGGCAAGATGGGAAAACGGTGAGGGTGAAGTACACATTGCCCATAAATTTCAAACTTCAGATGTAGTTTTGAAGCACAATGTATTGTTTTTTTACTAATTAATGTCGTTTTGAGAGAATTTTTTACAATTTTCAGCGTTAATAGTATTCGACAATGAATTTTTTAGTAAATTTGCACTCAAAATTTTTTAAAAATTGAATTGAAATGAATCGTAATTGTTTTTGATTGCTTTCGTTTTGATACCAGATGCAAACTGTAATATTAAAGTGCTATTATTTAGAAGTTTTTTTTGTAAATAATTCCTTTTACTTACAGATTTAAATAAAATGAGCCCTGATGTGTGTTTTGTTAATGTAATGCATTTAAATTCAAAGGGATGGCTTGTTTTTGATAGGGTTGTGATATGGTGCAGCATTTTTCGGGTGTTTGCAGTATTAAAATAATCTTTAATTTTTTGCATGTATTCAAATGAACTTTAAAAAAATTATATTACATTTGCCTTTCAGAAAATAATAAAAAAACAATATAGAATATGGACGTAAAAAAATCACCCAAAGCTACACTTGAAGACAAAAAAATGCTCTTTTTACTCATGGGCTTCGTAATGGTTTTGTCATTGCTTTACATTGGGTTGGAATGGACGAATTCGGAAGTGAAAGTTTACGAAGTTGCCAACAGCGATTTCCTTTTAGAAGATGAGATCGAAATTCAAACAACACAAGAAGAATTGCCACCACCACCGCCACCTCCAGTACCTGAGGTTATCGAAGAACTTAACATTGTTGAGGATAATGTGAAAACCGAAACAATTAAAATTGAGACAGAAGATAACAAGGATAAAATTGTTATTAGTGCTCCTGTAGCAGCTCCAAAGGTTGTTGAAGAGGATGATCAAGTAATTTTTCAGGTTGTAGAAACAATGCCAACATTCCCTGGTGGTGATCAAGCATTGTTCAAATTTTTGAGCGATAACATTCGCTATCCAGTTATTGCACAAGAAAATGGTATACAAGGACGTGTTATTTGCCAATTTGTGGTAAATCGCGACGGTTCGATTGTAGATGTTGAAGTTGTGCGTAGTGTTGACCCAAGTTTGGATCGTGAAGCTATTCGTGTAATTAGATCGATGCCTAACTGGAAACCTGGTATGCAACGTGGTAAAGCGGTTCGTGTGAAATATACTTTGCCTGTGAACTTCCGTTTGCAATAGTATTACGAATTAGTTATTTACACACCCTAAGTAAAATTGTACAAATAACGAAATGTTGATATAAAAGCCGTTTGGAAGTTCCAAACGGCTTTTGTTTTAGATTTTAGTAAAGTTTTTTGTGCAAAGCGTATTTGTTACAAATTCACAGTTCGCTATGATGTCATATGCTTGAAACATTTGCGATTGTTTATTTGTTGGTTTGTAGCTGGTTGTTGCTTGGAAGCTGATTTCGAATATGATGAAATGCGAGTTTTTAAACTTCGATTTCAGTGGCATAAAACAATAAAAATAAAAAAAGATGAAAACAGAAATATATCAAGAAAATGCGGTTTTGGTTGGTGTAATTACACAAACGCAAACCGAGACTCGTGCGCGTGAATACCTTAGTGAATTGGCATTTTTGGCCGACACTGCGGGTGCAAAACCCGTGAAGCAGTTTTTTCAACGTCTCGAATTTCCAAATCCCAAAACATTTGTAGGTCCAGGTAAATTGCAGGAAATAAAAAACTATATCGACGAAAATGATATAGGTTTAGTGATTTTCGACGATGAGTTGTCGCCAAAACAATTGCGTAATATCGAAGCTGAGCTAAAAGTATTGATTTTGGACAGAACCAATTTGATACTCGATATTTTTGCTAAGCGAGCTCAAACTGCCAATGCTAAAACACAAGTTGAATTGGCACAATTGCAATACATGTTGCCACGTCTCACAAGGCTTTGGACGCACCTTGAGCGTCAGCGTGGTGGTATTGGAATGCGTGGTCCTGGTGAAACGCAAATTGAAACCGACCGCCGGATTATTCTTACAAAAATATCGTTGTTAAAACAAAATTTAAAAGATATTGATAGGCAAATGGCTACGCAGCGCAAAAATCGCGGTCAGATGGTGCGTGTGGCTTTGGTAGGATATACGAATGTGGGCAAGTCGACCATAATGAATATGTTGAGTAAGTCGGATGTTTTTGCCGAAAATAAACTTTTTGCAACCCTCGACACTACGGTGCGTAAGGTTATCATCGACAATCTTCCGTTTTTGTTGAGCGACACAGTTGGTTTTATCCGAAAACTACCACATCATTTGGTGCAATCATTTAAATCGACCCTCGACGAAGTACGTGAGGCCGACCTATTGATACATGTAGTGGATATTTCGCACCCAAATTTCGAAGACCAGTTGCAAATTGTAAACGAAACATTGAAAGAGATTGATCCTGTCGAAAAACCTATGATAGTTGTGTTCAATAAAATTGATGCATTTACATATGTGATGAAAGAAGAAGATGACTTGACGCCTAGTACGCGCGAAAATTTGAGCTTGGATGATTTGAAGAATACATGGATGTCGAAGTTAAACGAAAATTGTATATTTATTTCGGCCAAAGATAAAACCAATATCGAACAGTTTAAAGATGTGATTTATAATAAAGTAAAAGAAATTCATGTTGAACGTTATCCGTATAATAACTTTTTGTTTCAGCAATACGATAATGTTGATTAAAAGCGGTTTAAATAAATCATTATTTTTAATTCAAATGTAATGGATAATAATTTCGAGAAAATAAAAGGATTGCGCGCCGAGTTGGATGCACACAATTATAAGTATTATGTGCTTTCGGAACCGTCGATAAGTGATTTCGAGTTTGATAAAAAAATGCAAGAACTAATCGACTTGGAAACTCAATTCCCACAATATTTCGATCCAAGCTCGCCTACACAAAGGGTGGGAAGCGACATTTCGGAAGGTTTTGTGCAATATGCGCATGCCTACCCAATGTTGTCGCTGTCCAATACATACTCGGTGCAAGAGTTGCAGGATTTTTACAATAGAATAGCAAAGGCATTGAACGAAAGTTTTGAGCTTGTATGCGAATTAAAGTATGATGGTTCATCCATTTCGTTGACCTACGAAGATGGCTTGCTTGTTCGAGCACTCACAAGGGGCGATGGCGAAAAGGGCGACGATGTAACTGCAAATGTAAAAACCATTCGTAGCATTCCGCTTCGATTGAAGGGAAATTATCCTGCAAAACTTGAGATAAGAGGCGAAATATTGATGCCGTGGGATGTGTTTGATGCGCTAAACGATGAGAGAGTTAAAAATAACGAGGCGCCTTTTGCCAATCCTCGTAATTCGGCTTCGGGGACTTTGAAACTTCAAAATCCAGCACAAGTGGCAGCGCGTAAGCTCGATGCATTTTTGTATTATATACCGAGCGAATTGGGGCTTTTCGATAATCATTCCGATGCATTGGAGGCTGCTCGCACTTGGGGCTTTAAAGTGTCGGATGCTACGCGCGTTTGTAAAACAATTGAGCAGGTGACCGATTTTATTGAATATTGGGATGTTGAGCGCAAAAACTTGAATGTTGCCACCGATGGTATTGTTATAAAAGTGAATAGTTTGTTGCAACAGAAAAATTTAGGTTTTACCGCAAAATCGCCACGTTGGGCTGTTGCATATAAGTTTCAGGCCGAGCAAGCAAGCACCAAACTTTTGTCGGTTAGCTATCAGGTAGGACGCACCGGAGCAGTTACGCCTGTTGCTAATCTTGCGCCTGTGCAGCTTTCGGGTACAGTTGTGCGCCGCGCTTCGTTGCACAACGCCGATATAATTGATACCCTCGATTTGCATATTGGCGATATGGTGTATGTTGAAAAAGGCGGCGAAATTATTCCCAAAATTACTGGTGTCGACTTAAATGCGCGTGACCAAAGTGCCGAAAAGCTTAGGTTTGTTGAAAATTGTCCTGAGTGTGGCACTTTACTTCGTCGTATCGAGGGCGAAGCAGCGCACTATTGCCCCAACGATACGAGCTGTCCGCCCCAAATTAAAGCGGCAATCGAACATTATGTTGGGCGCAAAGCCATGAATATTGATGGTTTGGGAAGCGAAACAATTGCTTTGCTTTACGAGAATAAAATGTTGACAAATATTGCCGACATTTATTCGCTTAACGAAGTTGAAATTGCTGGCTTGGAGCGTTTGGGTAGCAAGTCGGCTGCTAATATCATGCAGTCGGTTGAAGCCACCAAATCGACACCTTTTGCAAAAGTATTGTTTGCCTTGGGCATTAGATATGTAGGCGAAACTGTTGCTAAAAAATTAGCCACTGCATTTAAAAATATCGATGCGCTTATGGTGGCAAATTACGAATCGCTTGTGGCTGTTGATGAAATTGGCGAACGCATAGCACAAAGTGTACTCGATTATTTTGCCGACGAACGTCATATGCAAGTGATTGAAAAGTTGCGACTTGCAGGCGTAAACTTCGAGCAAAAAGATGATGGGGCAGCAGTGAAAGGCGATGTTTTGTCGGGACAAAGTGTTTTGATTAGCGGTGTGTTTACGCAACATTCGCGCGACGAATATAAGGCCATAATCGAAGCAAATGGAGGTAAAAATGTAGGTAGTATTTCGTCGAAAACAAGTTTTGTGTTGGCGGGCGAAAATATGGGGCCTGAAAAACTTAAAAAAGCCGAGAGTTTAGGTATTAAAATAGTTTCGGAAACTGAGTTTCTTGCAATGATAGCTTACGGGGCACAGTCTTTAGTACAACAGAAAAAAAGTGTTGACACACAGCAACAAACGCGACTTGAGTTTTAAATACTTTCGTTTTTCACAAAATAATGATTAACTTTGTGACAAAAATTTGATTTAACGCATTTTTTTTGTGGCGATTTGTGTTGCGTTAAAATGATTTTTTGTTTTTTTCGATATAATTACGAGTGTATGAGTGCATTAAGTTTTTATTCGATTTATTGCAGCATATTCGTTTTTTTTGATTGAGAATGCGGTTGCAAAAAAAAACTGCATAATGATGTGATATTAAGTATTGTAGAATAAAATTTTATATAAATTATTGGTAATGAAATTGCTTGACACAATTGTTGATTTTTTTTACAAACGCCGAGCGCAAAAGTTTTTGCGTGAAACAACGCGCGAACAATCGTTTGTCGATTATAAAAATGCACAATCGATACTCATTTTATTCGAGAGCGATTATTCGGAGAAAAACCCCGAAGTGCGTCGTATAATTAATGATTTGCGCAACGATGGGAAAAAAGTTTCGGCATGGGGCTATATCAATAAAAAAGAAATAACAACAGCTATGTTGCCCGATTTTCGAATACTGAACAAGCAAGATGCTGATTTTAGCTTGTGTCCGAAGCAAAATTATGTCGAAGAGTTGCAGGGTCAGCATTTTGATTTGATGCTCGATTTATCATTACAAAAAACTGTTTTTATTCAGTATCTTGCATTGTATGCCAATGCAAGTTGTAAGGTGGGAACACATATAGGCTTTGATAAAGTGCACGATTTTGTTATCGACTTTGAGCAATTGCAAACACAGGATGAGGAATTGGAGATGACAATAAACACTACATTTGTTTACAATCAAATGATTTTTTACTTAAAAAAGATACAAACTAATGATTAAAAGTGTATTTTTGCAATAAATTTGAATTTTTCGCTACTAAAAGATGATTAACAATAAACTAACAGGTATGGGTGTAGCTTTGATTACACCATTTAAAACGGACGAATCGATAGATTTTGAGGCATTGTCGCGATTGGTGGAGTATCAGGTTAAAAATGGTACCGACTACTTGGTGGTTTGTGGCACAACTGCCGAAACGCCCACACTTACAGAGGCTGAAAAAGAGCAAGTAACACGCTTCATAATTGATTGCAATGCAGGTCGATTGCCTATTGTGCTTGGCGTCGGAGGCAACAATACAAAGGCTATCGTTGATAAACTAAATACTGCCGATTTGCAAGGCGTTGATGCCATCTTGTCGGTTACACCCTATTATAATAAACCTTCGCAAGAGGGAATTTACCAACATTATGCAGCAATAGCACGAGCAACTACATTGCCCATTGTACTTTACAATGTGCCTGGACGAACGGGTGTGAATATGTTGGCACAAACAACAATACGTTTGGCCAACGATTTTCAGAATATTGTTGCCATTAAAGAAGCGTCGGGTGTTTTTTCGCAAATCGACGATATAATTAAAAATAAACCAGCCGATTTTATGGTCATCTCGGGCGACGATGGCATTACATTTCCACTCATTACATTGGGTGCCGTAGGAGTAATTTCGGTTATTGGCAATGCTTTTCCTCGCGAGTTTAGTCGCATGGTGCGTTTAGCGCTCGAGGGCGATTATCAAAGTGCACGCACCATTCACCATCGTTTTACCGAACTTATCGAATTGTTGTTTGTCGAAGGAAATCCAGCAGGAGTTAAAAGTATGCTTGCAGTTATGGGTTTTATCGAAAATAAATTGCGCTTGCCTTTGGTGTCGAATACGATAAAAACCTACGAAAAAATTCGTTTGGTTTTGCAGCAAATACAGTAAAATCTTTTTTTTGATATAAAAAAACCGTATTGATTAATTTCAATACGGTTTAGATTCAATGTTCCTTAGAATGGAAGATCGTCTTCGACAGGTGGAATTGGCTGAATGTCGACAGGTGCTGTTTCTGCAACGGTTGTTGCACCTGCATTTTGCTCCGAACTTTCTGATTTACGACTTAACAACGAAATGTTGTCAGCAATAATGTCAGTTGTGTAGCGCTTAATGCCATCTTTTTCATACGAACGCGTAGTGATTTTTCCCTCAATGTAGATTGGGTCACCTTTTTTAATGTACTTTTCGGCAATAGTTGCTAAACCACGCCATGCCACAATGTTGTGCCACTCGGTACGTTCGGGAACTACAGTGCCATTTTGCAAGGTGTAACCACGCTCAGTTGTTGCTAATGGAAAGCGCGCAACTGCTACGTCTTTGTCGAGATAACGAACTTCTGGGTCTTTACCCACATTTCCAATAAGGATAGCTTTATTTACAGACATAAAATAGATAAATTAGAGGTTTTTATTTAAAAAAATATCGCCGTAAAATTATATCTTTTTTTTTAATTTGCAATAGCTAATCAAAAATAAATTAATAATTATCTGAAAATGTATATTTATGTGTTTTATTTTAGCTTGTTAAATTATTTCAAAACATCAATTTACTGTGTAAAATTATGATGTTGTCGTTTTTGATATATGCTTTTTGTTTCGTGTTTCCGAACCTCGATTTTCATTTCAGTAAATGCAACGGTCACCATTTTTAATTGTTTATCAAAACTTCAAATCGCCAATATCAACATTCACTTTTCCCGACAAAATGGAGTTCATGCGAAATGCACCTTTTACAATCTCAATTCCCGACACATTTATATCGTTGATGGAGGCTCTAATGTTAATGCCTTCGTAAAGCTGGTAGTTGTTGAGCATTGTCTTCGACTGTGTTTTAAGGCTTTCTAAATCGCTGCTCACCGAATAGCTGAGGTATGGTGCGATTTTTTGCAAAATTATACCACCAGCCAACCAACTGGCCGATTTCTGGAGCGCATTTTTTGTTTGTAAATCAAATTCGGGTTGAATAATTTCGATACTTTTTTTTACGCTATTGTAAACCGGTTTGCCACTAAAATATATTCGTCCTTTGATTGAGCCAATAACATCGAGTACAAAAATTGCCTTGTCGTTGTTGCCAAAAATCGATATGTCGGTAATTTCGATTTGGCGTTTGCCATCTTTAAAAACCTGACCTTTTAATTCGTTTTTAGCAATGTTGCTTAGGGCATCGAACGAAATGTCGGTGGCAATATTCATTCGGAACTCATCGGCAGGTTTGTTTTTTATACTTAATTGAGTTAATGGTTTTTTGTCGAGCGCATCAGGTTTTATGCCAATAAATGTTTCGATACCAGCCGTGATGCCCATTTGTAGAACAATGAAATCGCCAACGCTTTTGAGAGGCGCCGCAAAGAAGTCGCGCGGTTGCACACGTAGCCACAAATTATATGCATCGTTCACTTTTAATGGCTTTTGTAGTTCGCCCCAAAGCTTTTCGACCTCGGGTTTAATTTTAAGTTGACTTGCAATGTATTTATCAATTTCGGTACTAATAAGTTTCTCGCTACGAGCAAGCGCTGCATTAGCAATGCCAGCTACAGGTATGCGTACGCCCATTGCACTAATGCGCGGAGTTTCAATCCATTCGTAGCCAAGGGCCGTGGTGTTGGTGCTTATTTTCCAGTTTTTGTCGAAACTCATTGTTGTTCTGTATTTTAGGTTAAGCGAGCCATTGGCTTCATATTTGTCGCTCAATGATAGCCCGAAACGGTCGAAGTTCCATGCAAACTGCGACCAAATTCTTATCGGCACAGTGTATTCAATGGCATCGTTAATGGTTTTAATTTGAAATGCTTTGGCTTTCCAAACTTTTATTTTTAAATCTTGGTTGTTGATATTATCTTGTTCGAACAGTAGCCCATTCAAGCTTTGATTGATGCTTTGCTCAATTTTTTTTACATTCAAAGCGATGTTAACGGGAATTTCGGAACTTATTGTATTGCCTTTTGGGGCTAAGTAAGCTTCGTTAGGTGCTTGAATGTTAAGTGTTTTACAAGCACTCAATGCAATTACTATAAATGTAATTGTAACTGTTTTAAAGGCTGATTTTGAGTTCATTTTTGTTGTGTCTGTTTCTTTTTTTTGATAAAATATATCAATTGTTTTTTTATATCTTGTTTGTAATACTTTTTATATGAGTTTCTTAAATAATTGTGTTTTTTTGTTGTTTTCCTTTAACTATTGCATATTACTATGCGGTTTGTGCAAAAAAAACACTACTTTTGTTGTCGTATAATTTCCAGTTAGTGATAGTGTTGTTATTGCTTTTTACTTAAGTTTTATATAATAATTGAAACTTCGCAAATTGGCTGCAAAAATATAACAATTCGCTAATTAATGAGTAAAATTGAAATAAATTTTAACTCAAAGTATGCTGTAACAATTTACTAGTTGTGTGCTTTTGCATAGTTTAGAATTTTACAAAACAAGTTGATAAAATGAGACGAAATATTTTCATATTTTTGCTGATATTCGTACTTCTTACACCTTTATGGATGTGGGTTGCATGGCTTTTGAAACCTGTGCAAAACTATAATGTGTTTATTTTAGATAAAACAGTATTATTGCCATTGGTACAAGAACATTTATCGTTTTCGTGGATTATCAATCACGAGAAAATACATCACAGCCAATATGGCGCTCACAATCCACAAAAAAATTACTATGGATTTTTCCCTTTAGGCAAAGGCGATTACAAGATTAAAGATATTGAAGCCCTCAACGAGAACGAACTGGATGCTTTGGTTGCTAAATATGATATGGTGTATTATACCGACTTGTATGGCGTTTATCACAACGAGTGGGATGCAACCTATTTTCCCGAAAAGATAAAAGATGAACGTTATA
Organism: uncultured Paludibacter sp.; assembly: GCA_964515675.1. Lineage (GTDB taxonomy): Bacteria > Bacteroidota > Bacteroidia > Bacteroidales > Paludibacteraceae > Paludibacter. The sequence continues at coordinate 11,183 of CAZEVV010000013.1, read as the reverse complement.
TGTCGAACCGTTCGCAGCGAATTTATGGCGGTATGACTGAGCAGGAACTGTTGTTTCTGAAAAAAATGAGGTCCGCCAAAAAGTTAATTCTGAATGAGTTTAATATGATTGCATCGCCCACTTCAAATGCTCTGAGGCGAAAATACGAAAACTTTTTTGGTTTAGAATGGAGTGGTTGGGTAGGCCGCTATTACGACGACTTAGATACTTTGCGCAATAAAGACATACCCCGCTGGCTTATAAACAATCATATGGAGCAGTATGGTGAATGGCCACATCGGAAATCGGGCATAGCTTTTGTGCGAAACGATGACAGGGTGGTAGTGTTGGAAGACTCGACCCATTTGAACATTGATTTGCCATTTATAAATACAGACGACACATATGCCAATGCTTACGGCATAATAAAACGAATTAAATATCCATTTTGGTTTGATATTGTAAGGGCAGATTCAAGTTTGATTGAGGCATCTACTTATGAGTTATCGCCTAATGCTGAGGGACGAAAGATTTTGAATTATTGGAATATCCCAACCGAATTTCCTGCTTTGCTCATTGCAAAAGATTCATTGTATTATTACATGGCGGGCGATTTTTCCGATAATCCAATTCATTTTAATAGCTCGTATTTTAGAGGAATTCATTATTTTACTGGTTTGACATATGGTACAGATAAGATGGAACGAAATAGTTTTTTTTGGGAATATTACAGACCATTGATTACAACCATACTTAAAAGAGATATTAAGCGAAATGGAAAACAATAGTAATAAAGGCTTGGTGCATGTTGTGAGCAATGATGATTTTTTTTATTTGCTTTTCAAAACTTTTGTGCAGCAATTAAAACAAGAATGCATTTTGCGCAAAGTTGAGTTTGTGCATGATGTTTATAATGCCGAAACAACTAATAATGGCATTTTGCCTGATTTAATTATAATCGATGCCAATATCGAACGCATTTCGCCCATCGATTTGGTAAATGTGTTGCGCAGTGTTTTGCATTATAAAATGCCCATTTGGTTTGTTTCGGAGATAGTTGCCGCGCAGTATGTGTCGAAAATTATGGATGTGGGTGCCAATAGAATTATTTCGAGACCTTTTGATCCCGAGCTTTTAGCTCAGGAGATTGTAATGCTTATTAATAATAAATTGATGATTGAAGATGTTGAATTTTAAATATATAGTTGCATTTATGTTTTTGTTGTTCACAAGTGCTTTGCCTGCACAAGTCGACAACGATGCTTTGCTTGCTCGTGCATCACGTGCTGCACAAAGTGCTAATTATGCCGAAGCACAAACAATAGTACTTCAGGTGCTTGCTGTTGATAGTGTGCGCACCGATGCTTTAGTTATGATGGCTAATCTCAATTTTTGGAGTGGCGAGAACGAAAAAGCATTGTTATGGATTGAAAAGGCAAACATTCAGCAACCACGCGATGATGATTTTTATAGCTCGTATATGAATATTCTGATTGCCAATAAGAAATTCAGCGAATTATTGCTTATTGCCGAAAGAGCTAAGAATGACGTTTATAGAGATGCATTGAATTTACTTCAGAAAAGAATGATTGCCTACAACGAGCTTGGAAAATACGAGCAGACATATGAAGCTTATAAGAGTACGGATGACAAAGAAGTGAAACAGCAACCTGCAATTCAAGGGCTTGTAGCTATTGCACTTGAGCAGTTGCAAAAAAGTGCGCTCACCATTGGTTATAGCATCGACATGTTTAGCAAAAACGCAGGTCCACAACATTTGGCGAGTGTCGGTTATAGCTATAAACCTAATCGAAATACATATGGTGTTGGAGTGAATTATGCTAACAGGTTTGGATTGAATGACTTGCAGGTTGAAACGACAAATTATTTATATGTTGCCGATAGGCATTATATTTATGCCAATTTTGGTATGGGTTTGAACTATACATTATTTCCTCAACATCGCATTGGTTTAGAGTATTATTTTCCGATAAGTGCAAAGCTCGAATCGTCGGTTGGTGGACGATATTTACATTATTATAATGTTGATAACGACCCGCATAACACCGAAAAGACAGATGTTTTTATCGTCACTGGGCATTTGGGTGGATATATTGGCGAGGGTTGGCTAGCATTTCGGCCATTTTGGGTAATAAAAAAAGATATGCAGTCGCTTTCGGTTAGTTTAAAATACAGAAAATATGGAAAAACTGTACGCGATTTTTGGGGTGTGGAGCTTTTGGCGGGCAATTCGCCTGACGACATGTATTCGACAACTACAGAAAGTGGATTCAACGAATTGTCGTCGTACAAAATTCGCATAGAAAAAAGTTGGCGTTTGAATCAAAGTTCCGATTTGTTGCTTGCCGCTGCATATGGGTACGAACAGTTTGTGGTACCGGGTGGAAGTGAGTTTCGTAGCAGGTTAGCAATTGATGTTTCGTATAGGATTAAATTTTAAAGAAAAAGGGTTGAATGATTAGGGTGTTGGGACTTTATTTAAAATTTATATTCAAAAGACTGTTGTTTTTGGGCTTTTGGATAGCCATTGTTATGCTCTTTTTTGCACTCAAGCCAAACGAGGTTTTTTATATAAATTTGACCGAGATATTGGGGTTGAAATATAATGTTTCGGAACTCGATGCTTGGCTGTATACGGTGCATGTGTTGTTGGTGATTTTCTTTGTGTTAATTGTGGTCGAAACGCTTTATATATTTTTTTACACTTGGTATAAAAGTTTTTCCGAAAGGCAGAAGACCATTATCTACGATAGGATGAAGGTGGAAGTTTTTGCTTATTTGGCTGGCGAAGTGAATGATATTAAGCAACGAAAGATATTTTGGTCCTTTGCTAAATTCTTTTATGCCAATCAAATGTTGCAATATTTTGTTGATGGTTTGCGCGAAGTGCTTTTGCTTACTAAAGGCAAGGTTTATAACCGTTGTATTAGTATATTTGTGTTGGTAAAAGTAAAAAAACTGATATATTTATACATGCGCTCGCCCTATGTGAAGCATAAAGCTTATGCCATTCGAAGTATAGGTTTGTTTCAGTTGAAGGAACACGAAGGTTTTCTTGTGAGGTTTCTCAATAGCAAGAACTCAATTTATCGCTCGGAAGCTTTGCAGTCGTATCTCGAAATAAACAAAACAACTGATTTGAGCTTTTTATTGGAAAGAAAATCGAAGTTGAGCAAGTGGGACTATAATATAGTTATCAAATATGGCAAAAAATTAGGCGATATCAATTACGATGGACTTATTGAGTCGGAACGTCCCGACTTGTTGCTTGTTGCCCTCAAATTTATTCAGATAAATGATAGGTTCGATTATAAACCAAAGGTCATGGAGCTTTTAAAGTCGGACAATAACGAAGTGCAAGAAGAAGCATATATTACATTTGCAATGTTTTTAGAGAATGATAATGAAGTGCAAACACTCATTTATCGATACAATTCGTTTTCGCAAATTACACAAGCACAAATTCTTGAAGTAATTGTGAATGCGCGATATACGATGGCAGTGTCGAGTTTTTTGCGTTGGTTGCTTATTGCAGGCACAATGACCGAGAAAACAAAGGCACTGGAAGCATTTTTGCGAAACGATATGCCAACATTCATGAAGTGTAAAGAGTTGGATGATCCGATGATTGTGATGGCATACCGACAAGTTACTGATTTTAATTTGATGTTTTAAAATGCGTAACTTAGTAATGAGAACAATTTTGTGTCGCGTAAAAGTTTGACAACGAACTGATGCTCTTAATTTTATTAAATAGTAATTTTTTAAATGCTGAATATATATGTTTGCAGCTAAATTGGTTGAGATATTCAATTTGTTGTTTTTTATTTATGCATGTTTGATTTTTTCATCATATGTGTTTATTGCCATATTGTCGGTACTCGAGTTACGCAAATATATGGTAAAGAATCGTTTTGTCGATTACAATAGTATGTTGTCATTCGATCGCTTGCCTTCGATATCTATCATTGCGCCGGCATACAACGAAGAGCCCACTATAGTTGAAAACATAAAGTGTTTGCTCAATTTAAAATATACCGATTTCGAAATAATTGTAGTAAACGATGGCAGTAAGGACAATAGTATGCAAACTGTTATCGAGCATTTTGATTTGGTAAAAAGCAATATTGTTTACGACGAAAAAATTAAAACAGCTAAGGTGCGTGGCGTTTATGTGTCGCGCAATAAGGCATACAATCATTTGATGGTTATCGACAAAGAAAATGGTGGCAAAGCCGATGCGTTGAATACGGGAATTAATTTATCGCGCAAAGATTTGTTTTTAGCAATGGATGTTGATTGTATCATTGAGTCGGATGCTTTGTTGCGCATGGTAAAACCATTTATCGAAGAGCAAGAAGTAACAGTAATTGCTTCGGGCGGTGTTGTTCGTGTAGCCAACTCATGTCATGTGGTGAATGGTAGGGTCGAGAAGGTTAATTTCCCGAAGAATTTGTGGGCTCAATTTCAGGTGCTTGAGTATTTTAGAGCATTTACATTGGGTCGTATGGCATGGAGCAAGGTGAATGGATTACTTATTATATCGGGTGCATTTGGGCTTTTCGATCGTAAAATAGCTTTGGCAGTACATGGCTACGATACTGGTACAGTGGGCGAAGATTTGGAGTTGGTTGTGCGTATGCGACGCTATATGCACGATGTTGAAAGAAAGAAATATAAAGTTGCGTTTATTCCCGACCCGCTTTGCTGGACTGAGGTGCCCGAGAGTTTACGAATTTTGTCGCGACAACGCAATAGATGGACGCGCGGTGCTATCGAAACCATTCAGAGACATAAAGGTATGCTTTTCAATCCGAAATACGGCCGAATAGGTTTGCTGAGTTTTCCATATTGGGTGTTTTTCGAGTGGATGGCACCTGTAATTCAATTTGTTGGTATGGCATATGTAATATTGATTACAATTTTGGGCATGCTCAATGTGCAAGTGTTTCTTACCATGATATTGTTTGTGTTGGGTTTTGCAACAATGTATACTTATTTTGCCATATTCTATGAGGCTTTTACTTTTAATAAGTACAAAGGTGTTAGGTACTTGGCTAAAGCCTATTGGATTGCAACAATTGAAATGTTTATATATCAGCCGCTTAATTTACTTTATTCGATAAGCGGAAATATTGATGCTTTTTTTGGCAGTAAGAAGAAAGTATGGGGCGAAATGACACGTAAGGGATTTAAAAAAGCATAATAGCGAATTAATTATTGGTATTGAAAATATGGCGAAAGATATAAATGAGAAAATAAATGATATGTCAGATTTTTTGTCGTTGGGCATAAAAACTGTTGATTTACAGCATGAGAAGTTTTTCAAAATGCTCGACGAACTACGCCTTTATTCAGCGAATAAAGATAATAAACTGCTTATTGAAAATTTGCTAGAAGAATTCAGTGCTTATGCTACATATCATTTTGTGGCCGAAGAGCGTATGATGAAAAAAAGCGAGTTCCCATTGTATGAAGTGCACATGCAGCAACATTTGTTTTTTAAGCAAAAGCTCGACGAATTTAAACAGGCACTTGAATATAAAAACGAAATGGTGGATGAGCAAATGTTAAACTTTTTGCGTAAATGGTTTGTTGTACACATATCTGAACAAGATAAGCAATATGCCGATTACATTAAGTTAAGACGAAAATAATGAATAAATATATTTTAGTAACAATATTATTAGCTTTATTTAATTTAAGCCAAAATGCTCAAACACTGCCTTTTAGTGTAAATAAGGATTTTATTACAGTATGGGATGGCGAAGATTTTCAAGCTTTTTTTGTGAAGGGTGTGAATTTAGGTGTTGCACGTCCAGGTACATATCCGGGCGAAATGGATGCCACAGCCGAGCAATATCGTCAGTGGTTTGCCGAAATACGCGAGGCAGGGTTCAATTCAATAAGAATTTACACATTGCATCGTCCGCAGTTTTACGACGAATTGTTGGCCTATAACCTCGCCAATCCACAGCATCCAATTTTCTTTTTTCAAGGCGTTTGGCTCAACGAAGAGCTCGATGGCTATAAAGATGATTTGTATTTTATGACCGATACTTTCAGGGTGGAGATACGCGAAAATATTGATTGTGTACATGGCAAAAGAACTATCCCACAGCGTTTTGGGAAGGCTTATGGCGAGTATAAGTCCGATGTGTCGCGTTGGAATATTGGTTATATTATTGGACGTGAAGTATATCCCGAAGAAGTTTTGGTAACTAACGAAAAAAATGCAGCCATAAATGCATTCAAAGGAAAAGTGTTTTCAATTGAAAATGCGAGCCCTACCGAAGCGTGGTTTACTTCGCACCTCGATTATTTGGTTGACTACGAGCGAACAAAGTACAATACCCAACGGCCTGTGAGCATGTCGTCGTGGCCAACGCTCGATCCACTGCATCATCCTAGCGAACCCAACCGCAGCGAAGATACCGCCTCGGTCGATTTGTCGAAAATTCGCTACGTTGATGCGCCAGCAGGATTGTTTATTAGTTACCATGCTTATCCTTATTACCCCGATTTTATTGGCGCTTCGCCCAAATATAATGGTACTTTCGATAAATTTGGTCCCAATAGTTATTTGGCATATCTTATCGATTTGAAGTCGCATTACAAAAATTTTCCTTTGATAATTGCCGAATATGGTGTGCCTTCGAGCTGGGGCGTTGCGCATTACACGTCGTCGGGTATGAATCATGGTGGTTACGACGAGATAGAGCAAGGCGAAGCGAACATACGTTTGCTCAAATCGATAAGCGATGCGAAATTGGGTGGCGGAATACATTTTGCGTGGCTCGACGAGTGGTTTAAAAAAACTTGGATTACCGACCCCGTTGATAATGGTGAGCGTGTGCTGTGGCACAATGTTACTGCTGCTGAGCAAAATTTTGGATTGAAGAAATACGAGGCGAAACGCGAATGGCAATTGTGGCGCGATTTTGGACCCAATGCTTTGATTTCGAAACTTTATGTTCTTCAGAATTATGATTTTTTGGAATTCAAAATTGAATTGAACCAACAGTTTCAAATTTTGGATGAAATGTGGGTGGCCATTGATACATATGATGCTACCTTGGGCGAAGTTCGTTTGCCTAACGGACAGATTATTAGTCATGGCGCCGAGTTTGTGTTGCACATTACGCGACATTCGGCGCGGCTTTATGTAACCGAAGCTTACGATTTGTATGCGCTTTGGCATCGTGAAACAACACCCGAGCAGAAGCATCAAAGTACAGCAACAAATGGTGCGCCGTGGAAAATTGTGCGTTGGAAAAACAATACCGGACACATGGATGTGCAATATATAGGCGATTTGAAAGTGAATATATCGGTACAACCACCATCTTCGAAAGATGCAGTAATGATAGATGAAAAATCATTGCATATACGTATGCCGTGGACATTAATAAATTTTACCGATCCAAGTAAAATGCTTGTTTTTCATGATGATAAGTCCACCCCTGCTTATGAATCACGCACATCGGATGGTGTTGCATTAAGTGTATCGTATAAAAACAACATTTTTTCAACGAGCAATCGATTTGTGTGGCCGCATTGGGATAAAGTTTTGCGCACTGATGTTGATGAAGTGTTGAAGCCTGCATATTGGGCTATGTATTATCAGCTTACACAATTTAACACGCCTGCCGTAGCCATGCCCGATGTATATACAAAAGCCGATGATGCTGCCATTTTTAGGGTAAATGCTGTTGATGGTGTGATAAAAAATGATTTTGACATGGACGGCGTAGCGCTCATTGCTGTGCTTACTGATGGCCCAAGCAATGGTTTTGTCGAACTGTCGGCCGACGGAAGTTTTGTGTACATACCTAACGACGGCTACATTGGTTACGATAGCTTTAAATATGCATTGTTTGATGGGCAAACCTTATCGAAACCGACCACAGTGAGCGTTAATGTGCTGAAAAAGAATGCACACAATGCCGCTGTGAACGAGAAAATATTTAAAGTTTTTCCAAATCCGGTAGTTGATAGCATTAATATTGAGTCGGAAATGAATATTTCGTCAATTAATTTAATGGACAATTCGGGGAGATTAATCAAAAACTATCGTTTGAATAACACAAGCAAGATTATTGAAATGTCCGATTTAAAGCCAGGTTTTTATTTTTTAGTTATCGAAATTAGTGGACATTTCTTTTCCGAAAAATTGATTAAGATTGAAAATTCGTAATTGAATTTTATACAGTTTAATATGATTTTTCTGCCGCAAAAGTTGTTTGCTTAAAAAAAAAGCAGCGAAAAGTGTGATTTTTTGATAAAAACAACTCAGTGTAATAAACAATATTTTGATTGTTGCTTAGCCTTTGTCAGTGCGGATTTTCAAATGTTTTACGAGTGATAATTGTTTCTTTTCAATATTAAAAAAGGTTATATTAACAATCCATTATTGTTCTCGTTATGTGGGTTGTTTGTTTATGTGATTGTTTTATAGTATCTTTGTGGCTGTTTTTGCATTTTATGCAATACATAATTTAACTAAAGTCAAATATTTGATAGCATTTATGAAAGAGTTGTTGCGCATTATTGATTATGAACCGTTGTTCGAAATAAGCTAGCTGTATGAACGTGTAGTTTATAGGGAATTTCTAGTAATAATTTACGAAAATGAAATGAGATGTTTCATAATTTTAATCACAAATTAAACACTATCACTGATTATCTTTCGTTTGGAATAAAGGAACTTGACCTTCATAACGAAAAGTTTTTTAAGTTGCTCGAAGAGTTACGAATATACGCATCAACCAAAGAAAAAAAAGCGGTAATCAAAGAGTTGCTAGATGAATTCGAAGCCTATTCGGTTTATCACTTTAAAATTGAGGAGGAAATGATGTCGGTATCGCACTTTCCAGATATGGAACGGCATGTAGCACAACATAGATTTTTTGTACAAAAGATTCATGAATTTAAACAATCGTTTTCTTATGGTAATCATGTGGTCGACGAACAAATGCTTGTGTTTTTACGCAAATGGTTCGTAGTGCATATTTCCGATGTCGACCGACAATTTGCCGATTTCTATTTGGCAAATGAGCCAAAATAAATGGTTAAATTTCAGGTTTTTATTTAATCTTTTGAACATCAGCGCTAGGTGTTAGAAGTCAAAGTTTAATAGTTGAAATAGTTCGTTAGGCTTTGTAGTGGCAGAAATCCGTTTTTTTTGAATTGAAATAGGGATTGGCTCAATTGTCATATTGTTATAGCTATATTTGGTTAAGATAAAGTTTTTTGCAAGATACCTAAACAAAATATCTGTTTTGTTTGTTGAATATCTGTTAAATGTTTTTATTTGTCAATCGAAAATATAATATTATGATAAGAAATCTACTCGTTTTGTTGTACATGCTTTCTGCACTACCTTTTTTAGCACAAAATTTGGCGCATTACAAACTCACTATTGCAAGTGCCGATTTAGATGCAATGTATGCAAATCCTAATGAGGAAGCTTATTATCCAGCAGTTTTCGAAGTAAATGGTATTACTTATAATGTAGAGGCGCGTTTTAAAGGCTCTACTAGTTTGAATTACCCGAAAAAAAGTTGGGCCATTAAGTTCGGTAATAACAACAATGTTTTTGGAGCACGACGTATAAATCTGCATGCCGATTTTAAGGACCCATCGGCCATGAGAAATTTTCTGATACTTAAACTATTTGATTATTTAGGTTTGCCAAGTTCCAAAATTCAACATGTTACCTACGAAGTAAATGGTGAGCCATATGGTGTTTACACGCAAGTTGAACAAATCGATAGGGATTTTCTGACTCGTAATGGACGCCAAGCAACTGCTTTGTATAAAGCTACTAACCATGGTGCACTTATGGCACCTGCTGTGCGCGACGACTATTATCGAATTATTTGGCAAATTGAAGAAGGCGGCGATCCGACTTATGATGAGTTAAGAGTTTTTTTTAATAAAATGATGTATTTGAGCAAAACCGATTTTGACCAAACGGTGCAAAGTTTAATTGAGATTGATAATTTCATTACTTTTTTTGCAGTACATTTTGTTTTTGTCGATTTGGATAATTTTACAAAAAATATTTTTCTAAATAAAAATAGTAACTCGCAAAAGTTTGAACTTTTTCCGTGGGACAATGAGGGTTCGTTTGGCAATACTGCTATTGGCGAATTTACACCTTCGAAAACTGAGTATAATATGCGGGATGCTTTTACACCCGAATATCAAGTGGTTTTGCAACGTTTGCTCGAAAATGCTACCTACAAAGCGCAGTTTCAGACCGAGATAAATAAGGTGTTGAACATAGGCTATGCATTTCTCGATACTTTAATTGATAACACTTATCAGAGAATAAAATCGTCGGTATATGCCGACCCAATGAAAGAAGCCACAAACACGCAATTTGATAATGCCATACCGCAAATAAAATGGTTTATGGCCAACCGAAAAGTGTTTTTGCAAAACAATCCTTTGCCAGCGCGTCATCCGCTTTACGACCTCGAAGTGCTCAATCCATATCCTACCGAAGCAAATCCTATTATGACATTTCGAATTAAATCGCCTGTTGTGCAGCCCGTGAATATGTTTTTTGCCGACTCGGTGAATTTTAATCGGTTTGGGGAGCCATTCAAGTTTAGTCGATTGCAACTTTACGACGACGGACAGCATAGCGATATGGCGGCTGCCGACCTATTGTATGCTAATACTATTAACACCAATAAGTTTGTGAGTAAGCTTATTCCATTTACCTTTACGGGTGCCGAGCAAAATTTTCCGCCTAATGGCATTTTTTATATTGATTATTACGGCTCAAAATCTTATGCAATAAACAAAGGCAATGTCGATGCAAATGTAGCGCAGCGGCTTCGCATAGGCAATGTGTTTCGATTTGGGCGTAGGCATTTTGTCGAAATCGAAAATACTTCAAATACTTTGGCGGCCGACATTTCATATTTCCATTTGCGTACTTCGAATGCGCACGACGATTTTATGTTTCGCGACAATATTGTACTTGCCCCAGGCGAAAAAATTATTGTAAGCCCCAATCCCGATTTAGGAAGTTATTTCTTTCCGAACAATCGGTCGGTTGGTAGTTTGTATTTCGAAATAAGCGAAGGTGCACAGTTGCAACTGCTTAATTCGCTGCTTATGCCTGTTGTTTCGAAACAAGTGGCTACAGTGAATGCGCTCGAAGCCAA
>CAZEVV010000012.1:10738-29794 GCA_964515675.1 uncultured Paludibacter sp. | reverse complement strand
TTTTTGTTTGTAATGTATGAGAGTTAACATTTGATACCTCATTTTGTATACGCTTGGGGTACTTGTTTTTCAATCGGTTTCATTATTTTTGTATAATGCAAATTTGTTTCAATTCTCGTTATTCGTACTGTATTTCAACAACTCAATTTACTTATAATTTTTTTAATTCAATTTTTTAATGAAAAGATCAGTATTTCTCATTGTATCAATCTTTGTTGCTTCGGTAGTAGCTTCGGCGCAAAAACTCGACAAGCAGCCTTTGCAGCTTCAGCTCGATAAGGCCGAAACTGTTATCGACAAACATATCTACGGACATTTTGCCGAGCATCTTGGTCGTTGTATTTATGGTGGCTTTTGGGTAGGCGAAAACTCTCCTATACCTAATACACGTGGTATTCGCAACGATGTGGTAAAAGCGCTCAAAGATATTCAAATTCCTAACTTGCGCTGGCCAGGCGGTTGTTTTGCCGACGAATATCATTGGATGGATGGTATTGGTCCACGTAGCAAACGCCCCAAAATGGTGAATACACACTGGGGTGGAGTAGTGGAGGACAATAGTTTTGGTACACACGAGTTTCTCGATCTTTGCGAACAATTGGGCACCGAGCCTTATATTTGTGGCAATGTTGGTAGCGGTAGTGTCGAGGAAATGGCTAAGTGGGTGGAGTATATCACCTTCGATGGCGAAAGCCCAATGGCCAATTTGCGCCGTCAGAATGGTCGCGATAAAGCTTGGAAAGTGAAGTTTTGGGGCGTAGGCAACGAAAACTGGGGCTGCGGTGGTAACATGTCGGCCGAGTATTACACCGATTTGTATTTGCGCTATTCAACATATTGTAGAGATTTTGGCGATAATAAATTGTACAAAATTGCAGGTGGTGCAAGTGGCGACGATTATCACTGGACTGAAGTAATGATGAAACGTGCTACTAAGCACATGGATGGTATTTCGTTACACCATTATACTTTGCCACGCGATTGGTCCGACAAAGGTTCGGCTACTGTATTCGACGAAACCGAATATCATACTACTGTTTATAAAACATTTTTTATGGACGAATTACTCACCAAGCATTCGGCCATAATGGATAAATATGACCCAGCGAAAAAAGTTGCGCTCATCCCCGACGAATGGGGTACGTGGTACAATGTGGAGCCAGGCACAAATCCTGGTTTCCTTTATCAACAAAATACTATGCGCGATGCAATTATTGCGGGTATCAACTTGAGTATTTTCAATAAACATGCGGCGCGTGTGCGCATGGCCAATATTGCACAAACTATCAATGTTTTGCAAGCGGTTATACTTACCGAAGACGATAAAATGGTGCTAACACCTACTTATTGGACATATTATTTGTTTAAAGTGCATCAAGATGCCACTTTAATTCCTATTGTGTTTAATAGCAATAAATATGTTATTGGCGACAAATCGTTTGATGCTGTAACTGTATCGGCTTCGAAAAATAAAAGTGGAAAAGTGAATATCACACTTGTAAATGCCGACATTAACAATGCGCAAACCATCGAAACGGCTTTGGTAGGATTGAAAGCAAAAAAGATTTCGGGTAAAATATTAACATCCAATAAAGTGAACGACCATAATACTTTTGCAAATCCAAATTTAGTGGCAGTAAAAGATTTTAAAGGTTTTAAATCAAATAAAGATAATTTGAGTATCACTTTACCTGCAAATTCGGTTGTGTTGATTGAAATTGAATAATAAATTATTTGTTTTGATTTTTTGCATATAAACAAACGGAGACAGTATGATGAAAATTCATATTGTCTCCGTTTGTTTTTTTTAGCTGCAATGTTTTGCTACAACAAGTTTGGTAAAATCAACGAAAATATCAAAATTAACATGCCAAATACAAGTACCACAATTGTTTTTTGGCCTGCGCCTTTCCACTCTTTAAGCAAAATGCCCCACACATTGCTAAATGTTACGTTGAGCGACATGAGTATGCTCCACGAAAAAGCCATCATTACACTGCCTTCGGTAAGGAAGCTTTTGCCCAATGCCAAACCAAAAAATTGCGAGTACCAAAGTACACCTGCCAATGCCGAGAAAAGCAAATTGTTGACCAATGTTTTTGAGGGAACACCAAAATATTCGCCGCCAGTTTTGTTTTTGTAGTTTTGGTACAAACAATATACTGCATTGGTTAAAAATCCGCCCATGGTAATAACCAAAATAGCGGGTAAGCCCGCATATAATGCTTCGGCGCCCATTGCCACTGCTGCAATGCGTATAGGTTCGGCAGCTTCGAGGCCAAGGCTAAAGCCTGCACTCATTACACCTGCTAGCAAAGCTACGAAAAGTCCTTTGCCCAAAGCAAAATCTTTTACTGCAGCCAATTTTTGTTCTTGTGTCATGTTTTTGGCGCGCAAACTACCCGCATAACCAATAACAGCAATACCTGCAATGGCCACGCTCACACCAATGAGCAACACGAGGCCTTCGCCCTGAAACAAATCGGTGCCTACCATAAGTGCAGGTATAAGTGTGCCAAATGCCGAGCATGTGCCCAAGGCAATGGATTGACCCAAGGCAACACCCAAATAGCGCATGCTCAAACCAAAAGTTAAACCGCCTACGCCCCATAAAATACCATAAAATGCTGCTTTAAATGCTGCGCCATCGCCTGCGCCCAATAAGTCGAAAATCGAATAGCCCTGTGGCACAGCCAACAATGCACCCAAGAAAGGGAAGAGTAACCAAGCAAAAAGTCCTTGTACAAGCCAAAAGCTTTCCCACGACCAGTTTTTTACTTTTTTGATGGGCACATACGAGCTCGATTGCCCCATACTGCCTATTGCGATAATAATTAATCCGATAAGTGTGTTCATGATTGATCCGTTTGATATTAAATTTTAATATGAAAAAACGAGAAATAAGGGATTTTTTTAAAGAATATAAAAATTTTGAATGACAAAAATGAGCCTTTGAATTTGAGCCTAAACTATGAAACTAAATTAATTTTTGTTTAATGCGTACTTGCATTTGAAAATATACAATTAAAACACAAATACCGTCGTCGGCCTTTTTCAAACTAAAAGGCTATTGACGACGGCTTTTTTTTGTCTTAAAAAATCAACTAAATTGAGTTGAGCAGTTTCTAAGCTAAGCATTAACTGCTAAGTTATTGTTGCTCAAATCTTCAATCCCGATAGTTGTTGGGAAAAATCTTCAAATCTTCAAATCTTCAAATCTTCAAATTTCTTAAGCCCTTTTCGAAGTTACATCAACTTCATATTGTTGAATGTTGGCAATGTAATCCTGTCCAACTTCTACACCTTTTGTCATACAATAGTAGTCGTACACAGCATTCCAAGGTAAGGATTTTGCTTCTTCGAGCAATGCCATGCGCTCAAAATTTTGACCGTTAGCTTCGAACTCACGCAATTTTGCAAGCGGCTCGAGCAATGCTTGTGTCAATGCTTTTTGAGTAGCACGTACACCTACTACATAAGCACCAATACGGTTGATCGACGCATCGAAATAGTCGAGACCAATATGTACTTTGTCAACTGCATCGGCACGTACAATTTCTTGTGCAATAGCTACAATTTCTTCGTTCAAATTCACTACGTGGTCGCTATCCCAGCGCACGCCACGCGTTACGTGCAACATAACTTCGGGTAAGAAAAGCAACAACGACGAAATTTTGTCCGATATAATTTCGGTAGGGTGGAAGTGTCCGCCATCGAGCGTTACGATAATGTTGTTGCGCACACCATATCCCATGTAAAATTCGTGCGAACCTACTGTATAGCTCTCAGCGCCAATGCCAAACAATTTACTTTCGATACAGTCTTTCATGTATTCGTCGTTTGTTTTGTATTCGAAAATTTTATCCAACGAATTTTTTAAGTTTTCGCGGTATTTCAAACGGTTCACAGTAACATCTTTCGAACCATCAGGAATCCAGATATTGTGCATACATTTCGAACCTAACTGACGACCCATTTCTTCGGCAATTTTACGGCTACGAATTACGTGCTCAATCCAAAAATTGCGAATGGCCTCGTCGGGGTGCGACAATGTCAAGCCACTCGACGATTTGTCGTGCGAGAAACACGAGCAGTTAAAATCGAGTCCATAGCCATTTTTCTTTGCCCAGTCAATCCATGCCTGAAAATGTTTTGGCTCAATTTGGTCGCGATCAGCAAAACCTTGGCTGAAGTCGCCATAAAGTGCATGCACATTCACACGGTGTTTGCCCGGAATCAAGCTAAGTGCTTTGTCGAGGTCGGCCATTACTTCGCTTATGTTGCGTGCTTTTCCTGGATAGTTTCCAGTAGTTTGTATTCCACCAGTAAGTGCGCCATCGGGGTTTTCGAAACCCACTACATCATCGGTTTGCCAGCAATGCAACGATATGGGCAATTTGTCGAGGTCGCTCATCACTTTTTCCACATCAACGCCCAACTCGGCATAACGCGCCTTTGCCAATTCGTAAGCCGCGTTTATTTGTTCTTTTTTCATTGAAATAATATTTAATAATTATACGTTTTCTTTGTTTAATGACGTACAAAAGCAGTTTTTGTATTCACACCATTTTTCGGTGCTGCAAATATAGCCCTATGTGCAACTGTAGTTTGTAACATAAATGATATTAAAACTGCAAAAATTGACAAAAATAATGTGCTTCGGCGCAATCATTAAAAAACGAATAATGTTATATGGATGTGTAATTTTGGGTGTTGATGTTGGAAAAGTCGAAATCCTTTTCCTTGCTGCGTTTCGGAATGACAGCGTCCATTTACTAAAGGTTGGGGAGGGTAGATTGGGGCAGCATAGCCACCCCAATTTACCCTCCCCGATATTATGAGTTATACCAATTGTACATAATGAAATGACCCAAAGTCATTCGTAAGAGTACTGTTTGTTAGCTAATTACCAGTTTTTCCGCCGCCTTTTACATCATCGTTTTGTATGCCTCTTTTGGCTTTTTTTACGGTTTCATCCATTTTTCCAAAATTATAACTCAAATTTAGGCGTAACGAACGTGCCGGATAGAAATTGTTGGATGTAAAGTTAAATTCAGGGCTCGAACTGCTGTAGCTAAACTTGTATTCTTTTGATAGTGGGTTTGATAGCGATAGGTTGAGCATGAGTTTACGATTGAGGAAATGTTGCGAAAGCCCGATGCTATTGTAAAGATAGCCCGACGATTGGCCTTGCAGTCGTACCGAAGGCGAAAAGTATCCACCACTTAGGTTTATTGCTGCATCTTTCCACAATGTTACGCGCGTGTTGAGCGATGCACGATAGTTGATGCCGCTATTGCTTATTTGTTGCTCCATATGTGTTGTCGATATTTGACTGTAGTACAAACCGCCATTGAAATTGAGATTGAATTTACCGCTCGGACGAAAAGATAGATAGGTATTTAGTCCTAAACGCATGTCCTTGCCAATATTGTCGAAGG
The DNA here is from genome assembly GCA_964515675.1 of uncultured Paludibacter sp. Lineage (GTDB taxonomy): Bacteria > Bacteroidota > Bacteroidia > Bacteroidales > Paludibacteraceae > Paludibacter. Next base: position 24,353 of record CAZEVV010000012.1, on the reverse strand, counting down.
TGAAGTTTTGAATATTATCGTTATCAATAAATATTATTTGCTCAATCGAATTGTTACTGTTCGAGCATGTTGCTGTTAAATCTAAATTAAACTTTGGTTTAAAATAATTGTAACCCAACTCGTAGGCGTGCGAAATTTCCGACTTTAAGTTTGGATTGCCATAGTTTATCATTAATGGGTTTGAGCGGTTTTTGTAGGGATTTAAGTACCAAATGCTTGGTCGGTAAAGCCGTTGGGTGTACGAAAGTTTAAGGCTCGATGCATCGTTTAATTTATAGTTGAAATTAAGGTAAGGAACCAAATTTTTAAGGCGGTTTGTAAACGATGTGTCGGTTGCCGATTTCGATATGGCATCGTTCCAACTCAATTCGGCGCGAAGTCCACTTTTAAAGCTCAATTTCTTTAATTTAAATACATAGCCTGCATATAAACCTACAATTGTTTGGTTATAGGTGAGTTCATTGCTTTTTTCGGGCACAAGTTGCATTTCGTTCAATATTGCGTTGAAAAGATAATGGTCCGAGTCGCCAAAATTTTGTCGATATATTGCTTTTACACCACATTCAACTTGATGCTTTTCCGAAATTGGGTCGTAATAGTCTACTTGAAGTGTTTGTTCGCGCGTATAGCTTTTGCTCAATGTTTTTTGTTCGCTGTTCTCATAATTTTGTATGCCAACAATTTTATTTTCAATGTCGTTGTCGTATGGACTATTGTCGAGCAGATACGAAAGCGTAAAGGTTTTGTCGGGTTTCATAAATGTTTTCTGATAGTCGATATTTCCCGATAGCGAGCCATAATTCATTTTACCACTCGAAAGCATCGAAAATTCGCTTTGTGTAATGTTTTGGCTATTTGCTATAGTTGTTTTCGATGTGCCATTGTTGGATTGTATGCCTTTGTATCCCCAAAACGAGGCGGTTATAAGGTTTAGTGAGTCAATGTCGTAACTCAGTTCGCCACTAAAGCTTTGCGAGTTGCCTTTTTCTTGCCTTTTGTCGTTGGTGCGCATGTAATATTGGTTTTCGGCTGCAGGGTGGTAGTTTTCGCGTACCGAATTTGAATGAGAGTCGGGACGTTTGCCATCGTAAAACGAATAGCGCCCCGAGAAGCCCAATTTGTTTACTTTAGCGCTTATATATAAACCAAAATTTGCAGCGCCAAATGTGTCGTAGCCTCCATTCACACTACCATTGTAGCCATTTAAAGTTTTCTTCATGGTTATAATGTTTATAATGCCACCAACGCCTTCGGCTTCGTATTTCGATGATGGGTTGGTAATTACCTCAATATCTTTTATTGAGCTTGCGGGCATGCTTTTTAGTACATCCTTAAAGTTTTTCGACATTAAACTCGAGCTTTTTCCGTTAACAAGTACTTTGAAGTTCGATTGCCCGTTGAGCGTTACATTGTCGTCGCCATCAACTGCTAGTAGTGGGACTTTGCGCATCATTTCGAGTGCATTGTTCACTTTCGATTCGGGGTCCGACTCCAAATTGTATGTTATTTTGTCGACATCTACTTTTATGAGTGGCTTTTGTGCCGTTACTGCCAGCTCTTTCAGTGCAACGCCTTCTTTTAATTTTACAATGCCTACATGTGTGGTGGCACTTGTAATTTCTCCCAAAATCTCTTCTTCGGTGTAACCTACTGCCGAAAAAAGTAGTTTAAAACTGATTTTCTCCGTTGCGTTAATTGAGAAATTTCCCGACACTTCGCTACAAAGTTTTGTAATCACGGTGCCACTGTCATTGAGCAAGGTAATAGTGGCATAAGGTATTGCTTGCCCTGTGGAGTGTTCAATAACTTGACCAGTGATTTGGTACTGTTCGGGCTTTTTTGAAGCCGTTGATAAAAGTGTAAAAAATACAATAAAAATACTTAGACAAATGCTCTTGTGCATAAAAATTAGTTGTTTAGTTATTAAATGAAAATTATTTACGTTTTAAGTGCGTTTTTAATAATGTGTGCAAATTGTATTACTGCCATTTCTTGGCGGTTATTTTATGTTCTGTTATTGTTCGAATATATTCTGTTCAATTTGAAGTTCGTATCCATTGTCTATAAAGCGTTTTAGCTCGGTCGAATGCATTTGATATTTAATAATTTTTCCCTCAGGATTTATCAATAATGTAGTGGGTAAAATATTGATTCAATAATAAGAAAAAATATGATTTTCATCGTTTGCTTCAATTATTCGCCAGTTTAAACCCGATTTTTCAATTATTCTAGCTATCACTTCTGGTTTGTCTTTTTGAATGATGCTAATAAATTCAATTTTTGATTTGTCAACTGTGTCGTAAATTGCTTTCAGCTTAGGCAATTCAACTATGCAGGGGGCGCACCACGATGCAAGAATGTCGATATAAACATATTTCCCTTTGTAATCATCGAGCGATACCATTTGTTTGTTTATAATATCGGGCGACGAAAATGCTGGCGGTCGAAATCCAACTTGTACCGATCTGATATCATTCAGTTTTTTAGCCTCTTTTATCAATACAAGTTCATTTTTGTTGATGTCAATTCCTTTTACAAGGTATGCGGTCTCATTATCAACTAAATATCTATTGGGCTTTATGCCATCGCTTTGTTTGTTCGATAAATCGTAAACGTTAAAGTTCAAATATTCGATGTCGCGACTAGGGATAATCTCGAGTTTTTTGCTTTTTAGTTCTGTTGTGGCATGATGTGCAAAAGTATAAAAGTAGTGGTCGATTTCTTTGATATATGTAATGTGAATGGCAAGTTGCTGTTTCGTTTTTTTTCCATTGATTAACCAGTCATATTCAACAATTGTTTTGCTACTTTTTTCAATAGGATTTTTTCTAGCAATATCGGCCGTGTCGGCAGCAAAAAAAGTTTCATCGCCAAAATTTCGATTGTTGTTAGTGTCAATCATCAGTTGTTTTTTTCCATCCTTATCAGTGCCAATAATAAATTTCACTGTATTTCTGTAACTATTGTTCCAACCATCAAACGAAGCGACGGGGTAAATCTCAATTTCTCCCATTTGCATGTTTTTGAGTGTTACGCAAGTTTTGGCTACGGCATCGTTCTCAGCAACCGCTTCGCTTCTCGGAAATGACGAACGGCTTTTGGCGCTCACACCTAAGTTGTTGTGAAAAGTGAGGGGAAGTCTTATTTCCTTGTTTTGGGAAAACCCAAGTATGAATGCAAAAACAAACAGCGTTGTGCAAATTTTTCTTCTCATATATATTAGTTTTAAAACATTGACAAAGTAATTAATTTTTTCTCAAATATATTGTTAAATAACGCTTTAATGTTTCGGGTGTTTTGTAAAAAATGCAAAAAATAACAGGGTTGTTGATAGTGAGTTTGAACGATAATCTCACACAAAACATCAGTATTCATTGACTATCGAAATTTGAAATTCATCAATAAGCATTTGAGATTTACTACCTGCAGCAGGCAGGTTCATGTCGAAAACTTCTCTTTGTTTTTTTTATCCGGAATAACAAAATATCCATGTGCCACGCAATAAAATAAACCTGACATTCCGAAGCGTAGAGAGAAATCTCAAACTTCAACATGTAAAACTAAAATAGTCATTCCAACACGGACTTATTATTTGTTTTACGATATATGCTATTTATTCTTTTGAATATCTGCGCTAGGCATTAGAAGCCTGATATTATCAAAATTTCAAATTACAATTACTATATTCACTTTAAAAATTACAAGTATGCAGCCTTCGTTACAAAAAAAAATATGTAGTGCTCAAATCTGAACTTTATGAATAGTAAGTATTTGTAGTTGTTGGAGTTTAGCTTTTTTTTGCTGCAAGGTGGCATACGATAGTTTTTCAATATATTTAAAAAAATGGCTTATGATAACATTACATTATCGCAAGCCATTTTTATTGTTTTTTTGCCTAAGTGCGTTTTGTAAAGTTCAAAATCCCGAAATTCCGAAACTTTTTTGTCGTCAGTGTCTGTTGTTATCGTCTTGTTGTGTGGCCATAAAGCACCTAAACCCCCTAATTCAACTATTTGTTGTTGTAAGCATTCATGGTGTTTTGCATGCCTGCCATGCAAAAACTTTTGATAATTTCAACCGCCTTTTCGCATCTTTCGGCTAAGGCTTTGGCTTCCTCGTCGCTCCAGCGGCCGAGCACATATTCCACTTGTCGGCCACGCTGAAAGTCGCTGCCTATGCCAAAACGTAACCGTGGATAATTGTTATGGCCCAAAATGTCCTGAATGTTTCTAAGTCCATTGTGTCCTGCATCCGAACCTTTGGGCTTAAGGCGTAGCGTGCCAAATGGCAAAGCCAAATCGTCAACAATCACCAAAACTTGCTCAATGGGTATGTTCTCTTTTTGCATCCAATAGCGCAATGCGTTGCCACTCAGGTTCATAAATGTCGATGGCTTTAGTAGAATTAAATTATGCCCTTTGAGTTTTATTTCGCAAGTAGCGCCATACCTATTGTCGGCAAAAAATATATTGGCTTTGTCGGCCATAGCGTCGAGTACTGTAAAGCCAATATTGTGTCGTGTATTGTGGTACTCGGGTCCTATGTTGCCAAGTCCAACAATTAAATATTTCATCTATGTATTGTTAGCCCCTTGTCCCCCCTCGGGGTGAAGAGATGTTTGAATTTTTTTATAAAAAATTAGCCTCTGCGACCAAATCTATTTTCTGGTCATGAGTGATTATGTGTTTGTAAATCTCTACTCATTCTACTTTGCCCAGTTATATGAAGCGTTTTGTCCTTTATTTGCGCGAGTTCATCTCGCTTTGGTCGCGCTGAGCGTTAGTTGCAAATTGCGCCAATTGTGCTGTAAAGATTTTATGTTTTGAGCTACATTAGTCGAATTGTAGTGGCACAGTTGGTATTTATAAACACAAAAAACCACATTGTTTCATGCGCATGAAGCACACAATTCAATGTGGTTTCGTAGTAGTATAACGAAATTATTTTTTCTTGCCAGCGGCAGCAACGGCAGCAGCAGCACCACGAGCAGCTCTCGTAAGTTTTACTTGCGCTACAACAGCGTTTTTAGCATTCAAAATTTCGAGTTTGTCAACTTTTACAGCAGCTACCTGAATTGTTTTTCCTAAGCCCAATGATGTTACGTCGATAGTAATGTTTTCAGGAAGATCGGTATACAAAGCTTTTACTTTAAGTTTACGCATTTCCAACGCCAATTTACCCCCTGCTTTTACACCTTCGGCCAAACCTGTAAGTTTCACTGGAAGCTCAACAGTAACTGGTTTTTCTTCGGTTACTTGCAAAAAGTCGATGTGCAATACTTTGTCGGTTACAGGGTGAAATTGCAAAGCTTTCATGATAGCATTGCATTTTTTACCTTCAATGTCAAGTGCTACAACAAATACCTCGGGCGAGTAAATCAATTTGCGCAAATCGCTAGCGGTTGCACTAAAGTGAGTGTTTTCGCCTACACCGTACAATACACATGGCACAGCCTCGGCAACGCGAGTAGCTTTTGTAGCTTTTTTTCCTAGGTCAGCTCTTACTGTACCTTTTAATTCAAAAGTTTTCATTTAATAATTTTATTTGTGTTACTCAAAATTTAAGCGTTTTATTTTTAAGTGATTAGTCGCTTAATTTCCCATCACACTTTCTTTTTCAAAAAAGTGCTGCAAAAGTAGTGCTTTTTTGTCGATTGCGCAAGATTTTGCATGTAATTTTTGATTAAAACTTTGTGTTTTAGCTGTTATTTTAAATTAAATAACTCAGATTGCTTGTAAAAAGCTTCACCGCTATGGCTAAAAGTATGATGCCGAAAAATTTACGCAATACATATATGCCTCCTTCGCCTATCAAACGCTCAATTTTCGATGTTGAACGCACCACTACATACACAAATATTACGTTGAGTACGAGTGCTATTAATATGTTTTCGACAGCATATTCGGCACGCAACGATAGCAATGTGGTGAACGAACCTGGCCCTGCAACCAAAGGAAATGCTAACGGTATAATGCTCGAGCTGCCCTCGGGGCCTTTGTTGCGAAACAATTCTACGTCGAGCAGCATCTCAACAGCAAATATAAATATCACCAATGCCCCTGCAACGGCAAACGACTGTATGTCGACACCAAAAAGTTTGAGTATGCCCTCGCCTGTAAAAAGAAATACAACCAATATTGTGAGCGCAATAGCACTTGCCCTGAAGGGATGTATGACACTTGCTTTTTTCTTTATGTTCAAAATTATGGGAATTGCCCCCAAAATATCGATAATGGCAAATAATACCATCGACGCACTTGCTATTTCCAGAAAACTAAAATTCATTGTTGCGCTATTTATATTTGTTTGATTTTTAAATTTTGTGCAAAGCTAATGAATTTTAAGGAAATACTGAAATTTTAACCCTAAAAATGTTTTTGTAATGAATAAATATTCTGTCTATTTATTCATTTCATCAATTGCTTTTAGTGTTTCCTTGTTCATTTTTCGCCGCTCAGCATCGAAAAACCATCCCCATTTGTTGAAATAATATAGAGCTGATTTTATGTGATATCTCAAAAGTTTTGTGCTTCTGTACGATTCTTTATTGTATCTGTGAATTACTGCTTCGGTAGGTACATATTGTGTTTTCGATATTCGTCCAATTCGTCTGCACAAATCGAGGTCTTCGCAGTACATGAAGATATTTTCGTCAAACATTTCTGTTTTTACGAATATGCTGTTTCTCAAAAACATAAAACAGCCCGATAAACTGGGCACATTGAAACGCTCATTATAATTGGCTTCGTGTAACTCGAAACGTTTTTCGATTATTTGTTGCACCTTTTTTATCGGAATAAAACGCCTTAGAATTAGGTCGAATGGGCTTGGTAATAGTTTGCAAAGATATTGCATTTCGCCATTTGGGTAAACAATTTTTGGCATACACAAGCCTGTATCGCTGTTACTTTCCATAAATGTAAATAGCTGCTCAATAGTGATGCTTTTAAATTCGATATCCGGATTCACAACAATATGATACTTGTAATTTGCAGCTATGCTCTTTCTAATACCAATATTATGCGCCTTTCCGTATCCTAAATTAGCGTTGTTAAATATATATTCGATATTGCTGTATGCTTTCAATTGGCTTTCGATGCTAGCTTTAAGCGAATTGTCAATTATATATGTATGAATATTTATTGCATCCAAAGCCTCCAACAACTGCTCAATTTCAATAAGCTGAGTGTTGTAAATTACTATTGAAGCGCTGATGTTATTTGCTAAGTTCATTGTATGAGATATTGTTATAAGTTATTCTTAGTTATATTTATTTGTTTTTTTTAAATAGTAACCCAAATAAACCAAGTAAAATTGGTAAACGAAATGATATTTTAGTGTAAAGTGATGTTTTGGTGGGTTCGGATGATGATGATGCATTCTTATCGTGACGACGATAGAATATTAATTTGTCATCAATAAATGTTAATGAGTAAAAGAAAGCCGCAACATTTCCAAGCCAAATGTCGTGCATTGGAAGTGTCTTGGGAAAAGGCAATGCCGTCTCTAATAATTCTTTTTTAAATGCCATACAGCATCCAATATAGGGATTGCGTGCCAATGCTAACCATTTGTTTTTGTGCGACTTGTTGGTTTCGAAAAATGAGTTGTGAATAATTTCAAGTTTGTGATTCACTATATAACAGTCGCTGATTACAAAAGTATTTTTTTGTAGTGCCTGCATACATACTTGTACCTTATTGTCGGCCCAAACATCATCTTGGTCCGATAAGAAAATATAATCGCCTTTGCATTTCTGAAGTGCGTTTTCAATATTGTGAACCACGCCATTTTTGCCGCTATTGAAATGAATTTTTATTCGTTTATCGTTGAGCGACCTAAGTATTTCTATCGTATTATCGGTTGAGTTGTCATCCGAAATTACAACCTCATCATTATCGCTCAGTTGATTCAAAATACTCTCAATTTGTTGGCGAATAAATGCTTCGCCATTATATGTTGGTATGCAAACTGATATCATAATTTTACTTTTTGAAAAAACTTTTTAATGTTAGTAAGGCAAATTGCTTATTCTTGAAAAGTAGAAATTGCTTTAAAAATCTAAGTGCCAATTTAAACCTAAAAAATATGCTTGGCAAATAGCCTAATTCATACATTAACTCCTTCTCGGCTTTTAATAAGTTGTCGTATCGCGATAATGACATGTTCTTTTCGAAGTTGGATACTGTAAGATTGTGTTTTATTCTGGTGTTAAGAACGAAAACTTTTTGTGTATATTGTTGAATTTTTGAGTAAAGCCAATAATCCAACATGTCTAATGGGAATTTCGATGAAAATCCACCAATTCTATTCATGAAATCCGTGCGTACTAGCGTGAGTGTGTTTAGGGCAGTTGTTTTGTTGTTTTGTATGCCGGCATGTTGTGCTTTTATGGCCATATTGTTGAACAGTATTAGTTTATGAGGAGAAAGTTGTATGTTGTTTTCCTCCAGGAAAGGTACAATAGCCGCAATGTTTTCATCTATGTTTTCACTTAAAAATTTCGACAATAACTCAAAGTATTCAGAAGTTAACTCAGTGTCTTGGTCGAGTAGTAAAAGCCATTCTGCACCATTTTTGTTAGCCAAACTTAATGCCATATTATATGCACTTGTGAGCATGTTGTTTTTGTCAGCATTAAATAGTGTAAATGATTTAGTTGGCTCTATGTGTATTTCAGGTGAATTGTTGTAAATAAGCAGCTCGAATTGCTGCTTTAATTTTTTGCTATGTATGATAAAAGATTGATATGTTTTTGAATTGTCTAATTGTGTTTTGTATAGCACAATAACAATCATTATTTTATTTGAAATGCTATTCATTTTTGTCAATTTTTTTATTATCACTGTTAATATTTAGTTTAAACCAATAGGGTAGGTGGCTTAAAATAAAGATTTGTATTACAAAAGACATTTTACTCAATGTATTGTCCGACATAAATTGAATTATCAGAGAGCTCGTGAAAATTGCATACATCACTGTAAGTGCTTTGTTGTCGCTCAATAGGCCTTTGTAAAGATAGCCATAGAAAAGACCAGTGAGTGCAGCAAAAATCGCTATGCCCCAGTATCCAAAATCCTTATAAAAAGGATAAAGTGTTGTATATACATTGGTGTATACGGCTTTACTTTTTCCGATGTTTATAAATGGCTGTAGTGCATCTTCTGCTGTTTTGTCTGTTAAGCCTAGTTTTTCTCCAACTTTATAAAAAAACCGGAATGTGCTTTGCCCTGTGTAATCAGATGAGGCGGGTTTTGTTTTTTCAAAAGCAGGTAAACTTGACATTACATACAATGAAAAAAAATCGTAATTCAAATCACTGCTTTTATCTGCCCCCACAGTTCTTTGTACTTGTAAAAAAGTGAAGAAGATGAAAATAACAGCCATTGAAATATAAATGACTTTTGGTTTTATTACTTTTTTGAAAAACAAAATGGCTAATGTTGTAAATATTAAGTTCAAAAAATTCATTTTTGCCATTACGATAAATGCCCAGCTAAAGTTGATAAAAAACAGTATTAAAAGCCGTGAAAGTCTAGCTTTTTTGAAATGAAGTAGCTCAATAGCATAGCTTACGAGCCACAGTGTAGCAAAGTAGTTGTTAGCTAATCCATCTTCTAATCCTTTGACATTGCCAATTGCAATATTTCTTAATGATGCGTATAGGTGTTTACTAAGACCGTATTGTTGTACAATTTCGAAAACGCCCCATACACTTAATGGAAATGATATGAGCGTGATTATGAAGTAGATATTGCTTATTGATGTTGAAGGCTCACTCGTGTGTTTGTTTTTTATCGAAAGACTTTGTCGGAATAGTGCAAAGAAACAAAAAAAGCCTACCCATAAAGATATTCCAACATAAAACTGGTCTTTCAGATTTAAGTATCCATGCGGATAAATTGAATATGCTACAACGCAGAAGAGCCACAATGCTGATATGATAGTTGTGGGTGCCATCACATTCTTAGTCAAAATAAGACTAAGTGCTAGTGCCAGAGATATTACTATTATTGCAGTTATCATTTTGTTCGACGCATTTAAAAGGTTTTTTCTTTTAATTGAAAATAAACGAGTATTAAAATTAATAATACTGTTTCGGCTACTGTAAGGCTAAATGCTGCACCTGCATCGAAATAAATTTTGCTCAGATACATACTTAGCAAAATGTTTACTCCACCTGCAATAAGTACAAAGCAAGTAAAGGCGTTTTTATGATTCAAATTTACAAGCCCTACTACACCAAAAAAGTAATTTAATCCTCCAATGAGTATAATTGGCGACATTATTCTTACATCTCTCACAATATCAGGGAAATCGCCATTTAAATAGATTCGCAACAACCACGGGATAGTTAAATACAATGCGATGGATGTTGCGAGTAAAAATAATGCATAAAGCATGCCTACTTTTTTAAACTTCATCAAAGCTTCTTTTTTGTTTTGCGAAAGACTGTGTCCAAAAAAAGGAAACAAAGCTTGTGATATCGAATTTGCAATAAGCTGAACTATTCTAATAAACTTATCGGCCAATGAATAATAGCCTACAAGTACAAAGTTGTTTGTTACAAAACCCAAAATTACAGTGTTTACTTCACGATAAAGCGATACGCCCACAGTTGATAAAAATAGGCTCCATGCCGACTGAAGGTTTTCTTTTATGCTTTGAATATTTGGTTTTACTAATTTGAGCTTAAAGTGGCGAATTGCAAAAAAATGGCTAAAAACGCCTCCGATAATATAACCTAATGCCTGAAAACCTATGATATAGTTGATGTCGCTCTCTGACTTTACGAAAATGAAAATAAAAACTATGGGTAGAATTCTTATGATTGAGTTTACTATTGTGATAAACTTCATCTCTTCCATTCCCTGAAATAGCCATGTGGGAAACAAAGCTTGTCCCGCAATTACTCCTATCCCAAGTAACAGCAATTGTGCATTTGCATTTAGTTTATCAATAAAAGCTGTAAGCAAAAATAAAATTACAACGCTTAAGCACAATAGAAAAATTCTTGAGTAAAGTGTGGTTGAATAAATTTTTGAAACTTGGTTCAAGTCATATCGGTTGATGGCTATATCACGAGTTGAACTGAGGTCGAAGCCGTAATTAACGATGAAAATAAAATAGTAGATAATTGTCCATGAGAAAATATAAATACCATAATATTCAGCACCTATTGTTCTCATTAGGTATGGAATGAGAATTAATGGAGATAAAAAATAGATACCATTCAACAGCATTAAGGATAAAACATTACCCCCAATTCTTTTGTATTCTGATTTGCTAAATATATTTTTCATCTACTTGCTAATTGAGTTTTTAGTCCGAACCAATTATTTATGGTAGGTACTGTCGTGCGCTCGATATTTTTTTGTTGATTGTTGTTTGATTTTCCTTCTACTCGTATTTTTCCATTTTATCCTCAATGCTCACGTCGGTCGTTGAGCTTTGTATTTTTATGTATGTCATCAAACTGTCGGCACCGGCTGCATAGCAGGCTTTTTGTGCTTGTTCGGCAATGTCCATTATTTGTGCATATGTGCCTTCCATTACTGTTTCGAATGGCGTCACCTTGTACTTTATGCCTGATGCAGCAATTACTGCAATCGCTGCATCGACTATGGTGTACGGGTGTGCGGTTTTCGAGCTTGGGAGTATTTGTAATGCTATGTTTACTATTTTGTCCATTTTATTTAGATTTTTAGCGAAAAGTACAACGAATTATAAATTTGAGAAAAATTGTATCTTAGTTAAATTTGCTCTTTATGTGCTGTATTTTAATGTATTGCAAATTATTGTTTTTTTGATAAAACAAATATTCCCGATACAACATATTATAACGCTGCTTGCTTCGAAAAATTGTGCTTTGATGCTTTTGTAGCGTATAAAAAAACCCGAAATTGCTTTCGGGTTTTAATATCTGTTCGAAACAAATTAAAGAGCTTCTTATTCAGCAGCTTCTTCAGTTGCAACTTCGGCAGGAGCTTCTACTTCGGCAGCGGCTTCGGCAGCAGCAGCTACAGCTTCGGCTTTTTTGCTTGCAATTACAGCAGCTTTGGCTTTTTTAACTTCAGCCTCGGCAGCCAAACGAGCTTTCAAATCGGCTTGTTTTTCGGCAGCTAGTTGCTCTTTTGTTTTGTTTACTTTGCTTTCTTTGGTTGTTTTCCATGCTGCAAAGCGTTTTTCAGCTTCTTCGGCACTAAAAGCTCCCTTTTGAACACCTTCCAACAAGTGTTTTTTCATCAATACGCCTTCGTCCGAAAGAATGTTGCGTGTTGTGTCTGTTGGTTGTGCACCTGTTTGCATCCAATACAAAGCTCTGTCGAACTTCAACTGAATTGTTGCAGGGTTGGTGTTGGGGTTGTACGAACCGATACGTTCGATGAATTTGCCATCACGTGGCGCGCGACTATCAGCGATAACGATGTGGTAAAATGCATACCCCTTACGTCCGTGACGTTGCAATCTAATTTTTACTGGCATTTTTTTATTTTTTAAATTGTTATACCTAATGCTTTTTCTCGAAAAGCGGCTGCAAAGATATGAAAATCTATTCGCTTCACCAAAATATTTGATAATTAAATTGTATTTTACGCTATTAATAATTCTCAAAACATTCTCTGCGCCCCTATGGGGGTTGGGGGGCTTCATTTATTTTCCGTACCTTTGCACTCAAAATCAATAATAATTTATGCAAATATATCTCGCTCCGCTTCAAGGACTTACCGATTGGATATTTCGTGCTGCTTTCGCCCAATATTTGGGGCAGTTCGACAAGGTTTTTTCGCCTTTCATTCGCATGCAAAATGCCGATTTCTATCGCCCTAGTCAGTGTAACGATATTTTGCCCGAAAACAATGTTTTGCAAAGGCCCATACCGCAATTTTTGGGCAACGATGTGGCGTCGTTTCGTCGTTTCGAAAGTTTGTGTGTGCAGCACAATTACAACGAAGTAAACATCAATATGGGTTGCCCGTACCCCATGGTTACAGGCAAAAAAATGGGCGCCGGACTTTTGGCGCAACCTGCAATGGTACAAGCTTTGCTCGACGGTGTTTTTGAAAGTACAGCACTCAAAGTATCGGTAAAATGTAGGCTAGGGCTCGAAAGTGCCGACGAATTTGAGGCACTTGTTCCAATATTTAATGCCTTCCCTATCGAAGAAATTATTATTCACCCACGCATTGGCAAGCAGCAATACAAAGGCGTGGCCAACCGAGATGTTTTTGAACATTATGCTGCACAATTGAAACATTCGGTTTGCTACAATGGCGACATTAAAAATTCCGACGATGTGCGAGTTGTGCAGCAGGCAAATCCGCAAATCAACAAATTTATGATAGGGCGGGGGATACTCGAAAGCCCATTTTTGTTGAGCGAATTGCGTGGCGAACAACTTAGCAACGATGCGAAAATTGCAAAACTACGTGGTTTTCACGATGCTATGATTGAGCATTGCAAACAAAAATATTCGGGCGACTTGCATTTTCTTAAGCGCATGGAGGAGTTTTGGGAATATCATCATTTGGCATTCGATGATGGACGAAAGATTTTCAAGCATATAAAAAAATCGAAAACACTCACACAATACGAAGCAATTGTTTTTCAGGGG
>CAZEVV010000012.1:0-10638 GCA_964515675.1 uncultured Paludibacter sp. | reverse complement strand
GGCTTGGGCTACTTCTAAAAAATGATTATCTTTGCACCCCAAACAATTAAATGCCAACGAACGGCATTTTTTTGCTTGAAAAAATTTGAATAATATAATTTGGAAATTAAAATAAAAAATGGCAAAAGAACTTACATCACGTAGCGAAAATTACTCGCAATGGTACAACGATTTGGTTTTGAAGGCTGATTTAGCCGAAAATTCGGCGGTGAGGGGCTGTATGGTTATCAAACCTTATGGTTATGCAATATGGGAAAAAATCCAAGCCGAGCTCGACCGCATGTTCAAAGAAACAGGTCACGTAAATGCATATTTCCCGCTATTTATTCCTAAGTCGTTTTTGAGCAAAGAGGCCGACCACGTTGAGGGCTTTGCTAAAGAATGTGCTGTGGTTACGCATTATCGCTTAAAAAACAGTCCCGATGGCAAAGGTGTTGTGGTGGACCCCGAGGCAAAACTCGAAGAGGAATTGATTGTACGCCCAACTTCCGAAACCATTATTTGGAGCACTTATAAAAACTGGATACAATCCTATCGCGACCTTCCTATTCTTTGCAATCAGTGGGCCAATGTGGTACGTTGGGAAATGCGCACACGTTTGTTTTTGCGCACAGCCGAGTTTTTGTGGCAAGAGGGGCACACCGCTCATGCCACCGAGGCCGAAGCTGTAGCCGAAGCCAAACAAATGCTCGAGGTGTATGCCGATTTTGCCGAGCGTTTCATGGCAGTGCCTGTGCTCAAAGGAGTTAAGTCGGCCAACGAGCGCTTTGCAGGTGCACTCGAAACCTATTGCATCGAAGCTTTGATGCAGGATGGCAAGGCACTACAAGCAGGTACTTCGCACTTTTTAGGGCAAAATTTTGCAAAGGCTTTCGATGTAACTTTTGTTGATAAAAACAACAAAATCGAACATGTGTGGGCTACTTCGTGGGGCGTTTCAACACGTTTGATGGGTGCACTTATCATGACACACTCCGACGATAATGGCTTGGTATTGCCTCCAAACTTAGCGCCTTTTCAAGTGGTAATAGTGCCAATTTACAAAAACGAAGAGCAACTCAATGCCATTTCGGAAAAAGTAAACGAGATAACCAAAAAACTTCGTGCGCGTGGCATTAGCGTGAAATACGACAACAACGACAATAAAAAACCGGGTTGGAAATTTGCCGAGTACGAACTTAAAGGTGTGCCCGTGCGTCTTGCAATGGGTGCGCGCGACCTCGAAAATGGCACTGTCGAAGTGGCACGCCGCGACACTTTGAGCAAAGAAACTGTAAATGTCGACAATGTTGATGCTTATGTAGATGACTTGTTGAAGGAAATACAGCAAAATATTTTCCAAAAAGCATACGACTACCGTGCTTCGGTAACACGCGAAGTAAATTCGTACGACGAGTTTAAGGTTGAAATTGAAAAAGGCGGCTTTTTGCTTTGTCATTGGGACGGCACCCCCGAAACCGAAGAGCAAATAAAAGCCGACACCAAAGCTACCATTCGTTGCATTCCTATCGATGGCGAAATGACCCCTGGCACCTGCATGGTTACGGGCAAACCATCGGCACAACGCGTAGTATTTGCCCGAGCGTATTAGTATTTAGCATTTTAGCAATTGCAATTTGTATGTGCGATGAGTGCTTTTTTAAATGCATAAAAAAAGGAACCAATTTTGGTTCCTTTTTTTTGTAAGCTTATAGTTGTTTAATGCCGTTGTTTGAACTGCTTCAAAATACATTCTATTGTGTTGAAGCATAGCGAGGTAATTCAAATTTTATCCAAAAGTAAAGTAGATGTTCTGTTGCACAATGAATATCTATCTCGAGGCATTCATTTTCTAGTCATCTTGAACTAAATTAGATGTAATAGGAGTATGAAAATAAGACTTATTTGCGTGTAATTTACTTAAGGGTCGTAGAGATAGATAATAACAATAGTCCGTTTAAAAAATAATTATTAAGCGGCTTTAGTGCCGAAATATAGTAGTTCTTTGACATGGTAGTGAGTTTTATAGAACTTTTGGTTTTATATCAATACTGTGTTGTTGTTAAATTGCATAAAATCAATTAAATAAACTGCAACAATACGATAGTGTTGTAATAACAAACACGGAAAATGTCAGTTAGTTGTCATTGGCTTTAGAAATAATTATACCAGTGTTGATGATTTATAGGTAAACAAGTGTCTAATAGAGTATTTTTTTACTAATTTTGACCCATAATAACAACAATCTTTACAACTAATTTATTTACAGTCTTTTTTATGGAAAAACAAACACCGGATGCAGCTTACGAAACAATTGTAGCAAAATCAATCGAAGAAATTAATCGTTATTATCAAAATTTAAACGATATTGTAATTGAAACCACATTGAGATATAACAAAATATTTTACGCTGGAACTTTCGACAAATCCGACTATAGTTTCTTTAAAAAGAATAAAGTTAAATACAAGAAATTCGTTCTGAGCGCCGAACAGCAATCATTGTACAACGATGATATTGTTGAGAGCATTTATCAAGCTGCAATTAGTTCAGGCTTATCCGAAATTGTTCGATTTTTCGATGAGCGCGACATCGATGAATGGGACAAAGTAATGATAAAGCACCGAAGAGAGATTATTACTCCCGAGCAAAAATACCTCAGCTTTGCCATACAACACATAAATGAGTTTTATGCCGAAGCTGTAATTCTATATAAAGAGTTTTATGCGGTTAATCTTTATATGAAAAACGAATTCGAGATATCGAATGTTGTCGAAAAAGCTTATAGCATCGAAAACCCCGACAAAAGAAAGAAATACCTTGCTGATAAAATTGACGCATACATCAACAGTATTCAAACTGGCGTACTAAAAGTTGATTATAACAAAAGAATGTATTTTATTGATAGATGCAATGAAATTGTTGCTTACTCCGACAACGAGATACGCGAAAAAGAAAGCCAAAAAAAGTATAATGAATTAATGATTGAAATTAATAAATTAGAGCAAACAAAAGAGGCGCTTGTCAACTCAACAAACACAAAACAATCATCCGAAATCGTACCTGATAGCACGAAAATTTCATCCGTTCCTGAGGTCGACATAACCCTTAATCGACAATTTTTGGCCATATACTATCTGCTGAATGCGGTCGACAACGCAAGCTTTAGTCGAAACAAAGCTGAAATTGCTCGTTTTGTGCAATTTTTAACTGCTAAAAATTATACTAATATCTACAAGTTAGCAATCCATCCCATGAAAGACCCAGAGGAAAAATCATCAACGAAATACCAAAATGATTTTGCGTTCGTTAAGGAATTTTTCATCAAACTAGGGCTTAATGATATTGCAAAGCAGATGGATAGGGATATGAAGCTTGGGTAAAAGACCCATGGTATGTTATTTAAACATCATTTAAACATGATTTAAAACAATAGTATTTTATTAAAAACAACAAGCTCAATTATGTAGCAGAATTTAATTTTTCGAAAACACTATATTAACTTCTAATTCTCTTTAAAAAATCAGTGGGACTTTCGTTAAAATACTCTTTAAAACATTTGCTGAAATAGGACGGTGATGAGAATCCGGTATCATATGCTATTTCTGAAATATTTTTTTCGCTATTCAATATCAATTGTTCTGCTGCTTTCAAACGGATAGTTCGCACCAATTCGTTGGGGGCAAAATTTGTGAGCGATTTTATTTTCCTGTAAAGTTGCACACGCGACAAGCCCAAACTTTTTCCAATTTCATCTACATTTAAGTCGCTATCTATTAAATTAGCCTCTACAACTTTGCGAAATTTGGCAATAAATGTTTTGTCTATTTCAGCCACCGATTCTTTCCGTTCGCCAAAGGTGAGATTTTCTTGAAAATACTCTTTTACTTTTTCGCGGTTTTCAATAATTTTTCTGACCCGAATTTTTAATAAACTTTCGTTGAATGGCTTGGGTATATAAGCATCGGCACCACTCTCAAAACCCATGGCTCGTTGTTCGTCCATGGCACAGGCTGTGAGCAACATCACGGGAATGTGACTTGTGCTAATGTTTTCTTTTATTTTTTTGCAAAGTTCAAACCCATCCATTAAATCCATCATTACATCGCTTATTATCAGCTCAGGAACAAACTTCATGGCTTTTGCAAAACCTTCCTGACCATTTACTGCTTCAATAATTTCAAAATCATTTTTGAGCAATGTTTTAATATATATCCTCACATCCGAATTATCTTCTACTACTAAAATAGTGGGTTTTTCAACTACACTATTATTGGGTTCAACATTATTAGGTTCAACATTACTATTTTCATCTTCATCAATCGCATTACTTTCGTTTTCAATCAACACAATCTCTTCTCCCCTATTAAAATTATTGCTCAACACGGGATACTGTTCATTTATCAAAATATCTTTTTGCTTAAATGGAATTTGAACACTAAAAATTGTTCCTTTTCCCTCAGTACTTGTCACATCAATATTTCCATTGTGCAATTCAACCAAAACTTTTGTGAGTGCCAATCCAATTCCCGATCCGGTTGCATGAGGGTCGGCTTTGTAGAATCTATCAAAAACCTGATGAATATGCTGCTCAGAAATGCCTGGTCCCGAATCGCTTATTGTTAATCGTGCGAAATGTTCGTTGTTGTGTACTACTTTCGACAAACTTATTTTCACATGTCCGTTTTCGGGGGTAAACTTTAGCGCATTTGAAATTAAATTATAACATATTTTTTCCATTTTGTCCGAATCGAACCAAACTGTAAAATCATCGTCGCTTGCCGTAAATTTAAGATGAATGTGTTTCTTTTTACTCAGTTCGAAAAATGAATCGTAAATGTCACTTATAAAGGTTTTAAGATCGCTTAATGTAAAGTACATTTGCATTTTACCATTTTCGAAACGTCTGAATTCAATAATTTGATCGATAAGTTTCATCAATACTTGTACATTTTTGCGCATTAGCTGAATTAACCGACTTCCATCGGTACTCAATTTTTCGTTTTGTAAAATGCTTTCGAGAGGTCCATGCAGCAAGGTTAGCGGTGTACGAAACTCATGCGATATATTTGTAAAAAAAACCAACTTAGCATGTGTGGCATCCTCCAAATTTTTCGATAAACTAATCAGTTGGTCTCGTTGCTCCGAAAGCTCTTCTTTTTGTTTGCTAATTTCAATATTAGTAACTTCCAACTCTCGGTTAACTTTGTTTTTATGTTTGTACAACCTAAAAAGCAATAACAAAAGCACAAGAATTACAAAGAGCACTGCAAACGAGAAATAAAGTAAAATTCGCTGTGCACTGTATTGTGCCAAATTCTGATCGAGTACAGTGTTAAGAAGTCCTATGCGGTTTTGATGTTGGATAATTTGGTCGGTTTGAAGTTTTAAAACCCTCGCATTTGTTTTGTCCACAACAGCCGTATAAAGAATATTCTCCCTGTCATAGGGTTCATTTTTAAGTATCCGAATTGCTGTCTGAACTGCTTTTTCGCCTCCTGTAGGGTAAATAAAAGTGGCGTCAATTGTACCGTTTATTACTTTCTGAATACCGCCATCGGTGCCTGGCAAAGCATCAATACCAAGTATAATGGGGCTTTTAATGCCACTTACTACTCGCAAGGCTTCATGTGCACCTGTAGCCATTTCGTCGTTGTGCGCAAATACCAAATCAATAGAGGGAATTTTTTGTATGGCCTCGGTCATTCTTTCTTTGGCTTGCGTACGCAACCAACCACCATCATTTTGGTAAACAATCTTAATTTCAGGATAATTACTTATTACACTCACAAAACCTTCGTGCCTTTCCTTGTCAGGAGTAGATCCTTTTAATCCTCGTATTTCCACAACATTACCTTTACCATTAAGCAAATTTGCGATATATACACCTACTTCTTTTCCTATTTGGTAATTATCAGCACCCACATAGGCTGTATATTTACTATTGCTGGTTTTTCGGTCAACCAAAACAACAGGAATGCCCTCGGACATTGCCTTCTCAATAACTGGTGTTAGTGGAACAGCTTCATTAGGCGACACAATTATTAAGTCGACTTTTTCGGCTATAAAGCTTTCAATGTCGCGTATTTGTTTTTGATTACTATCAAAGGCCGTTTTTATTGCCACTTCAACATCTGAATAGAATGATGCTTCGCGCAAAATTTCTTCATTCATGTTACGCCGCCATGCATCGTCGCTACATTGCGAAACGCCAATTTTGTACTGCGCTTTGCGCTTTTCATGCGAGCACGAAAAGCTTACGATTAATAAAATTAGCAATATCGTTGTGATTTTTTTCATGCAAAATTGGTATGATAAAAAATTATGTAATACAAAAATACATATTTGCATTTATAATGCAGCAAATAAACCGACAAAGTTAATGCACTTGTCGGTTTATGCTGCAAATCAAGACTTTTGTTAACAAACACAACCAATATAAAAACTAATTTATGAGTATTATCTTGTGAGTATTTCAGGCAGCAAAGGCATTGCGCCATGCTGCGTGCAAACATAAGCCGACACTTCAACGGCAATGGCATGTGCTTGCGCAATAGTTTTAGCTTTGAGCAACGAAGCTACAAAAGCTGCAGTAAATGAATCGCCTGCACCAACGGTATCTGCTACGTCAACTAATGGCGTGGGCATATACGATGTTTCGTTTGCACTAATCACATAACTACCTTGCGTACCCTTTGTGAGCACCAACATGCGGAGTGAATAATCCGAAAAAAGCTTTTGGCAAATTTCCATTTCGGATAAATTTTCCCAACCAAAAAGCTTAGCTACCAGCATTACCTCTTCGTCGTTTATTTTAAGTATATTGCATCGCGATAGCGAATGATCAATCAGCTCCTGCGAATAAAAATGCTGACGAAGATTAATGTCGAAAATTTTCAGTGCATCTTCGGGCACCAAATCCAAAAACCTGTTAATGCTCAGGCGCGATGCTTCATTGCGCTGTGCCAACGAACCAAAGCAAACAGTTTTGGTATTTCTGGCAAGTTCTTCCATTTCGGATGTAAAAGGGATATTATCCCATGCTACTTTCTGACAAATTTCGTAGTTCGGAACACCTTTTTCGTCGAGTGTAACCTGTACAATCCCTGTTGGGAAAGGTGTTTTCTCAATTATATATCGAAAATCTTTTTTGCTCAAGCAGTTAATAATTTCATCTCCTAGCTCATCGTTCCCTATGGCACTTACAGCACGCCCATCGAACCCAAATTGCGACACATGATAGGCAAAATTGGCTGGCGCACCACCCAATACTTTGCCGTCGGGGAATACATCCCATAAAATTTCGCCTATCCCTACTATTACACCTCCTGCTTGTAGAGTGTCGAGCTTAGTATCGTTTGGCATTATCTTTTCTGTATTCATAATATTTTAATATTTTTTCTGTTGTTATTCGTATTGTTATACATTAAATGTTATCCAACTGAGAAGTTTAAAATTGACTATCAAAGTCCTAATTCCCTTTCAATCTGCTCCAACGATTTTCCTTTTGTTTCAGGTATCCAGAATTTTACAAATATAAATGCAATAATACTGAACAATCCAAATATGCCAAACATATACTGCAAGCCCAAAGTTCCTTGTATAATGGGCGCAAAATAAACAGTCAGAAAAGTGCACAACCAACTTACAGCAGTTGAAAACGACATTGCCATTCCTTTTATTCTATTGGGATAAATTTCGGAAATAATTACCCACATTACAGGAGCAAACGAAGCAGCAAAAAACGAGATATAAATCAATAGTGCTACGAGAACTCCAATGCCATTTTGAACGGGTTGCGCAAACTCATAACTAAGATATGCCAAAGAAATAATCATACCCACTGCACCCCATAGCAAAAGTGTTTTACGCCCCTTTTTATCAACCAATCCAAGTGCCACAATTGTCATCAAAAAGTTAACCAAACCAACAATCATTGCTTGCATCATCGAATCGCCTTTGGCCGATCCTGCTGCCTGAAAAATATCTGGGGCAAACATTATTACAGCATTGATACCTGTAATTTGCTGAAATGCAGCTATAAGCGTGCCGATTAAAACAATCTTGCCGGTTTTACCTTTAAACAGTTCTGCAAATCGCATTTTCTCTTTCCCATTTTCGGCTTTAATTATTCTTTCCATTTCGGGCAATTCAGTGCCTAACAATGCTTTCCCCCCAATATCAGTCAAAACTTTTATTGCCTCTTCTTTTCGGTTGTTTGCAAGCAACCAACGCGGACTTTCGGGAAATTTCAGTACCAGAAAAAGAAAATAAATTACTCCAAATAATGCTGGAACAGCCAACATATAACGCCAACTTTGATCCCCTAGTCCTATTAAAAAATAATCGAAAACATAGGCCAAAACAATACCAATAGTGATAGCAAATTGATTAAATGAAACTAACTTCCCCCTGCTTTTTGCTGGAGAAATTTCGGAAATATACATGGGGCCAACCACAGAAGTTGCACCTACAGCTAGGCCCGACAAAACTCGAAAAACAGTTAGCACAGTGGCCGACTCAGCAAACGCACAACCCAGTGCCGAAACAATATAAAGTATGGACGTAAAAACCATGACCTTTTTACGACCGAATTTCTCGGTAAAATTTCCTGTGAAAAGCGCTCCCACCAAACATCCTATGGTGAGGAGTGCAGCCACAGTTCCCAAACCGCTATCGGTAAGCGAAAATTCGCCTTTTATCATGTCCACAGCACCCGAAATGCCAGCCATATTTAACCCAAATAGTAAACCCCCATTAATGGCTACAAAGGTTATCCAGTATAGATACTTGTTGTTTTGCATAATTGTAAAAATTCTCTCAAAAAACATCTGAATAATGCTTTTGAATGTTTGTTTAATTTATTATTTCAAATTATATATTTTGAGATTCTCTACACTAAAATTTCCTTGTTTTGTATAGAATTTCAGATTATTCATTACTTCGGTAGGGAAAAATATCGTTGTAAATGCCAATTCACCTTCGTTTATAAATATTTCGGCCGAAGCTTTGTCCACAAGCACTTTCACTTTGTACGCATCTTTTCTTACCAAAGGGGCGTTCATGCCCGAAGCAAATCGACCTTCAAAATCAACAAGCCCGCTTTTATTACGGTGAATGCTCAAAAATCCAGTATTCATATCAAAACGAATTTCAAGCGCTTCGCTTTTGCTGTTTTGAAGCATAAATCCAAAAATGCCCGCACTTTGTGGTTTAATCGTCATTTCAATTTCATAAGCTCCTTTATTATTCTCGATTAAATTTGAGACTACAATTTCATTTTCTACCAGCATGTCTTTTTTAGCTATTTCCGAAGCCCGCAATGCTTTGGTTTCGGCCACAGGATAGTTGCTAACTACTAGGTGTTTGCCATTGTTTGTGATTTTTAACTCACGAGCTATTGTCATGGCACTTCTAAAGTTTTTTGATGGCACATTGTTGGCATAATCCCAATTGCTCATCCAACCCATAAATATCTTTCTTCCGTCAGATTCGGGAATGTCACTCCATGTTACTCCGGCATAATTATCGCGCCCATAATCCAACCATAGGGGATAAGGCAGTGCATCTGCTGTAAAGTTTTTTCCATCAAAATCGCCAATAAAATATTGCGTGGCCGAACCTCCGTTTACTCCGCCCGGATTGATACTTACCAAAAGTACCCACTTCGTTTTTCCATTATAATCCAATGGAATCAAATCGGGACATTCCCACACACCACCGTGCGAGCCAATGCCATCGCCAAACTCGCTCAATAGCTGCCACTCTTTCAGGTTGGCCGATCCATAAAACGTAATGGTTTGTTTGGTGGCCAACGACATTATCCATTGATCCGATTCCGTATGCCAAAAAACTTTTGGATCACGAAAATCAGGAATCCCAGGGTTTGGCATAACAGGATTGCCCGAATATTTTGTAAATGTTCGTCCTCTATCCGTGCTGTAAGCTATTGATTGCGTTTGCTCTTTTCCAGCACTTGTATAAATAGCTATCATAGCATTTGCTCCAAAGCCTGCTGTGTTTTTCACATCAATAACCGCGCTCCCCGAAAATATCGAACCCAATGAATCGGGTGCTAAAGCCACAGGAAGATAAGTCCACGATGTAAGGTCGGTGCTTACTGCATGTCCCCAATGCATATTTTGCCATTTGGTGCCATAGGGATTGTATTGATAAAATAAATGATATTCACCATCGAAATACACCATGCCATTAGGGTCGTTCATCCAACCAATCTCTGGCGTAAAATGATAAATAGGGCGATAAGTTTCGTTATAATCAATTTCGAAACTATCTGATTGTTTTATGTTTTTGAAGCCAAGTAAATTTTTATCGATATTTTCAACTGTAACATTTACTTCCTCTCCTGCAATATCTTTTAAATCAAATTTAACCCAATAATCAATTTTGTTTTCGGCTAGGCGAATGTGATTTATAATTGGACTTTTTGTTTTTGAATGCTGCACTTTAACTACTCTTTCTGCTGCATTATCTTCTACAGGAAAAAGAAGATATGACGATTCGGCATTTATTTTCAGGCTTACATCTTTTGTCTTTCCATTGTAAAGGCTACAACTAACCAGTATGAAAGACATTACGAACACTGCGATTTTGGTTTTCATTTTACGAAATTTATTTTTGTTATTATTTTTGCTTAATTA
>CAZEVV010000011.1:12219-31300 GCA_964515675.1 uncultured Paludibacter sp. | reverse complement strand
ACCAATTATAATGTATTTTTTTTTGTATTGCATGCCACAAAATTGAAAAAATATCATACGAAACCTTATGACAGTAATTATTTTGGAAATTAATTTTGTAGTTACCACAAAAAATGATTAGTTTTGAAACTTAAACAAAACAATTTTGCTACAATATTATATGGAACTCAACGAACACAACAAAAAAGAACATCCGCCCATGCACACGGCCGAACATATACTGAACCAAACAATGGTGCGCATGTTGGGGTGCGAAAGGTCGAAAAACACGCACATCGAACGCAAAAAAAGCAAAGCCGATTATTTTTTGAACGAAGCACCGAGTGATGAATTGATAACAGAGATTGAAAATCAAGTTAATGCTATCATTGCTCAAAACATGGACGTGCACGAGCAATTTGTTGATATCGACAATGTACCAAAGGAAATTGATTTGAGCAAATTGCCCAGCAATGTAAGCAAAACTTTGCGTTTAATTTCGGTGGGCAACTACGATTTGTGTGCCTGCATTGGCCACCACGTAAAAAACACATCCGAAATTGGACAATTCAAAATTATTAGTTACGATTACGAAAATGGACGATTGCGCATACGTTTCAAGTTAATTGAACCATAAAATTGAAATAAGTTTAGTAAACAATATTGATTTGAAAATTTGAAACTTGAAATTTGAAGATTTGAAAATTCTGATTAACATTACACTTGATACTGTGGTTATTCATTCCACTACCCGATAATTGTTGGAACTTTCTTCTTTTTTCATTTTTCTTAGTTCATTTTTCATTTTAAAAAAAACACCTCAATGACATCAATTACCCTCTCGCAACTGAGCGAATACATACAACAAAGCCTCAAAGGCTCCATTGCCCAAACATTTTGGTTGCGTGCCGAAATTAGCGAGTTGCGCGAAAATTACAATGGCCATTGCTATTTGGAACTGATTGAAAAAAGTGAGGTTGATGACTCATTATTAGCTAAAATTAAGGCAAGCATTTGGGCTAACAACTACCGTTTGCTAAAACCTTATTTCGAAAGTGAAACTGGCGAAAAATTGCGTGCTGGCATAAAAATTCTTGTTTCAGTTTCGCTCGATTTTCATCCCGTGTATGGTTTGGCTGTGAACATACGCGACATTGAACCCGCTTTTACCATTGGCGAATTGGCTGCACGACGTATGCAAGTGATAAAGCAACTTGAAGCCGATGGCATAATTGACATGAACAAACAATTGCCTTTGGCCTTGTTGCCACAGCGCATTGCAGTAATATCGTCGGCTACAGCGGCTGGTTACGACGATTTTTGCAATCAACTGCACAACAACAGTCAGCATTTTGTTTTTTACAGCAAACTTTTTAATGCTACCATGCAGGGCGACAATGCCGAAGCTTCGATTATTGCGGCTTTAGAAAAAGTATACCAGCACATTGAGCATTTCGATGCTGTGGTAATAATTCGTGGAGGCGGCGCAACCACCGACATGTCGTGTTTCGACCGCTACGAACTGGCAGCCAACTGCGCCCAATTCCCATTGCCATTGATTGTTGGCATTGGCCATCAGCGCGACTCGTCGGTGCTCGATATGGTGGCAGGAAAATCGGTAAAAACACCTACAGCCGCTGCCGAATTTTTGATTGAACAAATGACAAAAGCATTGAATGAAGCCTTGTGGCGTGCCGATGCAATTTGCAATACAGCTAAAAATATTGTTTATGAAAATAAAAATGCCATCGAACGTAAAAAATTCAATCTAAAAATGTTGCTACGCAATAAAATTTTACGCAAGCAACAACAAATTGAACTCAAAAAAAACAAACTCGAAATTGGGGTCAAAAATCAAATAAACACACAACGCAATTCGCTATCAATCAAGGAAAAAATTATTGAAATGCACTCGCCAAGTTTTATGCTTAGCAAGGGCTACACCATTACTACAATAAATGGTAAAAGGATTAGCTCGGTAAAAGATGTAAAAGTTGGAGAAAAAATTCGTACTTTTGCAATCGATGGCGATTTTACGAGTACAATAACAGAGTAAAACAAAACATTAAAATAGTAATAAAGCAACAGCAATTTCAAACATAAAAATATTGAAAATGACAATTGATCAAAGACAACAAGAGATAATTGAGGAGTTTGAGCAGTTCGATGATTGGATGGATAGATATTCGGTACTTATCGATTTGGGCAACTCGCTCGAACCCATTGCCGAAAGCGAAAAAACACCGCAAAACATAATTGAAGGCTGCCAAAGCCGCGTGTGGTTAACGGCCGATTTTGTTGATGGTAAAATAATTTATAAAGGCGAAAGCGATGCAGTATTGGTAAAAGGAATTGTGTCGTTGCTTATTAACGTGTTGAGTAACGCAACACCCGACGAAATTATTAATACCGATTTATATTTTATCGAAAAAATTGGTTTGCGTGAGCACCTCTCGCCTACCCGTTCGAATGGTTTGCTAGCCATGATTAAACAAATGAAATTTTATGCTTTGGCATTTAAAGCCAAACAGTCGTAACGTAAAAAAAGATTTAGCTTCGAAAAAAAAGAAGTTTAAATCTTTTTGTTGTATAATTATTATAATAGGAATGATTAGCCCCAATATCCCCTGAAGGGGACTTAAAGAGGCGGCATCGCATAATAAAATTTCGTAGAAGGCTTAACGAATTTGACTTGTTTTGCTATAAAATGGAAAATTGGAATTGGAAACAATAATTTCATTCATCAGAATAAAAACAACAATAAAACAAGCTCAAAATCATTTCTTTTTACAAATTTCGCACAAAGAAAAATTCAAACAAAATCTAATTTCTAAAATCGTATGATAAGTCTGATAATATCAATAATTGCTTTGATACTGGGCTACATGATATACGGAAAAATTACCGAGCGTGTTTTTGGTATCGATACAAAACGTGCAACACCTGCCATTGCTAACCCCGATGGCGTTGATTATGTACCGCTTCCCGCTTGGCGAATTTTTTTAATTCAATTTCTCAACATTGCTGGTTTGGGACCAATTTTTGGTGCTATTATGGGCATAATGTTTGGCCAGGCAGCTTTTTTGTGGATAGTTTTGGGGTCGATATTTGCCGGCGCGGTACACGACTATATGTCGGGCATGATGTCGGTGCGCAGCAATGGTGCAAGTCAGCCCGAGTTGGTGGGCAACGAGCTGGGGCAAGGCATTCGTCAATTTATGCGTGCGTTTTCGTTACTCTTAATGATTTTAGTGGGCGCCGTTTTTGTTTCGGGGCCAGCAGGTTTGTTGGCCAATTTGAGTTCGGGTTATATTAGTGTAACATGGTGGATAGTAATTGTTTTTGTGTACTATATATTGGCAACCTTACTGCCAGTTGATAAACTAATTGCAAAAATTTACCCTGTTTTTGGCATTGCATTGCTATTTATGGCAGTGGGCATTTTGGTGGCCATTTTTGCCAACAAAGCGCCAGTACCCGAATTTACAGAAGGATTTTCGAATCTTCATCCAAAAAACTTACCCATTTTCCCAATAATGTTTGTATCGATAGCATGCGGAGCCATTTCGGGCTTTCATGCTACGCAATCGCCCCTCATGGCACGTTGCATACAAAACGAAAAGCTTGGAAGGCGCATTTTTTATGGCAGCATGATAGCCGAAGGAGTTGTTGCACTTATTTGGGCAGCGGCGGCAGCAAGTTTTTTTGGTTCGATTGAAGGATTGCAAGAATTTGTGGGCAGCTTGGCGGCAAACGTAAACAAACCTGCATTGGTTGTGGACACCATTTCGCGCACATGGCTGGGCACATTTGGTGGCTTGCTGGCGCTATTAGGCGTTGTGGCAGCACCACTCACTTCGGGCGACACTGCATTGCGATCGGCACGATTGATAGCTGCCGATTTTTTGAAGATCGACCAAAAGCCAATAAAAAAACGTTTGTTGGTTTCGATACCAATTTTTATATTGACATTTGCAATTTTACAAATGAATTTCGATGTTTTGTGGCGTTACTTTGCGTGGAGCAATCAAACATTGGCAGTTTTCACGCTGTGGGCAATTACAGTTTATTTGGCCCGCAACAAAAGGTTTTATTGGATTTCGGCAATTCCTGCATTGTTTATGACTGCCGTTAGTGTGAGCTACATACTTATTGCACCCGAAGGTTTTGCACTATCGCCCACAATAGCTTATAGTGGTGGTTTTGTTGCTGTTGCAATTGCAATGGGGTTGTTTGTGAAGTGGAAAATGAGATTGAAGAAATTTGAAGATTGAAGAAATTTGTCCCGATTGCTATCGGGATTGATATTTGAAGATTTGAAGATTGAAGAAGGCTTCGTCGGAATG
Source organism: uncultured Paludibacter sp. (assembly GCA_964515675.1). Taxonomy (GTDB): domain Bacteria; phylum Bacteroidota; class Bacteroidia; order Bacteroidales; family Paludibacteraceae; genus Paludibacter. The sequence continues at coordinate 26,975 of CAZEVV010000011.1, read as the reverse complement.
CAAAATTTCGGAATAGCACTGGCTGAGCGAAGTCGAAGCCTTTTCGTAAATATTTAAAACACGGTCGCTGAGCGTAGTCGAAGCGGGCGAATAAATCAAATTTGAAAAAGGATTTAAGAAATTTGAAGAGATTTGAAGATTTAATAAATTTGAAGATTTGACATTTTAAGATTTGTCCCGATCGCTATCGGGACTGAAGATTAAAGATTTGAAAATTTGAAGATTAGCTAAGTAGAAAAAAAAATATAAATAATAGGTTTTTAATAATTTAGATATAATTAAAATCATATGGCTGTTGAAATTAGAGAGGTGAATAAAAAATCGGACTTAAAAAAGTTCATTTGGTTTGGCATTGATATGTATAAAAATTGTGAGTTTGCTGCACCGCCATTAATGATGGACGACTTGTTGAACTTAACAAAAGGCAGTAATCCGGCATTAGACTTTTGTGAAACAGCCTACTTTTTAGCTTACAAAAACAGTAAAATAGTTGGACGAATTGCTGTTATTATCAACCCTATAGCCAACCAAACATGGGGGCATAATTACGCTCGTTTTGGCTGGCTCGACTTTATCGACGACACCGAAGTTTCGTTGGCCTTATTCGACGCTGCAACCCATTGGGCAAAAGCAAAAGGTATGACAGCACTTCAGGGTCCTATGGGCTTTACCGATTTCGACAAAGAAGGTATGCTCATTGAGGGTTTCGACCAATTGGGCACTTTGGCAACCATATACAACTTTCCGTATTACCCCAAACACATGGATCAAATGGGTTTTGTGAAGGATGCCGATTGGAAAGAATATCTTATAACAGTGCCCAATGAAGTGCCTGAGAAATTTATTCGAATTGCCGAAATTGTAAAACAAAAATTCAAACTCAGCTCGAAAAAATTTAAATCGCGCAAAGATGTTGTCGACAACTATGCCGAGAAGATATTTAACTTATTAAACATTGCTTACAAAGACCTTTATGGCTTTACTAAGCTCAACGACAAGCAAATAAAATTTTACATAAAGTTATATTTCAGCTTTTTTAGGCTCGACACCATATCGATTGTGGTTGACGAAAACGATGATGTGGTGGCCTTGGGTATTAGCATGCCAAGTTTTAGTAAAGCTTTGCAAAAAGCCAAAGGTCGATTATTGCCATTTGGCTGGTATTACATGCTTAAAGCATTGAACAAAAACGACCTTATCGACTTATATTTAATAGCTGTGCACCCCGACTATCAGAGTAAAGGTGTACCAGCAATAATATTTACCGAAACAATGGCCAATAGCGTTCGCAATGGATATCGATTTGCCGAGTCGAACCCCGAGTTGGAAACCAACACAAAAGTATCGGCACAATGGGGCAGTTTTGAGCACGTCAACCATAAAAGGCGTCGTGCATTTATCAAACATTTTTAATTGACTGAAGTAGTTTTTCGAAAAAAAGAAAAAGAAAATGACAAGAAAATTCGATTTTTTAATAATTGGTGGAGGCATAGCAGGAATTAGCTTTGCACTCAAAGCATCGGAATATGGCAAAGTTGCATTAATTACCAAAAGTACCCTCGACGAAACCAACACGGCCTATGCACAAGGCGGAATAGCCTCGGTAATGTCGGGCACCGATAATTTCGAAAAACACATACAAGACACACTTATTGCAGGCGATGGACATTGCCGATTGGAGGTTGTAGAAAAAGTAATTTTTGAAGCACCAAAACAAATTGACGAACTATTGAGTTGGGGTGTAGAATTTGATAAAACAAAAGCTGGCGATTTCGACTTACATCGTGAGGGCGGTCATTCCGAATTCCGCATTCTGCATCACAAAGACAATACAGGATACGAAATACAACAAAGTTTAATTAAGAAACTAAAAGAAACGCCAAGTATCGAACTTTTCGAAAATTATTTTGCCATGGAGTTGCTCACACAACATCATTTGGGCGAAATTGTAACCCTCACCACCCCCAATATCGAATGCTATGGTGCCTATGTTTTAAATCAAAACGACAACCAAATACATACTTTCCTATCGAAAGTAACATTGCTAGCCACTGGCGGCATTGGCAATGTGTATGCCACTACCACCAACCCGGCAATAGCTACTGGCGATGGCATTGCAATGGCACATCGCGCACGTGCAGTAATAAACGACATGGAATTTGTTCAATTTCATCCTACGGCTCTTTATGCACCTGGACAACGTCCTTCGTTTCTCATAACCGAGGCCATACGTGGTTATGGTGCTGTTTTACGCACGCGCGACGGCAAAGAATTTATGCAAAAATACGACGAACGCGCATCGCTAGCACCACGCGACATTGTGGCACGTGCTATTGATAATGAAATGAAAATGCGTGGACACGATTATGTGTATCTGGATGTTACACACAAAAATGCAGAAGAAACAAAAGCCCATTTTCCGAATATTTATAATAAATGTTTGGAGTTTGGCATCGACATTACAAAAGATTATATTCCCGTTTGCCCCACGCAACACTATCTTTGTGGAGGCGTCAATGTCGATTTAAATGGTTGCACTTCGATAAAACGACTTTATGCCGCTGGCGAATGCTCGTGCACAGGACTTCACGGCGCTAACCGACTGGCATCCAACTCGCTTACCGAAGCAATAGTTTACGCCGATGCAGCATTTAAGCATTCGGTAACGCACCTCGATAGTTTTGAGCACATAAATTATATTCCCGACTGGAACGACGAAGGCACAAAATTACCCGAAGAAATGGTATTGATAACACAAAGTTTTAAAGAGGTGGAGCAAATTATGAGTACTTATGTTGGCATTGTTCGTTCCAATTTACGTTTGAAACGTGCCATGTCGCGCCTCGAAATTATTTATCGCGAAACCGAAGATTTATTTGACCGCTCAGTAGTTTCGCGCGAAATTTATGAACTCCGGAATGTGATAAGTGTTGCCTACTTAATTATTAAACACGCCATTCGTCGCAAAGAAAGTAGAGGGTTGCACTATACGGTTGATTATCCGAAGCGTACATATAATATTAGGTAGGGTTGCTGCCCCCCTGCCCCCCTTAAGGGGGTGAAAATATGATTGTTCGAAAAATTATCAGCATGGCACAAATGGACAAAACTAAATACTTAATACATTTTTGTAAAATTTGAGTAAAACTATTTCATTCCCCCTTTAGGGGGTGAGGGGGCTTATTATTTATAATGTATTAAAGTTAATACTATAAATTTTGCACAATAATTGCGGTAATCGTAAAAAATAAATTATTTTTGCATTAGATATTAAAGGAAAAATGAAAAACTTACGTTCAATACTTATATTATTGTTCACTTTAACCCTTACGATAGCGGTTGAAGCCAACGATCCGCGCACACCTGTGGTGCGTCAGGATGGTAATTGGCCAAAAACCGAAAACAACGAAGTATCTCAGGTTGTAAACATTGCCGAAGGAATATCATACATTGCAAACAAAGATGGCATTCAACTAATTTTACAAGTTCCCGTATCGAATATAAAACTTTTTGCACTTACTGGCGAAGCCGTGTGGAGTGGCAATTTGGTGCAAGGCCGCTTTTTTATCCCCACCCGGCCTGGCATATATTTTTTGCGACTCAACAATAAAAGTTTCAAGGTTGTGTGCAAATAAAATATCAAACTTAAAACACGCTTCATTTTATGAGATTTTTTTTAAAACAAACTTTTACTCTAATATTATTCTTACAAATATGTAATCTTGTTTCGGCTGGAGATGGAACAAAATCGAGTCCATTTACGATAGCGCAAGCGATTGCAAAAACAGATAATTCGTCAAAAGAATGGTATGCAAAAGGCTATATTGTTGGACATTTAAATAATCTAAGTAACAATAAATATTTTTACGACTTAGTACCACCATTCACAGGCAATGGCACCTTTTTATTGGCAGATAATATCCATGAAATTAATTTGGCAAAATGCTTTCCTATTCAAATCCCGTCGCATTTAGTCGAATCGATGAACCTTGAGGAAAACCCAATGTATTGGCGAAAAGAAGTGCTTGTAGGAGGACTTTTACGCGATTATTTTTCGATGCCAGGCATGAAAACTTTAAGCGAATTGACAGTATTAAACCCCTTGCCGTTAGAAAATGAAGCTATAAACTGGAACTTTTTCGAAGATATGAACGGTACATATACACATAAAAACAGCGCATTAGTATTCAGTGGCGGCAACTATCGTGGTGATACCTCATGGGAGTTTTTCGGTGCAACATGGGGCGACCACTCCAACGATAACAAGTGGGGAAAAGCTTCGGCACGTATTCGACTTAGCGAAGGTGCTACAGGCTCAGCAGGATATATTCAAACAACCGAACCAAAGACCAATGGTATTGGAACAATTCGCTTTTGGGCAGGATATTACGACAAGGACAACTCAAGTAGTATTGCTATTGACATATCGGATAATAACGGAATTAATTGGACTAATATCGTGCCTGCTACGAGCATTGCAAAAGATTGGAAAGAATACCAATTTCATTTGAACATTCCGGGCAATCATCTTATTCGTATTAAAAAAGGGAACACAAATCCAGCTGGTATCAATGTAGATAATATTAGAATTAGCGATTTCAAAATACCAAATGCTACAAACAACACACATTCAGTGAAATTTAGCTACAAAAATACTGATAATGGTATTGTGTTAACACTAGACAATGGATTAAAATCTATTCGTTTATTCGGTATTAATGGTCAAAAAGTTTTTGAAACCGAAACTAGCGAAAACACAGTTTTTGTTGCACTCAACAAAGGAACATATATTATAACAATCAACAATATAGCTTCGAAAATCATTCATTAATTTCGAAATTAAAAACAGTAAAAAAATGATAAAGCACATTGTATTTTTTAGTTTTGTAGACAGCTACGAAGGTATGAGCAAAAGTGAAATAGCACTTGAAGTAAAAAAGCAGCTCGAAGCGCTCGACGGTTTGGTGCCTGAGTTGCGAAAAATTGAAGTTGGCTTAAATCATCCTGATGCCCCAACAAGCAACTACGACTTGGCGCTTTACACCGAATTCGATAACATGTCGGATTTAGATGCCTACCAAATACACCCCGAACATAAACGCGTGGCTGGTTTTATTGGTAAAGTAAAAACCGAAAGAGCATGCGTTGATTACGAATTTTGAGAAGTAATAAACAACGATATTTATTGAGGTGTCGAAAACTTTTCGCCACCTCGATAAAAAACATTTTTACACAAAATAATGCAATAAGCACTTCGTTTACAACAGCATTTATTAACGAATAATTGACATAAACTTCGTGTTTGAAAAGAAAACGTAAGCGTCGAGGCGCACGAAAAAGTAAAAATTGGAGTTTACAAAATAAATGGGTCGTTTTCGCTATGATTGAAAAAGATTGGCGTTTTATTGCATCACTAACTACTTAAAAAAAGCAAATGCATCCCTACATTCAATATATCGTTCAACTTAACATTCAATTTTATCTATGTGGAAAGAATTTTTCTTTTTTAATCGTACCCAACGATTAGGAATAATTGCACTCATTGTAATTCTTATAATAGCAATTATAATCAACACTTTAATCCCATTGCTACACAAAAGTGAAACCAGTTTTGGCAAATACGAAGGTGACGATTATAAAAACTTTTATAGTACACTTATGTCGCGCGATAGTTTACGAAAAGCCGAACGCGAAAATCAATTCAGTTATTGGGAAAATAGTTTTGGAAATAATAACTACAACAATTACAACAAAAATTCGAAAACTGAATACAGCCTATTTCAATTCGACCCGAACACGGCCGACTCAGCCACACTTGTAAAACTTGGCATTAGGTCTTACATAGCATCTAACATACTAAAATTCAGAAATAAAGGAGGAAAATATAGAACCATCGAGAGTTTTGCAAAAACATATGGGCTGAGCAACGAAAAATTTGAAGAGCTTAAACCATACATTAATATTGAAACAATTGATGTTACAATTGCAAAAACAGATAGTTTGAGTAGCAACACCAAAGCTGCAAAAACATTTAGCGGTACGCTCGAGTTAAACACTGCCGACACAAGCAGTTTGATGCAAATAAAAGGCATCGGACGTGGATATGCACGTGCAATTGTACGTTTTCGGGCGCAAGCAGGTGGATATGTAAACAAACAACAATTGCTCGAATTACCCCACATGACACTAGAAAGGTACAATAGCATTGAGGCTTTTTTCACAGTCGACAACTCGCTTGTGCAGCCTATAAACGTAAATATTGCGAGTGTCGACAGACTAAGAGCACATCCGTACCTCAATTTTTACCAAGCAAAAGCTTTGTATGAGCTACGTCGAAAAAAAGGAAAACTTAAAAACATTGATGAATTGAAACATTTAGAAGAATTTGATCATCAGACAATTAATAAAATACAGCCTTATTTAAAGTTCGACAATTAAATACGATCGAACACAAAACTCTCGCAACTCACTTAAAACCAGTACATTATTTTGATAAAAAAACTTATGAGAACATATTTAACAACGTTGATAATTATCATTTTGCAGGTATGTGCAAATTTAAACGCATCGCACAAAGTGTATCTTATACATGGCTATGGTGGCATTGGTACAGAAATGGCATACATCGAAAGCGAACTTAAGTTGGCAAATTTCGAGACAAGGATTTTTAAATACCACAGTCTTACCAAAGACATAAAAGCTGTTGCCAACGAACTTGCCATATCGATACGAGGCGAAAATGTTGACACAATATATTTCATAACACATTCGATGGGTGCATTGGTTGTAAGAGCCTTGTACGAGCAAATCGATAATTACAACAAACTGCCAATAATAAAGCGAATGGTAACAATTGCTCCTCCCAACAATGGTTCGCCAGTAGCCGACTATCTGATGCAGTTTCAGATAGTGCGTGATTTGGCGGGGCCAAACATAAATTATTTAACAACAAAAAAATTTGACAACAATAAACAAAATCTAGCTTTTGCCAATTGCGAAGTTGGATTAATTGCGGGCAGTTTTGGTAATGAAAGGGGTGTTAATATTTTTATTAAGCGCGACAATGATGGTGTGCTCATTCCTACACAAACACTCACTGGGCGCGAAAAAGATGTGTTATTTGTGAAACAATCGCATGTAGGTATATTATTTAATAAAGAAGTTGCAATGCAATGCATTCATTTTTTGAAGAAAGGCAGTTTTAAATAGAAATACAAGTAATTTTGCTCAATAATACTATCCATATTAATGCGCAAATTAATAAACATAACAATACTATCAAGTCAATCACAAAAATTTCACGCTGCACGAAATCGTATAACAACAAAAAACCTGTCGAGGAAGTTAATCATCTCCGACAGGTTTTTAAAATTTCAGAACCTAATATTTTAGTATTGTTCTTTTTCGTTGGGGAAATCGCCAGCCTTAACATCGCTTACATAATTTGCGATGGCACCATTCATTATTTCCTGAACGTTAGCATATTTACGTAAAAAACGTGGCGAAAAATCGTTGTTCAAACCTATCATGTCGTGCAAAACAAGTACCTGGCCATCAACATTTCCACCCGCACCAATACCAATAACAGGAATCGTAAGTTTGCTCGCAACTTCGGCAGCCAAAGCAGCCGGAATTTTTTCGAGTACCAACGCAAAACATCCTGCTTCTTCGAGCAAAAGTGCATCCGATATTAACTTTTGCGCCTCTTCCTCTTCGCGGGCACGCACACTGTACGAACCATATTTATTGATAGATTGAGGCATTAAACCTAAATGACCCATAATTGGAATACCAGCACTCAAAATTCGTTTTACCGACTCAATAATTTCCTCACCACCCTCAAGTTTTAGGCAATCGCAGTGCGACTCTTTCATAATACGAATGGCCGACGAAAGCGCCTCTTTCGAATTTCCTTGGTACGAACCAAAAGGCATATCAACCACCACCAAAGCGCGTTTTACACCTTTCACGACCGATTTTGCTAAAAAAATCATTTGATCGAGCGTGATGGGCAATGTTGTTAAATTTCCACACATCACATTCGAAGCCGAGTCGCCCACAAGAATTACATCAACACCAGCAGCATCAACAATGCTTCCCATGGTGTAATCGTAGGCAGTGAGCATGCTAATTTTCTCACCACGCTTTTTCATTTCTATCAAACGGTGGGTTGTTACCCTGCGTATATCTTCGTTGTGTATCGACATTTCTAATATTTTTTCTTAATAATAATACAAAATTTGGCTGCAAAGATATACAATATATATAATTACTTAGCCCCCCACCCCCCTAAAGGAGAAGTTTTAGAGCGAAATTTAACATTTTTGCGCTTAATATTAGCAGTATTTTCACGAAAACTGTACTGCATTACACAATAATCCCCGAAAGTTGTAAATTGTGTTTACACGAACACACACACCTTTAAACACACCAAAAACTACTCATTTATTAATGTAAACTCAGTATTTTCACTTTTTCGTGCATCATTAACCTTGACGCATTTATATTAAACAAGGAGTTTTTCTATCGTTGATAAATTGTAAATGCTTATTGAGTTGCTGAGTAGTAATACCGATTGCACAAACAATATAGTACATCTTTAACTCCAATTTCGACCCTGCCAACGGCAGACAGGTATGTCTCATTGTCCAATTTGTTTTTAGGCATCGGCATTATACCAAAGTTGACTTTGGGTTTAAATATAAATTTGGTACAACAAACTTTTGATTTTTTGGCATAAAAGAAGTGACCTTGTTAATACACAACATCTATGATTGATTTTTATATAAAAGCAAGGGTTTTTCGAACAAAATAACTTATCTTTGCAAATCAAAAAAAAATGACATTTTACTTAAGTAAAATTGATGCATATCGTTCAACAATGGAAGAAACAAAAAACTATAATTTCATAAAAAATAGCGACATATTTTCGCACCTTTCATCTCTCAACTATTTACCAAGATGGATTGTGTTATTCATGGATTTAACTTTGTCGTTATTTTCATATATGTTTGCATATTATATTGTAAACGAATTTTCAGCAATAAAAAACGCTGATACTGACTTTAGCTTTGTCTCGAGTGCTGCAATACTGTTATTTACGCAACTCATTTTCTTTTGGATTTTTCACACCTACTCAGGGGTATTAAGGTATTCGGGATATGTTGATGCTGCAAAAATTCTATTATCAATAGTTTCTAACTTGCTTTTTATAGGCATTATAAACTTTGTATTCAAGCACTTTAATGGGCTCAATATATTTACATTCAACAGCATACTTATATATTCATTTATTAACTTTTTCTTGTTATTTTTGCTACGTTTGGTTACCAAAACTACTTTCGACATGTTTAGCCAAAGTTCAGGAAAAATTACACCTATCATGATTTATGGAACACAATCGGCGGCAGTAGGAATTGCACGCTTGATTAGCTCCGAGAAAGATGATGTAAAATACAAACTTGTTGGATTTATTGATGACGACCCAAAAGCAAGCGAAAAATTCATAATGGGTGTAAAAGTTTACCCGTTGAACGAAGAGACGATAAAAAAACATGTGGTAAACAAAGCAAAAGCAATCATAGTATCGCCACTCAAAATGAAACAAGAAAACATCAACCAAAAGTTAGATGTGTTTCTTAACAACAACTTATCAGTGCTCACCTCGCCACCAATGAGTGTGTGGGACAACGAGTTACCTAACATAAAAGAAATAAAATCGATACAAATTGATGATTTGCTCGAAAGGCCATGCATTGATTTAAATACCGAAAATATTGAAAAACATTTATCGAATAAGGTAATTTTAATCACAGGAGCTGCCGGATCAATTGGTAGCGAAATTGTGCATCAAGTAACCAAATATAGCCCTAGATTGGTTGTTATTTTGGATCAAGCCGAAACACCAATGCATAATTTGCGGTTGGAATTGGAAGAAAAATATCCGAACCAAAACTACAGCTTATTTTTAGGCGATGTACGCAACCAACAACGCATGGAATACATGATGGACATGTATAGACCCGATATTATTTTTCATGCAGCAGCCTACAAGCATGTACCTTTGATGGAAGACAATCCTGTTGAAAGTATACAAGTGAATGTGCAAGGCACAAAAATAATGGCCGACCTAGCTGTGAAATATGATGTTGAGCGTTTCGTAATGATTTCGACCGACAAAGCCGTGAATCCTACAAACGTAATGGGAGCCTCGAAGCGAATTGCCGAGATTTATGTGCAATCATTATTCAAAAAATACAACAATCAGAAAAAGCCAGTCACAAAATTCATCACTACGCGTTTCGGAAATGTATTGGGTTCAAACGGGTCCGTTATCCCATTATTCAAAAAGCAAATTGAAAAAGGAGGTCCAATAACTGTTACGCACCCCGAAATTATTCGATATTTTATGACCATACCCGAGGCATGCTCCCTAGTGCTCGAAGCAGGAGTTATGGGAAAAGGTGGCGAAATTTATATTTTCGACATGGGAAGTCCTGTGAAAATTGTGAATCTTGCACGCAAAATGATTCGATTAGCAGGCTATTTGCCCGAAGTAGATATAAAAATTGAATATACAGGATTGCGTCCGGGCGAAAAGCTTTACGAAGAACTATTGAACCATAAAGAAAAAACGACAAAAACACACAACGAAAAAATAATGGTTGCTACTGTTCAGGAATTCGATTTCGACAACATAGCACCACTTATCGACGAGCTGATACAATACAGCAATTTGAGTAAAAACTTTATGACAGTTTCGCAAATGAAAAAAATTGTACCAGAATTTTTGAGTAAAAACTCGCAATACGAACGATTAGACAACTAAAATAATGATTTTTGAATTTTTCTCTAAATATCCGTTTTTTATCAGTATAATTTCGTTTTTGATAGGTTTAACTTTCATGCCTATGGTAATTCGTATTGCCAAAGAGCACGACTTTGTGGTGAAACCAAACAAACGAACCACACATGTAGGCGAAATACCCAATATTGGTGGAATAAATATCTTTATTTCGTTTTTACTAACAGTTTTTATTTTCACTTTTGGCATTGTAAGTCAGCTTCATTACATAATATTTGCTGTAATAATTATAATACTCGTAGGTTTTGTCGACGATTTAATTGACATAAAAGCCAAATGGAAACTCTTTGGTGAACTTACGGCAGGTGTTTTTCTGATAGTATTTGCCGACATTCGATTAACCAATTTACATGGCTTTATGGGTATTACTGAAATACCAGATTCTGCAAGCTATCTGTTGTCGTTTTTTGTGTATATAGTAATCATTAATTCAATCAATCTTATCGACGGCATCGATGGACTCGCTTCGGGGTTGGGAATTTTGTACAGCATATTTTTTGGATTGTTTTTTAGCTTTTCCAATCATCCAAATTTGGCGATAACGGCTTTTGCAATGACTGGCTCGTTGGGCGTATTTTTTATTTATAATGTTTTTGGCCGTAAAAGTAAAATTTTCATGGGCGATTCGGGTTCATTGCTTTTAGGTTTTATTGTTACATTATTTGTGTTTGTATTTTGCGAAATGAATGCATACACACAATTGCCTAGCTACTTAAAATCGAATGCGGCACCTGCAATAGCTATTAGTGTATTGGTTGTACCATTATTCGACACATTGCGTGTTATGCTCACCCGCATTAAAAAAGGCTATTCGCCATTTCAACCCGACAAAAATCATATACACCATTTGTTACTAAAAACGGGGCTTAAACACCGTCAGGTTACATTTGTGCTACTTATAACTACACTGTTTTTTGTGGGTATAGGAATTGTTGGGCGCAACCTACAGAATGGTGTTTTGGCACTTATAGTTTTTGTAACTGCGTGTGTATTAACCTACATTTTATGGCGAATAGTCGATCGTAAGACTCTGAAATAAAAAGAGAAGTAAAAAAATTCCCCAAAATCAATTTCATTTGCTAAAACAATCAGTCGTATTTTGGGCTCAATAAAAAAGATTCGTACATAATGATTTCGATAGAACAACTCACGATAGAATTTGGTGGAAGTCCACTTTTCGACGAAATAACATTTTTGGTAAATGCCAAAGATCGCATTGCGCTTGTAGGGAAAAACGGTGCAGGAAAAACCACATTGCTCAAAACCATTGCAGGCAAACAAGTGCCCACGCGCGGACGCATAAGTATGCCTAAAGACCTCACCATAGGCTATTTACCGCAACACATGATTCACGACGATACAACAACTGTACTCGAAGAAGCCGAAAAAGCATTCGAGCACATCACTGTTGTACAAAAAGAAATAGAACAGATTACGCAAGCATTAGCTGATAGAACAGATTACGATTCGGATGAATATCACAGCTTGATTGAAAAACTTACACACAGCAACGAATATCTCAATATTATTGACAATGGAAATTTTGTAGCCGAAATTGAGAAAACATTAATTGGACTAGGTTTTTTGCGCAGCGATTTCAACCGACAATGCCGCGAATTTAGTGGTGGATGGCGTATGCGCATTGAACTGGCAAAAATACTTTTGCAACGCCCCGACTTACTTTTGCTCGATGAGCCAACCAACCACCTCGATATAGAATCGATACAGTGGCTCGAAAATTTTTTGATAACTTGTGGCAGTGCACTATTGCTCGTTTCGCACGACCGTGCATTTATCGATGCAGTAACAACACGAACAATCGAAATTTCGCTTGGTAAAATATACGATTATAGTGTAAACTACTCAAAATATGTGGTTTTGCGTAAAGAACGACACGACCAACAAGTGCGTGCATACGAAAATCAGCAAAAAATGATACAGGAAACCGAAGAATTTATTGAACGTTTCCGCTACAAAGCAACAAAAGCCGTTCAAGTGCAATCGCGCATAAAACAACTCGATAAAGTAGAACGCATTGAGGTTGATTTAGAAGATAATTCGAGCTTGCACCTTAAGTTTCCACCTGCGCCACACTCGGGCATTATACCGCTCGAAATAGAACATTTGAGTAAAGCTTATGGCGATAATTTGATACTTGACAATGTTGGACTCATCATTAACCGAGGCGAAAAAGTAGCTTTTGTTGGTAAAAATGGTGAAGGTAAATCGACATTAGTAAAATGCATTATGGACGAAATACAATTCAGTGGAAAACTGAAACTGGGCCATGGTGTAAAAATTGGATATTTCGCTCAAAACCAAGCTTCGTTGCTCGATGGCAACAAAACCGTTTTCGAAACCATCGATTATGTAGCTGTTGGCGATATACGCACAAAAATACGCGATATTTTGGGCGCCTTTATGTTTGGTGGTGAGGCTTCCGACAAGAAAGTACAGGTACTTTCGGGAGGTGAGCGCAGCCGTTTGGCAATGATACGTTTACTGCTAGAACCAGTAAATTTGCTTATCCTCGATGAACCAACGAACCACCTCGACATGCGCTCGAAAGATGTGCTAAAAGAAGCCATAAAAGCTTTTGATGGCACAGTAATAGTGGTATCGCACGACCGCGAATTTTTGGATGGATTGGTAGATAAAGTATATGAATTTGCGAATAAAAAAGTACGCGAACACTTGGGAGGTATTTATGACTTTTTGCAATATAAAAAAATGGATTCGTTGCGCGAGCTCGAAACAAATGCCAAATTACAAAAAAACGAAAGTTCAACAGTAAAAGTTGCATCGGAAAATAAATTGAGTTACGAAGCGCGCAAAGAGCTGAACCGAAAAATTAAAAAAGCAGAACGCGAGGTTGAGGAATATGAAAAAAGTATCGAGCAAATTGAAAGTGAACTTCAGGCAATGAACAAAGCACTCGAAATGCCCGAAAATGCATCGAATCCCGATTTTATTATGGGATACCAAAAAAAACAACGCGAGTTGGAACAAAAAATGTACGAATGGGAACTGCTTGCCGAGGAACTTGAAAATTTGAGAACCGAAGCATAAATCACTTTATAGCAGTCAATAAAAAAATTAAAGCAAATGAGCACAGGAACTTTGTATTTAATCCCAACAAGTTTGGGCGACAGCAGTTTCGATACAATTTTACCCTCACACAACAGCGTAATTTGTACCGAGATTAAACATTTTATTGTCGAAGATATTCGTACGGCAAGGCGTTTTCTTAAAAAAACAAATAACGCAATCAATATCGACGAATTGAGTTTTTATACGCTCAATCAGCATACCAATATCGATATGATAAGTTCGTATTTAACGCCTTTGCGCAGGGGCTTTGATGTTGGCGTAATATCGGAAGCTGGCTGTCCGGCAATTGCCGACCCAGGTGCCGATGTTGTTGCATTGGCACAAACCGAAGGCATAAAAGTTGTGCCACTGGTTGGCCCTTCGTCGATATTATTGGCACTTATGGCTTCGGGCTTCAACGGACAAAGTTTTGCTTTTGTAGGCTATTTACCCATACAAGCTAGCGATAGATCAAAAGCAATTAGCAAACTTGAAAACAGAGTTTACACCGAGAGCCAATCGCAAATTTTTATCGAAACCCCCTATCGCAATGGCAAATTACTCGACGATTTGCTGAGTACTTGCAAAGCCGATACAAAAATTTGTATTGCTGCCGACATTACGCTCGAAACAGAATACATTAAAACAAAAAAAGTGAAGGATTGGAAAAAAGAAAAACCCGAACTTAATAAACGACCTTGTATTTTTATTTTGTACAAATAGGGATATTTACGATTTACGATTTAAATATTTACGATTTACGATTTAAATATTTACGATTTACGATTTAAATATTTACGAT
>CAZEVV010000011.1:0-12119 GCA_964515675.1 uncultured Paludibacter sp. | reverse complement strand
TTACGATTTTTCATTAATTATTTACTATTTCTTGAAATAAGGTATTTGTTATTTAAATTATACAACAAATCGCATTTAGCGCACAAAAACACATATTGTGTGCATATTTATAAATAAAATTTTTTATCTTTGCCAAACGAAGCAATAAAGATAAAAATTTATAATTTATGTACAAAAAAATCATACCCAGCTCGCTTACATTACAATTTATTATTGATAATTCGGTACGCAATTTCGCCGAGAAACCAGCGATATCGTTTGTAGAAGGAAGTCCAATAACTTACAAAGAATTAGGTGATGAAATAAATAAATTTTCGTCGCTTTTATATAGTTTTGGACTGCAAGCGGGCGACAAAGTAGCACTTTTCAGTCAAAACATGCCCAATTGGGTGGTTGCATACTTTGCAATAGCAGCAAGAGGTTTGGTGGTAGTACCTATATTGCCCGACTTCAGTTCGGCCGAAGCCGAAAATGTGATTTCGCACTCCGAAGCTAAAGTACTCATTGTGAGCGAAAGACTAAAAAGCAAAATAAGTCAGGTAACACTCGATGGACTAAATGCGGTTATTAAAGTTGATGACTTAAGTGTGTTGAGCGGTGAAAAAACAAAATCCGAAGAAAAAATTGAACATACTACAAAAGAAGACGACATTGCTGCAATCATCTACACCTCGGGAACTACAGGTCGATCGAAAGGAGTAGTGTTGACACACAAAAACATAGCATTTGTTGTAATGCAATCCTATAATTTCCAAGCAATTAACAGCGACGACATTTTCCTTTCGTTTTTACCACTGTCGCACACCTACGAAAATTCAATTGGTATGTTGTATCCCATAATGTATGGTGCTTCGATATATTACCTCGAAAAGCCACCAACAGCAGCAAGTCTTTTGCCTGCTTTAGGAAAAATTCGCCCTACAATGATGATGTCGGTGCCATTAATTATGGAGAAATTGTACAAAAACCAGATACAAGCAAAATTCAACAAAAATAAGTTCTCGCGTGGCATTTACAAAACACCTCTTTTGCGATTGCTCATACACCGCATTGCAGGAAAAAAACTCTTTCAAACCTTTGGCGGCCGTTTGCGCTTCTTTGGCATTGGTGGCGCCAAGCTCGATGTGCGTGTTGAGCGTTTTTTGCGTGAAGCTAAATTTCCATATGCCATAGGATACGGACTTACCGAAACAGCACCGCTTTTGGCAGGTGCTGGTCCACGCGACACAAAACTGCAATCAACAGGCTTTAAAGTGGAAGGCATTGAATTGAAAATTAACGAACCGAACAAAAAAGGCGTAGGCGAAATTTGGGCAAAAGGCCCTAATGTGATGGTAGGTTATTACAAAAATCCCGAGGCCACAGCCGTAGTATTGACCGAAGATGGTTGGTTTAAAACGGGTGACTTTGGAAAAATAGATAAAAAGGGACGCCTATTTATAAAAGGTAGAATGAAAAATACCATCATTGGCGCGAGCGGAGAGAACATCTATCCCGAAGATATTGAATCGGTTATCAACAATACCAATTATGTAGTGGAATCGTTGGTGGTAGAAGAAGATGGCTATTTGGTTGCAAAAATTATTGTTGATATCGATAATCTTGAAAAAAACATTGAACATATTAAAACAGTTTTCGAAGAGAAAAAAGAACAATATCATGATTGGAAAAAACATTTGGCAGCCGAAATAAACTCGAAACTCAATAGAAATTCGCAAATAAAGCGCGTTGATATAATGGAAGAACCATTCGAGAAGACAGCATCTCAAAAAATTAAACGCTATTTGTACACAAAAGCAGACAAAAAGAACAAAACAACTAAATAAAAAACTGCAAGAAACAATTAAACTTACAATTTTGTTCGAAATAAAGTGATTGGAGTAAGCAAAAAAAGCCGGCAAAAGTAGATTTGCGGGCTTTTTTTGTTAATAAGCCATTATTTTTTCATCGTAAAAATGTGGACAAAAAGTCATTTTTTGTGCAAAAAAACTTAAAAACATTACAAACACAACAGATACACTATTGATTACAAGGATATTACAAAATACAGATATATAAAAATGATTTTTTGAGTAAAAAACATTTGATACAACCATAAATTATACGTAATTTTGCCCCAAATTGCAATGTCGACATTACAAAATGAAGGAAGAAATTGAACATAGCGGAATAATTGAGTCGATAAACGGACAACAAATACGTGTACAAATTGTACAAATGTCGGCTTGTAGCTCGTGTCATGCCAAAGGTGCATGTTCGGCAGCCGATAAAGACGATAAGTATATTGATGTTGAAAGCAACGACACATCGTTGAAGGTAGGCGACATTGTAAACATTTATGGACAGAGTTCGATGGGGCTTTTTGCCGTATTATTGGCTTTTGTTTTGCCTTTTGTATTAATACTTTTAGCATTAATTATTGCCAATCATTTCACCAACAACGAAGGCATTGCAGGCACAATTTCGCTAGCGATTTTGATACCATACTTCGCAATTCTTTCTTTATTCAACAATAAATTAAAAAGAAAACTAAAGTTTTACATCCGAAAACAATGAGTTTTTTTTTTCAATATACAAAACAAAAATCACAAGAAAAACCCGAAACTATAACATCAAAAATCATCTTTTGTTCGGGATATAAAAATATTTTTTTAATAAGATAGCCAAAAATGAATTTAGTTTTAATTTCTTTGATTACCCTTGGGGTGATAGGAGCATTTGCTGCAGTTGTATTATTTTTTGTTGCCAAAAAGTTTTACGTATTCGAAGACCCACGCATCGATGAAGTAGAAGCAGCATTGCCAGCAGCCAACTGCGGAGGTTGTGGATTTCCGGGCTGTAGAGGCTTTGCCGATGCATGTGTAAAAGCCGACACAATGGACGGATTGAACTGCCCTGTAGGCGGTGCCGAAACGATGCAAAAAGTAGCCGACATACTAGGAAAAACACCCGTAATTGCTGCACCAACGGTAGCTGTGGTTCGCTGCAGCGGCACTTGCGACCACCGTCCGCGCAACAATCACTACGATGGCGTACAACATTGCTTTATAGCACATAACTTATTCAGTGGCGAAACAGGATGTTCGTTTGGCTGCTTGGGCTTAGGCGACTGCGAAGTATCGTGCGAGTTCGACGCCATACATATAAACCCCGAAACAATGTTGCCCGAAGTTGACGAAGACAAATGTACTTCGTGTGGTGCTTGCGTAAAGGCTTGTCCTAAATTGCTTATCGAATTGCGCAAAAAAGGACCAAAATCGCGCCGTATTTATGTGGCTTGTCGTAACGAAGACAAAGGCGCAATTGCAAAAAAATCGTGTGATGTAGCTTGTATCGGCTGTTCGAAATGTCAAAAAGTTTGTCCGCACGATGCAATTACAATTAACAACAACTTGGCATTTATACACGACGACAAATGTAAACTTTGTCGCAAATGCGTTGAGGTATGTCCAACTAATGCTATCCAAGAGTTGAATTTCCCACCGCGCAAGCCAAAAGTTGAAGTAACAGCCGAGCCTGTGCAAAATGCTTAATCACAACATTGGATTATCGTACTCAATTTAATAAAAAAAAAGATTCAAGGATCACAATATATATGAGAACATTCAGAATTGGCGGTATACACCCCAACGACAACAAATTCACTGCGGGCAAAAAAATTGAAATTGCCCCATTACCCAAACAAGTGGCCATACCATTGGCACATTACATTGGTGCACCCAGCGTAGTATGCGTAAAAAAAGGCGACATCGTAAAAGCAGGTCAAATTATTGGTAATGCCAATGGTTTTATCTCGGCCAATGTACATGCATCGGTTTCGGGTAAGGTAAACAAAATCGACGTTCAACTTGATGCATCGGGCTACAAACGCCCAGCTGTATTTATCGATGTGGAGGGCGACGAATGGGAAGAAGGCATCGACCGCAGCGAAACACTTGTGCGCGAGTGCAATTTATCGAAAGAAGAAATTATCGAAAAAATAAAATCGGCAGGTATTGTTGGTTTGGGTGGTGCAACATTTCCGGCACACGTAAAGCTATCGCCACCTCCAGGCAAAAAAGCCGATGTACTTGTAATAAATGCTGTTGAATGCGAACCCTACCTCACTTGCGACCACCAATTAATGTTGGAAAAAGGCGACGAAATTTTGGTTGGTGTAAGCATTATAATGAAAGCACTAGAAGTTAAACGTGCAGTAATTGGTATCGAAAACAATAAACCCGATGCCATAAAACATCTCTCAAACATTAGTAAAAACTTTGAAGGCATAAGCATTTGTCCACTTAAAGTGCAATACCCACAAGGTGGCGAAAAGCAGCTTATCGATGCCACCATTGGCCGACAAGTGCCAAGTGGCGCACTTCCAATCGAAGTGGGTGCTGTTGTAATGAATGTAGGAACTACATTTGCGGTGTACGAAGCTGTGCAAAAAAACAAACCATTGTTTGAACGTGTAATGACAGTAACAGGCAAATCGGCCATAAAACCAGGCAATTACAAAGTTCGCATAGGCACTATTTTGGCCGAAGTGGTTGACTTGGCTGGTGGCATACCTGCTGACACTGGAAAAATTATTGGTGGTGGCCCCATGATGGGACGTTCGCTAATGAACCTCAATGTGCCAATGGCCAAAGGTAGTGCTGGTATTTTATTCATGAAAGACGAAGAAGCTGTGCGTAAACCTATGCGCAACTGCATACGTTGCACCAAATGCGTAACAGTTTGCCCCATGGGATTAGAACCATTTTTGCTAATGAACGAAAGCGAGCGTAACATGTGGCCCGAAATGGAAAAAGACCGCGTAATGGACTGTATCGAATGTGGCAGTTGCAGTTACACTTGCCCATCGAACCGCGCATTGCTCGACTACATTCGCTTTGGTAAAGCAACAGTAGGTGGCATTATTCGCAATCGGAAATAAAAAAGCATCTAAAATTATATTAAGTTGAAAATTAAAGATTTGAATTTAATTACTGCCTGAAAGGAATTTCAAAAGTAATCGGAACAATACAAATAGCGAATGGCACAAATATTCAAATATTCAAATCCTCAAATCTTCAAATTTAATTCAATATTAGTTTTGTCGTTAAAAATAGCTATTTTAAACAAAATTTAAAAAGAAAAGCAACATCACAAAGCTGTTGCCACATAAAATTTCTTTATGGAAAAATTAATTATTTCACCAGCACCACACATACATGGCGGCGACTCCATAGAAAGCAATATGCGCGGTGTAATTATTGCACTTGTACCAGCACTATTGGTAGGCTTGTACTTTTTTGGATTAGGAGCACTCATAGTAACACTTACAGCCGTTGCTTCGTGTGTACTTTTCGAATATCTAATTCAAAAGTACCTTTTAAAAACCGAACCCTCGATACTCGATGGTTCGGCAGCGTTAACAGGTTTACTTTTAGCCTTTAACTTACCTGCAAATTTACCCATTTGGATTATCATTATTGGGTCGCTTGTTGCTGTAGGTATTGGTAAAATGAGTTTTGGCGGTTTGGGCAACAACCCTTTCAATCCAGCTTTGGTGGGTCGCGTATTTCTACTCATTTCGTTTCCTGTGCAAATGACGTCGTGGCCAACGCCCGAGCCACTTTCGTTGCAATACCTCGATGCTGCAACAGGCGCTACAACGCTCGAAATGCTCAAAGGCAATTTCGGACAAATACCGCAATTGGCCGACCTATTTTTGGGCGATAGAAAACTAGGTTCGATGGGCGAAATTTCGACATTGGCACTACTTATTGGTATGGTGTACATGCTTTACAAAAAAATTATTACTTGGCACATTCCTGTGGCTGTTTTGGGTTCGGCATATATTTTGGCTGGTGCTTTGCACTTAGCAAACCCCGAAGCCTACGCTTCGCCACTCATTCACTTGCTTACAGGTGGACTTATGCTGGGAGCAATATATATGGCTACCGACTATGTAACTTCGCCAATGAATCCGCGCGGAATGATAGTTTATGGTATTGGTATTGGGGTAATAACCATTGTTATACGTACTTTTGGCGCTTATCCCGAAGGTGTTTCGTTTGCCATTCTTATTATGAATGCGTTCACACCCATTATCAACCTTTACATCAAACCCAAACGTTTTGGGGAAAAGAAAAAATAATTCTTCATTACAAAACAAAACAAGAAAAATGGCAAAGTTAGAATCAAGTTTTAAAAATATGGTGCTGGCACTTACTGGCATCACACTCATTGCAGCATTGGCTTTGGGTTCGATGTACGAACTCACAAAAGCCCCTATCGAGGCTTCGCGCAAAGCCAAACAAGAAAATGCGATAAAAGAAGTACTTCCTGCGTTTGAAAGTATCGACCCGGCACAAATAATTGACGTTGAAGGCGTAGGTAGTTTTAATGTATACAGAGCATTTGACGCAAACAAAGCATTTGTAGGAGCGGCAGTCGAGTCATTTACAAAAAATGGCTTTAGTGGCGAAATAAAAATAATGGTTGGGTTCGATAAAAATGGCACCATCGTTAATTACTCCGTATTGAGCCAAAAAGAAACTCCCGGACTAGGGACAAAAATTGTTGATTGGTTTAAAACCGACAAAAACAAACAAAACATCAATGGTTTGCACCCCGACAAAGCCAAATTAACCGTAAGCAAAGATGGCGGCGATATAGATGCAATCACAGCAGCCACCATCAGTTCGCGTGCGTTTCTTGAGGCGGTACAAAATGCCTACAATGCTTTTGTTAAAACAAATAACACAGTAAGCGATTTGAGTTTAAGCAACGAGATAGCCAATGATTCAACAATAGTAATCAATTAAATTAGTACTAAAAATGAAAAATAATTCAAACATAAAAACCCTGCTCAACGGTATTATCAAAGAAAATCCCGTTTTTGTTTTGCTTTTAGGTATGTGTCCAACATTAGGAACTACATCCTCAGCAATCAACGGTTTAGGCATGGGGTTGGCCACAACTTTCGTTTTACTTTCGTCGAACGTTGTAATTTCGTTAATTAAAAACATGATACCCGACAAAGTACGCATTCCGGCATTTATTGTAGTTATTGCATCGTTCGTAACAATAGTCGAAATGTCGATGCAAGCATATTTGCCTGCATTGTATGATAGTTTGGGACTTTTCATACCGCTAATTGTGGTAAACTGTATTGTACTTGGACGTGCCGAAGCGTTTGCAGCAAAAAACAATGTTTTAAGTTCAGCCTTCGATGGTTTGGGTATGGGATTAGGCTTTACATTTGCGCTTACACTATTAGGTGCGACACGCGAACTTTTAGGCACAGGAAAAATATTCGATTTAACGCTTTTCTCGGAACAATTTGGCATGCTAATATTTGTTTTAGCGCCTGGAGCATTTATAGCTTTAGGGTATTTAATCGCAGTTTTCAACAAATTGAAAAAGGCATAATTTTAAGCAACTCAAACCAATAAAAAAATTAGCATATGACATATATAATGATTTTTATCAGCGCCGTATTTGTAAACAATATTGTTTTGGCGCAATTCCTAGGTATTTGTCCATTCCTAGGCGTATCGAAAAAAGTTGAAACCGCTTTGGGTATGAGTGGTGCAGTAGCTTTTGTAATGACATTGGCAACAATTATAACATTTCTTATTCAGAAATTTGTGCTCGAACCTTTCAGCATAACATTTCTTCAAACCATTACATTTATCCTCATCATTGCTTCGTTGGTGCAATTGGTCGAAATTATTCTTAAAAAAGTTTCACCCGCTTTGTACCAAGCATTGGGCGTATTTTTGCCACTTATCACTACCAATTGTGCAATTTTGGGTGTAGCCATCATGACAATTCAAAAGGAGATGTCGTTGGTCGAAAGTGTAGTTTTTGCAATTTCAACAGCTATTGGTTTTGGCCTTGCATTGGTTTTATTTGCAGGCCTACGCGAGCAACTGAGCTTTGCAAAACTACCCAAAGCAATGGAAGGAATACCAACAGCCTTGCTAACTGCCGGTTTATTGGCCATGGCATTTATGGGATTTGCAGGTATAGTGAAATAATTCAAAAACCAAATAGTCAAACGCAATCAGCCCTGTAAGAAAGTTTCTTACAGGGCTGATTGTTGTTATAGCGTATTGCTACTTAAATTAACCAAAATCCTAACTCTTATATCTCAAATTATTATATCTTTGTAAAAAGTAAATAATACCAAATGAATTTATATATAAACCCAAAGTCAACTTTGATATAATGCCGATACCAACAAACAAATTGAACAATGAGACATACCTGCCTGCCGCATGTAGGGTCGAAATGGGAGTTAAAGATGTACTATTTTGTTTGTGCAATCGGTATAAAATTACATTTCAATGAAATTGATGGTTTCATTGAAAAACAATCTTTAGAAATCATACTTAATATATATCATGAAACATCTTATTGCATTTATTATTATTTTAAGCATCAGCATCATGCAAAATTATGCACAGCTACAACCTAGCAATATAAACATTGCTTTGGAGCCTGTAAGTGGCGACCCATTTAAAAGCAAGCCATTTACATACAAATTACGCTTCGAAAACAAAACACAGGGCCTACTTAATGGCAACAATTGGGTAATATATTTCAACAAAGGGGGCAGCAACAAAGCACCCGATTTTGTGAAAGATTATGCAATTGAACGCGTGAATGGTGTGCTTTATCAAATTAAACCTAACAGCGGTTTTGCCAACGTCTCGGCAGGTGATAGTTTCGAAATTTTAATGCAATCTTCAGGACCCATAATGAATAAATCCGATTTGCCTAATGGCTTTTTTATACATTATTTAAACGAAAACAAGTTTTTTAATCTTCAAAATCCCACAGTATTGAACGAACCAACGGGAAATATGATGTTCCGGTCGGTGCACGATGCATTGCCAGTACAAACGCCTGCACTTATTTACGAAAACAACAAGCGTTTTAGCACTATAACAGCGGCCGAATTATCGCCCATTCTACCCACTCCATCTGCCGAAATAATTCGTTCGCAAGGCTTTCATACGCTCAATGCAGCATATCAAATTATTCACAATGGCGAATGGCTTAACGAGATTCAATACCTCAAAACGCAACTCGACCCATTTTTTAGTAAATCAAAAAATAAATCGATTGGACGTATACAAATCATTCAAACAACAGATTTGAATGAAGAAGCATATCGTTTAAGCATAACTCCTGAATTGATAAAAATTGAAGCACGTACCAACAAAGGCTGCTTCTATGCAATACAATCGCTTTTGCAACTGGTGCCTACACAAAACTACGACAAAAAACAAGCAACAATTGCCTTGCCAGCAATCAGTTTTACAGACGAACCTCGCTTTGATTATCGTGCTATTCATCTCGATGTGTCGCGCAACTTCCAACCCAAGGAGGAAATTTTCAAACTTTTGGATGCAATGGCCATGTACAAACTCAATGTATTTCATTTCCATTTTTCGGATGATGATGGTTGGCGCATCGAAATGCCTTCGTTGCCCGAACTTACCGAGGTAGGTGCAAAACGTGGCATTACCGACCCATTGAATATGCTTACTCCGGTGTATGGTTCGGGTGCGCATCCCGATAATTTAAGAGGCAGCGGCTTTTACACGCGTCAAGATTTTATCGAAATATTGACATATGCAAAGCAACGCCACATCGAAGTTATACCCGAAATTGAAACACCCGGGCATGCACGAGCAGCAGTAATTGCAATGGAAGCTCGATATAGAAAATATGCTGCACAAAACAAACTTTTCGAAGCACAACAATACCGCTTGCGCCATCCCGATGATGCTTCGCAATACAGAAGTGTACAATATTATTGCGATAATATTATGGACGTATCCTTGCCATCGACATACGCATTTATTGAACGCGTGGTGGACGATTTGCGCCAAATGTATGCCGATGCTGGCGCACCATTGCGCACTATTCACATGGGTGGCGACGAGGTGCCCAACGGCGTGTGGGAAAATTCGCCCGCTTTTGCCGAACTCAAAAAACAAGAACCCAAAATTGAATCTACCGACGATTTGTGGTTTTATTTTTTCGACAAAGTAAATCGAATACTCCAAAAACGCGATTTATTTCTATCGGGTTGGGAGGAAGCAGGCGTGCGCTTTACAAAACTCGATGGACGAAAAAAAATGATACCCAACCCACTATTTGTGAACGAAAATTTCCACCTCGATGTTTGGAACAATGTGCCGGGAGGCGGGCACGAGGACTTGGCCTATACCCTTGCCAATGCAGGCTACAAAGTAGTTTTGAGCTGCGTTACACACAATTATTTCGATATGGCTGTATACAAATCGTTCAACGAACCAGGCTATTATTGGGGCAGCTTTGTTTCGTTGGAAGAGCCATTTGCCTTTATTCCATTCGATTACTTTAAAAATTTACATAAAGATTTAAATGGCAACAAGTTGAACATTGATACATATAAAAACAAAACGCGCCTTACCGACTTTGGGAAAGACAACATTGTTGGCATTAAAGGCCTGCTTTGGACCGAAACTGTAACCGATGAACGCTTATTGCAATACAAAATGTTTCCCAACCTTATTGCATTGGCCGAGCGCGCTTGGGCACCATCGCCCGAATGGGCTTACAATTACACCCAACTTGCTTTTGACAGTGCGTACAATCAATTTCTTAACCAACTTGGGCAACGCGAATTACAACGACTCGATTTGCGCAATGGCGGGTATCTTTATCGCATTCCACAACCAGGTATTATGATTGATGCAAATGGTTTTGTTCACATAAATATGGAGATTCCAGGTTTCGACATACGTTATACAATAAATGGAACCACACCAACAATGCAAAGTACAAAATATCTAAAGCCCTTTAAAGCGAGTGGCGAAATTTCGGTAATTGCATTTAGCAGAAACGGTTTAAACAAAAGCAATATTAGTAAAATTATTATCGAGTAAAAAAACATTTATATAAAAGAAAAATGACAAAAGCAGTCAATACAACACTTATAATACTGTGTGTAATAAGCTTAGCACATGCGGGTAACTACATCCAAAAAAACAATATTCCGTACTACCAAAGCGATATTCAAAAAAGCGACTCGTACATCAACGAGCGTTGTTTGCTTGATATTTACTATCCTGCCAACACAAAAAATTTTGCTACTATTGTTTGGTTTCATGGGGGTGGTTTATCGGGTGGCGAAAAAGAAATTCCCAACGAACTCAAAGAAAAAAACTTATGTATTGTGGCTGTAAATTACAGACTACACCCCAATGTAAATGCCCCCGAATACATTAAGGATGCAGCCGCGGCTGTTGCATGGGTTTTTAAAAACATTGCAACTTTTGGCGGAAATAACAATGCAATTTTTGTTGCAGGATATTCGGCAGGTGGATATTTAGCAAAAATGATAACACTTGATAAATCGTGGTTAAACGCTCACCATATCGACGCCAACAAAATTGCAGGAACAATATCAATGAGTGGTCATACAATTACACATTTTACAATAAGAAAAGAGCAAGGCATCGACGGACTTCAAGCAACAGTTGATGCCTATGCGCCGCTATATCACGTACGAAACGATGCACCGCCATTGCTTTTAATTACGGGCGACAGAGAGCTAGAACTTTTAGGGAGATACGAAGAAAATGCTTATTTTGCTCGTATGATGAAGCTTGCTGGACATACCAAAACAAAACTTTACGAACTCGATGGTTTTGACCATAACATGACATACCCCGCAATGCCACTTATGCTCAAAGAAATTGAGAAAATCAAACAAATGCTAAACACGAACCTTTGATTTTAAGTCAGTTATACAGAAATAAACAATACAGTAGACATTTCAGATACTTATACAACGAAAATATGATTAAAAAAAGTCACAAATATTTTTTTTGCGTTGTTTCGATTAATAAAAACAAAAAAATGGTCGGTTCTTAAATTAAGAACTGACCATTTTTGTTTAATGTGCGCAGGATGAGACTCGAACTCACACGCCGTAACCGGCACTACCCCCTCAAAGTAGCGTGTATACCAATTTCACCACCTGCGCAAGTATTTAGAGAAAAAAAGCGAAACAAATGTTTCGCTTTTTTTTTGAGCGAAAAACGGGACTCGAACCCGCGACCCCGACCTTGGCAAGGTCGTGC
>CAZEVV010000010.1:26464-32058 GCA_964515675.1 uncultured Paludibacter sp. | reverse complement strand
TTTTCTTGTACTGACAAACACTTTGGCACACTTTTTCAAAAAAAAATCACACAAAAATTCATTATAACAAAACTCAATTTCATAGTTTTTTAATTATCAAGCCTTTGTTAATTTCAAGTTTTTTGTTTCAACAAATCTTCGAGTCGAATTAATTCGTCGCGCAATTGTGCTGCAAGCAAAAAATCGAGTTCTTTGGCTGCTGCGTGCATCGATTTTTTTGTAAAAGCAATCGTTTTTTCCAACTCGGGTTTGCTCATGTATTGCAAAATTGGCTCGGCAGCAATACTGTTGCTTGCTTCGGGCTCAATATATGCTGTTGCTTCAGCCTTACTCAGTGCGCCATTCATACTTTTAACGATGGCTTGTGGCACAATACCATGAAGTTCGTTATAAGCCAACTGTTTTTCGCGCCTACGATTGGTTTCGTCGATGGTTTTGCGCATACTTTCAGTAATTTTATCGGCATACATAATAACACGCCCATTCAAATTACGCGCAGCACGCCCAGCTGTTTGCGTCAACGACCTGTGCGAACGCAAAAAACCTTCTTTATCCGCATCCAAAATTGCCACCAACGACACCTCGGGTAAATCCAAACCTTCACGCAAAAGATTTACTCCAATCAACACATCGTATACACCACGACGCAAATCTTCCATTATTTGCACACGATCCAAAGTATCAACATCGGAGTGAATATAATTACATTTCACACCTACTTTTGCCAAATAATCGGTTAATTCCTCGGCCATACGCTTGGTAAGCGTTGTTACCAATACGCGCTCGTTAAGTTCAACCCTTTGGGTAATTTCTTCTAACAAATCGTCTATCTGATTCAAACTTGGACGCACATCAATAATTGGATCGAGCAAACCTGTAGGGCGAATTAATTGGTCGATAACTACACCTTCGCTTTTGATGAGCTCATAATCGGCGGGAGTAGCGCTTACGTAAATAGTTTGTGGATTGAGTTTTTCGAACTCATCAAATGTAAGCGGCCTATTATCTTTGGCCGATGGCAAACGAAAACCATATTCCACCAAATTGGTTTTACGAGCTGCATCGCCTCCATACATTGCACGTATTTGCGGTATAGTAACATGACTTTCGTCAATAACCATTAAATAATCTTTTGGAAAATAATCGAGCAAGCAAAATGGGCGACTACCAGGTAGGCGACCATCAAAATAACGCGAATAATTCTCAATTCCAGAGCAGTAGCCCAGTTCTTTTATCATTTCTAAATCGTAATTTACGCGCTCATAAATTCGTTTAGCCTCGTAGTGCTTACCCACCGACCTAAAAAAATCGACCTGTTTTGCCAAATCAACTTCAATATGTTCAATGGCTTTAGCAATACGCTCTTTTGTTGTTACAAATATACTTGCAGGATAAATTTTATAACTTTCGAACGATTCGATGCTTTGAAAATTTACAGGATCGACGCTATGAATTTCATCAATTTCATCGCCCCAAAACACTATGCGTAATACAAAATCGCTGTACGCAAGGAAAATATCAACAGTATCGCCCTTCACACGAAAATTACCTCTGTTGAGTTCTATTTCGTTGCGCGTATATAAACTATCCACCAATTGACGAAGAAATGCATTGCGCACAATACGCTGACCTCGTTTTATTTCGATTACATTACTCGTAAAATCCTCGGGGTTACCAATACCGTACAAACACGAAACCGACGAAACAACGAGCACATCTCTCCTACCCGACAACAAGGACGAAGTGGCAGATAAACGTAATTTTTCGATTTCTTGATTAATGGATAAATCTTTTTCGATATAAGTATCGCTATTTGGCAAATAAGCTTCGGGCTGATAATAATCGTAATACGACACGAAATATTCGACAGCATTATCCGGAAAAAAAGCTTTAAACTCGCTATAAAGCTGAGCAGCAAGCGTTTTATTATGACTCAACACCAAAGTAGGTCTATCAACACTTTCAACAACATTGGCTATACTAAATGTTTTACCCGACCCCGTAACGCCTAATAAAGTTTGAAAAGTAAGTCCAGAGTTCAGGCCGTCAACCATTTGCTTAATGGCTTCGGGCTGATCGCCAGTAGGCTTGAAAGGAGATTTGAGTTTGAAAGACATTAATTTATTTACTATTTGTTATTTACTATTTACCATTTAAAATTCGAACCCCTACCCCCCTCTCTCTTTCCTTAGGAGGAAATCCTAAAGGGAGAATTCAGAAACCAATGACTAATTTTTCGTTTATTTTAAAAGAAAGCTATAAAAATCCTAATTACTCAGCACCTCAAAAAGTACTTTATTTAGTGTTTTCAGCAATATTATTATACCAAAATTTTAAATATCGCTCAACAACACCCAAAATTATTGCCCTCGATAACTATCGGAACAAACATGGGCAAGGAAGTTACGGCACGATCATTTTAATACTTCAAAGGCATAATTGCCCACAAAATGATATAAATGATTAGCCCAGGAAAACCTGCCGAAAAAAATGATAACAAAGCATAAGCCACACGTACAAGTGTAACATCAATGTCGAAATACTCGGCCAAACCAGCACACACACCAGCTACCATTTGATTGTTCGAACGTCTTAGTTTTTTATTCATACTATTTATTTTTAAAGTTTTTTGCTAAGTTATTTTGCATCAATCATCCTATTCCACTTTGGCATGCGTAAGTTCAACGACAGAAACATTGCCAAAGCTTTTTCGCCCATTATTTTAGGAGTTGATTTTGCATTTCCCTCAGGACATACATACCAATAAATATCTAAACCAGCTGACTGTGACACCTTTTTAATTTCATCAATCTTCTGACCTATCGACAAACCTCCATTTGCTGTATCTAACAAATGCGAACGCAAATCGTTCTCGCCACTATGGCCAATATATACCATTTCGATGCCTGAACGTGCCAATTCATAAACAATAAAAACTCCTTTTACATTTTCGGGAACATTACAGTTATCAACAAAATTTGTATTTCGCATAATCTGAAAGTTTCCACTTTCTTTTAATCTTTCTAAATGATCAAACATAATATTTTGTTTTTAAGCGCGCTCACCCTCTCCTTTACAGATGGAACAAGCCTATAATAAGCCTTTGAGCTATATTCAATTTTGTTTATATTTAATTTTACTTTTCAGCAATAACTTACCATAAATCATTAATCACTATCTCTTATACCACATCAATACCTGCATTTTTACAAATTTCGAGTGCCATTTCGCGCAGCTTGTATTTTTGTATTTTTCCACTGCCCGTGAGCGGATATTGATCGACAAAAAACACATAACGAGGAATTTTGTAACGCGCAATTTTATTTTTGCAAAAATCGCGTACATCTTCGGCATCAATTTTCGACCCTTCGCGCGTAATGATAAATACAGCCACATCCTCGCCATAACGAGGCGATGCAATGCCTACCACCTGTGCATCTTTCACACCTGGCATGTGATACAAAAACTCTTCAATCTCGCGAGGCGAAATATTCTCTCCACCACGAATAATCATATCTTTTATCCGACCCGTGATACGATAATTTCCATCAGCATCTTCAACGCCCAAGTCGCCCGAGTGCAAAAAGCCGTTGGCATCAATAACTTCGTTGGTGGCAGCTTCATTTTTGTAATAGCCCTTCATTACATTGTAGCCACGGCAACACATTTCGCCCTGCACACCTTGCGGACATTCCTCGCCTGTAAGTGGGTCGATAACACGCACTTCGGTAAATTCATACGCACGTCCAACAGTTGTACAACGTGTTTCGAACGAATCGCTAAAAAGCGTTTGTGTCATGCCTGGCGAAGTTTCGGTAAGCCCATAAACGCTGGTTATGGTCATAAACATTTTTTCGCTTACCTGTCGCATCAATTCAATTGGGCACAATGCACCAGCCATAATTCCAGTTCGCAAGCTGCGCAATTCGAACATATCGAACATAGGATGATTGAGTTCGGCAATAAACATTGTGGGCACGCCATACAAAGCAGTACAACGCTCTTTATGTATTGATGCCAACACCATTAGCGGATCGAAACGCTCCACCATAACCTGGGTACAGCCGTGAGTAAGACAATTCATAACAGCCAAAACTACACCAAAACAATGAAACAGCGGCACACAAACGCACAATTTATCGGCCTGCGAAAATTGCATATGTAAGCCAGTGAGGTAACCATTATTGGTTATATTATGGTGCGAAAGCATTACTCCCTTCGGAAAACCTGTTGTACCCGATGTATATTGAATATTGACAACATCATGGCAATCGATGCTCGTTTTAAGTGCATTGAAGGCATCGTCATTTTCGTTTTCGCCCAACAAAAGCAATTCCGAAGTATTATACATGCCACGATATTTTTCCTGACCAATATAAACCACATTTTTAAGTTTTGGAAAACGCGTTGAATGAATATTGCCACGCACTCCCGATTTTAATTCGGGTAACAAATAATTAATTGTATCCAAATAATTATTATCGGGCGTTCCTTCGGTCATACACAAGGTATGCATGTCGGAGTTTTCGATAACATAAGCCAAATCGTGCGACTTATAATTTGTATTTACCGTAATAGCAACAGCACCAATTTTGGCACAAGCAAAAAGAAATGTTTGCCAATCGGGAACATTTTGCGCCCAAATACCCACATGCGTACCTTTGCTCACACCAATGTGCATCAATGCCTTTGCCACTTTGTCCACGCGCGCATCGAACTCACTAAAACTAAAACGTAAATTTCTATCCGAATAAACAATAAACTCGTGATTAGGTGTTTCGGTGGCCCAATGCTCAAGCCACTGACCTATCGTTCTGTTCGACAATTCCTGCATTTGTAGTTTATTTTTAAAAATTAAAACGGCGTATATACTATTGCCAAAATACGAGCAGGTGCATCGTTTGCTGCACTCACCAGGTGGTTCACAATCGAATCATAATAAATGCTATCTCCAGCCGATAGCTCGTACACCTGTTTACCATAATCAACACGAATAGAACCACTTAAAACATACAAAAATTCCTCCCCTTCGTGCGACGATAAAACTTTAGTGGCATCATTGCTCGATGGTTTTACTTCAATCATAAATGGTTCGAAATGACGACCCGATTTATTGCCAGCCATAGAAAAAAAGTCGAGATGCGAATTTGCATATGACATTTGACTCGAGAATGTTGCATGTTGCTCTGTTGCCCTACAAATTGCAGGCCCATGCAATTCATTATCATCGAGCAAAGTACCTAATCGCACACCTAATCCACGCGCAATCTTTATCAAAGGCGCCAACGATGGAATATCATCACTTTTGAGCAACAACTCTATTTGTGTCATACTCAATCCCGAACGCTCGGCCAATTCGTCGACACCAATTTTTTTGGCCTCGAGTAATGCCGCAATTTTTTCACCTACGAAATTCTTTTCCATTAAATTTATGTTTTAAAGCCTCCCAACTCCTACTCGTCCCATCACGAGAATTTATCGACAATCGAAAAAAGGAATAAAAAGGCAAGTTATTTCAATTAGAAATTAAATTAAACATTATTGCAATTGAGCTTCTACTTTGCTGGCGCGAATTTGCAATCTGTGCGAAACAC
>CAZEVV010000010.1:0-26364 GCA_964515675.1 uncultured Paludibacter sp. | reverse complement strand
CGAAACACAAAACTCATTTCCCAAGCACCCTATTGTACTCTTTGTTATTCTCGAGCAAAAATATTGCAGCTTTCAAATCCTGGTCGTTGCGCAAACCATATTCAATTTCACCCGTTTGATAATAATATCTACGCACCAACTCCATACCCAAAAGCTCCACCACATCAGCTTTGTTCAACTCTAAGTTTTTAGCTATGTCAGGTTGCAATTTTGCTTTTAAAGCAGCAAATTCCTCTTTTGCTAACACATCCAAGCCCTCCATTTCGGCCATTTTCAATATTTCGTCAATACTTTTTTCAGTTTGCGAGTTATATTTAAAATCTTTTTGTTTCAGAAAATCAACAAATGCAGCAAAAATAGCATCATTTACCACAAAATCGCTTGGTTTCGCAATTTTTGAGTTTTTAGCAAAATATTCCGTTGCAAAATCGAAATACATATGTTGCGCAAAAAGATAATATGCGATATTTAGTTTACGGCGTTCAATAGTTGTAGTATCGGGTGTAACGCCACCACCATCGCGCACAGGTCGTCCGTTGGCAGTGCGAAAAACTTTTGTCAAGCTATCAGGAATAGCGCCAACACTGCCGTCTTCGTTTCTATGACTATAATCCAATGCCTGCACACAACGTCCACTTGGGATATAATACTTAGCAGTTGTAACCTTTAAGAAACCACCATACTCAACAGGACGCACGCTCTGCACCAAGCCTTTACCAAAAGTACGTTCGCCAACAACCACACCACGGTCGAGGTCCTGCACTGCACCAGCTAAAATTTCGGAAGCCGACGCCGAGCCACCATTTACCAAAATAGCCAATTTAATATTGGGGAAAATTGGCTCAGTAGGTGTTTTGTAAACCCTATCGGTTTGAGCAATTTTGCCTTTTGTGCTCACCACAGCCGTACCTTTGGGCAAGAAATAACCCAAAATTTTCACCGCTTCGTCGATTAATCCGCCACCATTATTACGCAAATCAATTATCAGCGACTCAATATTATCATCGGTAATCATTTTATTCACCGCCAATTTTAATTCGGCAGCCGATTTATCTGTAAAGTCAGTCAATTGCACAAATCCAATTTTTGGTGCAACAATTGCTTTGTACGACAAAGGGTGCATTTGAATTTTTTCGCGCATAAAACTCTTTTCAATCAGTTTTTTTTCGCCAAAACGTTTCAATTTAAGTTTTATCAAAGTGTTGGGGGTGCCTTTGAGCATGTTGCTAACTTCCGAAACCGACAAATTACTCACTTTTTTGCCATCAATTTCAACAATTATATCACCCGCACGCACATCGTTGCGTTGCGCTGGCATGCCCTCGTAAGGTTCAGAGATATACACATCATTTCCCCTTTTCATTATCAACGACCCTATGCCAGCATACTCGCCGGTAGTCATAAACTCCAAGTCCGACGTTTCCTCATCGCTAATATACACTGTATATGGGTCGAGCTTTGCAAGCATCTGATTGATTGCAGTACGCGTTAAATCGTTATAGGCTAGCGTATCCACATAATTCGCATCGAGTTCACGAAACACCGAATTGAATACTGATAAATTTTTGCTTATACGAAAAGTACGGTCGTTGGCATGCGAAAATGAGGTAAGGGCAAAAATTGCCACAATAAAAAAAAGGCTCAATTTTTTCATTATATATAAAAACAAATTAATTAATACATTTAAAAACCGAATTGCATTTCGTAACATAGCTACAACACTCAACAACAAGCCTTTGCACTATTACGCACAAACGCAATTCGCCACTAAAATCATTAGCCCACAAAAATACAGAAAAATATTGCCCAACTACCATGCAAAAGCATTTTTTTTGTTTTTTTGATATGCACGAATATTTCGAGCAAGTGCAAAGTAGAACAATTAAACTTACTGTATTTTTTTAAATTCATTTTGTTACATTAAACAGCAAAAACCAAGTAAAATGAAAGCTTTTGAAGGCATCACACACAAAAGCTTGTTGTAAAACATATTTTTTATTTGTTTCAGCACTTCAATGTTGGCATAAAATCTATTAACTTTGCATGTCTTAAAAAATAAAATCAAACTATTCACAATTCAACAATTAATTGCAAATTTTAAACACAATGAGTACAGAGAAAAAAAATGGAAATGTAGTTGCAATAATCACAATGATTTTTCTTTTTGCAATGATTTCTTTTGTCACAAATTTAGCAGCTCCTATTGGAGTAATCTGGAAAAATCAGCCAGCGTTTGAAGGTTCAAACTTCTTAGGTATGCTTGGAAACATGATGAACTTTCTCGCATATTTATTTATGGGCATTCCTGCAGGGAAATTACTTTCAAAAATTGGCTACAAAAAAACAGCACTTATTGCAATTGCAGTGGGCTTTCTAGGTGTATTTATACAATTCCTTTCAGGAAAGATTGGAGTTAATTCTGAACTATTTTCATTGCCTCTCAACTTTTTCATTTATTTACTAGGAGCATTTGTGGCAGGTTTTTCTGTTTGTATGCTTAATACAGTGGTAAACCCAATGCTTAACTTGCTAGGTGGCGGTGGCAACAAAGGAAATATGTTATTACAAATTGGGGGGTCATTCAACTCATTAGCAGGAACTTTAACCCCAATGTTTGTAGGTGCTCTTATTGGAGACATTACAAAAGATAGAATTCTATCGGGCGAAATAACAATGACCAATATTAACCCAGTTTTAATAATCGCATTATCTGTATTTGCTGCTGCATTTATTATATTGACATTTATACCAATAGCTGACCCCAAAGGATCAAGAGCTGATAAGAATCAAGTTTACGAACATTCGCCTTGGAATTTCAGACATTTTGTTTTTGGAGCAATCGCAATCTTTATATATGTAGGTATCGAAATTGGCATACCTGGCACATTAAATTTTTATTTAGCCGATGTTGGTGATAAAGGAGCAGGCTTAGACCCTTCAAAAGCTGCGGGCATAGCTGGATTTGTTGCCGGAACATATTGGTTTTTAATGCTTATTGGTCGTTTTTTGGGTAGCCTATTGGGTGGCAAAATTTCGAGTAAAACCATGTTAACCTCTGTATCAGTACTAGGATTAGTATTAGTTACAACTGCTATTCTTTTGCCACGAGAAGTTACTACTACGATGCCAGTTTTCACAGGTTCATCATTTGGAATGGTACAAGTTCCGATTACCGCATTACTTTTAGTGCTTTGTGGATTTTGCACTTCAATCATGTGGGGAGGTATTTTCAACCTTGCCGTTGAAGGACTTGGAAAATATACTGCTGCGGCATCAGGTATTTTTATGATGATGGTAGTTGGTGGTGGAATTTTACCTTTATTACAAAACTGGATAGCTGACATTTCGACATACCAAGTAAGCTATTTAGTTATAATTGCAGGACTTGCTTACATGCTATGGTATGCGCTAGTAGGCTGCAAAAATGTAAATAAAGATATTCCGGTAGAATAGAATTTATTAATTATTTTGGGTTTCGAGTTTCGTGTTTTTTTGAACGCGAAACTCGAAACTTGAAACACAAAAAACATAAAATCATGGAAAAACCCTATGTAATTGGAATGGATATGGGCGGCACAAACACTGTTTTTGGTGTGGTGGATGCTCGCGGAAATGTAATTTCGAAAAGTGCAATTAAAACTGGTAAGCATGCCGATGTAAACCTATACATTCAGGATTTATATGATGAGATGATAAAACTCATCGAGGCTGCTGGTGGTGTCGAAAAATTTAAGGGCATTGGTGTAGGTGCACCTAATGGCAATTACTACACAGGCAATATTGAATTCGCACCCAACTTACCATGGAAAGGTGTAATTGAATTTGCCAAACTTATGACTGAAAAATTTGGCATACCCACATCGCTTACCAACGATGCTAATGCAGCAGCGGTTGGCGAAGCAACCTACGGTGGTGCGCGTGGCATGAAAAACTTTATAATGATTACACTTGGCACTGGCGTTGGTAGTGGCATTTATATTGATGGAAAAGTATTATACGGCCATGATGGATTTGCAGGCGAATTGGGTCATACAACAGCAGTGCGCGAAAACGGTCGCCTTTGTGGTTGTGGTAAACATGGCTGCCTCGAAACCTATTGCTCGGCAACTGGCGTAGCACGTTCGGCACGCGAGATATTGAGTGCAACTACCAAAGAAAGCTTGTTGCGCAATATTCCTGTGGATAGCATTACGTCGAAAGATGTGTTTGATGCTGCCATGGAAGGCGACGAGGTAGCGAAAGAAATATTTGAATTTACTGGAAAAATTCTCGGACAAAGCTTGGCTGATTTTGTTGCATTTAGCGCACCAGAAGCAATAGTTTTGTTTGGTGGTTTGTCGAAAGCTGGCGATATTATCATGAATCCTATTCGCGAGCACATGGAAGCCAATCTTTTGCCGTTGTGGAAAGGGAAAGTAAAACTTTTCTTCTCGGAACTAAAAGAAGCCGATGCAGCGATTTTAGGTGCAAGTGCTTTGGCTTGGGAATAAAAACCGAAAATTAAGCCCCCCAGCCTCCTGAAGGGGGAGTTGAGATTGCATAGATTACACTTTATTCTATCTTAATGTTTAAAAACAAGCAATTAGCGTATAATAAAAATCTACGCAATATTCTAGTAAAAAGTATAATTCTGTCAATTACAACTATTATTAATCAAAAAAAACCTCTTTGCTTTATTGCGAAGAGGTTTTTTTATATTCAAATAACAAGATAATGAGCATAAACTATCCGCTCGAATGAGTGTTTTAATTATCTTTGCAGAGAAACAGCGGCAAGCGGTCCCGATAAATCGGGATGTTCGCTTCGCTACCATAAGCGGTAAGCAGTAAGATTTAAATGAGATGAAAAATAAAAAAACGAATAAGTGGATATTAGCAATTCGGCCAAAAACATTGCCTTTGGCCGTTTCGAACACATTGGTGGGGTCGGCTTTGGCCTTTGGGAATGGTGGTTTTAGGTGGTCGGTATTTATTTTGGCGGCACTTACAACACTTTTGCTGCAAATTATATCGAACTTGGCCAACGATTATGGCGATTTTGTGAATGGTAAAGATAATGCGCAACGCATTGGTCCGAAACGAATGGTGCAAGCTGGTGAAATTAAACCGCAACAAATGCTTGTAGCTATAATTGTTGTTGGTTTGATTACAGCAATTATTGGTCTTTCGCTCATAGTTATTGGTACACAAGGCATCGATTTGTACAATATAATATTATTTGCATTTTTAGGATTAGCGGCCATTTTTGCAGCCATAAAATATACTGTAGGCAAAAATCCATATGGATATCGTGGTTTGGGCGACATTTTTGTGTTTGTGTTTTTCGGGTTAGTGGGCGTATGCGGCACCTACTTTTTGCATACACAAAGATTTGATTTTTTGACTTTACTGCCTGCTATTAGCATAGGCTTGTTTAGCACTGCTGTACTGAATATGAACAATATGCGCGACTACAACAACGACAAACAATTGGGCAAACGCACCTTGGTAGTTGTTATGGGAATTGAAAAAGCGCGTTATTATCAACTTGCACTCATTGCAATAGGCATGTTGAGTACAATAATATATACTGTATTTACTTTCCAATCGGGTTGGCAGTTTCTTTTTATAATAAGCATAATTCCTTTTTCATCGAACATAAAAAAAGTATTTAGCTTCGAAAAAAATGAAGAGCTATTACCCGAATTGGCCAAAGTGTCAATGGCGACACTTTTGTTTAGCTTGGGCTTGGGGGTAGGGATAATTATTTGAGTTTCGGGTTTCGGAGTTTTGAGTTTTGAGTTTCGGGTTTTGAGTATTGAGTATTGAGTATTGAGTATTGAGTATTGAGTATTCGAAAATAAAATGAGTTATTGGCTGTAAAGCAACAATTAAAAATTGGTATAATTTATAAATTATTTCAAATTTGAAAGCAAGGTTTTTTCGACATAATTTGGTTTTTAGGTTTGCGGCAGGTACATCGCGCGCGGTACTTACCGAAAAGCCTAGTTGGTACTTGGTACTCGAAGCTGATGGTGTGCAAGGCATAGGCGAATGCTCTGTAATTGAGGGCTTGAGCATTGACAACAGTGCATTAATTGAAAATAAACTAACAGAAATTTGCGACGCAATAAATGGTAATGAAAACTGCTTGAGCATCGATTTAACACAATTTCCGGCCATTGCTTTTGCTTTGGAAACTGCATTGCGCGACTGGAAAACTGGTGGACGCAAGCAACTTTTTGCTTCGGACTTTACAAAGGGCAAAAAAGGAATTGCAATGAATGGTTTAATATGGATGGGCGATAGAAACTTCATGGAGAAGCAAATAAAAGAGAAAATTGCACAAGGATTTCGTTGCATCAAGATAAAAGTGGGTGCTATCGATTTCGATACCGAGATTGATATTTTATCGAACATTCGCAAAAAATTCACAGCCAAGGATTTAGAAATTAGATTGGATGCAAATGGTGCTTTTGCAACACACGAAGCATTGCAAAAACTTGAAATTCTGTCGAAATTTGATATACATTCGATAGAGCAACCTATAAAACAAGGACAAATTGAAGCAATGGCCAAGTTGTGCCGTAACTCGCCCATCGACATAGCACTCGACGAGGAATTGATAGCGCCTGTAATAGCCGACAAAGCAAAATTATTGAAACAAATTAAACCCCAATATATAATTCTAAAGCCTTCGTTACTGGGTGGTTTGGGCGTGGCTGATGCTTGGATAAATGCTGCCAAACAATGCAATATTGCATGGTGGGCAACATCGGCTTTAGAATCGAACATAGGGTTGAACGCCATCGCACAATGGACTTTTAACCACGCCCCCACCCTGCCGCAAGGTTTAGGCACTGGGCAATTGTACAACAATAATATTGCATCGCCAATAGTTGTAAAAAATGATGCTTTGTGGTACGATGTAAATCAAAAATGGGATTTGAAATTATTTCAAGTATCAAATTAAAAAATCAACAGCAATGCATCCCAAAGGAATAATAATAATTAAGGATAAATATTTCGATAGCAGTAATTTTAATAATATTGCACTCGAAATGGACTTATCACAACAATGGGTAAAAGAAGTGTACGATTTTTTATGCAATTGGTACAACAACAAACCCACAATTGAAGTTGAAACGAGCGGTTCGACTGGTACGCCAAAAAAAATTGAACTAAAAAAAGAACACATGCATGCCTCGGCCATTCGTACCCTCAACTTTTTACAATTGAATGCCAATAGCAAATTTTTACTTTGCCTTCCAGCACGATATATTGCTGGAAAAATGATGATAGTGCGCGCATTGGAAGGTGGACATAGCATTTATATTCAAGAACCAAACCTTAGTCCTTTCGAAAAAATAAATGTGAGCATCGATTTTGCAGCATTAACACCCATGCAGTTAAATGCATCGATCGAAGACATTGCTCAAAGTCCTCAAATGCAACTTATTGTTGGCGGTGCTCCAATTAATAATGTGTTGGCAAACAAAATAATGCATTTAAACAACAAAATATTCGAAACCTATGGCATGACTGAAACTTGCACGCATATTGCACTACGAAAAATTTGTCCGCAACCAACCGAAAAACACTTTGTATTAATGGAAGATGTCGAAATTGATATCGACAAAAGGAACTGCCTCACAATAAGTTGCAAACACTTAGGCATTAAACACATGATAACCAACGACATTGTTGAAATTAAGCAAAACAACAGCTTCACATGGGTTGGAAGATACGACAATATTATTAATAGTGGTGGAGTAAAAATATCGCCCGAAAAAGTTGAAACTACATTAAGCAAAAGTATAAATGTTCCATTTTTTATTGCGGCATTGCCACACAATCAGCTTTTCGAACAGGTTGTGTTATTTGTTGAAATAGGCAAAACCGATAGTAGTGCTTTCGAACAACAAATTAAAATTGCACTCGAGGAATTAGAGACATACCAACGCCCGAAAAAAATTCTGTTTTGCGAAATGTTTATTTACAATAATCAAAAAATATTGCGAAACGAAACAATTCGCGAATTCATTAAAAACAACCCAAACATTGCATACGAATAAAAAATGCCTTTCGAATTCATCATTATTCGAAAGGCATTTTTTTTGTTTTATTGCTTATGCAAAAATCGTTTAATAAATATTTTCGTACAAATACTATTTAAACTGCTGCATTAAAAAATCAGTCATTTTGCTGTAAATATGACGGCGTGTTTGTTTGCCCGAAATGCTATGATCTTTATCGGTGTAAATATGCATATCGAACTGTTTGTTGAGCTCCACCAATTTAGCTGTATATAAATATGTATTCTGTACATGAACATTATCATCGGCAGTACCGTGTATTATGAGCAAACGGCCGATGAGTTTGTCAGCCATTTCGATAGCCGAAGTTTGATTGTAGCCTCTGAAATTTTCTTGCGGACGACGCATAAAACGCTCGGTATAAGCAGTATTATACAAACGCCAATCGGTAACAGGCGCAACAGCAATTCCCGCTCTAAATATCTTTTCGCCATTACTCATCGACCACAACACAGTTGAACCTCCGTAACTCCAACCCCAAATAGCAATT
Organism: uncultured Paludibacter sp.; assembly: GCA_964515675.1. GTDB lineage: Bacteria > Bacteroidota > Bacteroidia > Bacteroidales > Paludibacteraceae > Paludibacter. Next base: position 17,800 of record CAZEVV010000010.1, on the reverse strand, counting down.
TTATCTTTGTCGACAAAACTCTGACGGCCAAGATATTTTGCTGTTTCGATTTGGTCGCGCGCTTCGAGCACACCCAATTGCTGATAGGTACATTTACGAAACTCGCTACCACGAGCACCAGTACCTCTTCCGTCAACACTCACTACCACAATATCTTGCGTAGCTAAATAATATTCCCAGCCAATGCTCCAACGGTCAAGTGCTTGTTGCGAATCGGGACCACTGTATTGAATCATTACAACAGGGTATTTTTTGTTTGCATTGAAATTGCGAGGTTTAATCATCCAGCCATTAAGTGCGATATTTTCGCTCGTTCTGAAATTAAAAAACTCTTTTTTTGGTAAATTAAGTGCTGCAAAACTTCTAGCTATATCGCCATTATCCTCGATATTACGCACCAAAACACCTGTACTGGTTCGCACCGAATACTCGTTGGGCTTTAGCACATTACTATGATTGTTGATAAAAAAAGTAAATGTTTTGTTGAACATTGCACTTTGCGTACCATTACTTTCGGCTATTCGCACAGCGCATTTCTTTTTATCTTCGTAGCGATAAACTTCGCGTTGCATAGGGTTTATTTGTGCCGCCTGAAAATAAGCTACTCGATTATTTTCGTCGTAACCATAAAACTCTGTAACGTCCCAATTGCCTTTTGTTATTTGATTTATAACAGTCCCATTCATGCGATAATGATACAAATGACGATATCCATCGGTTTCGGAAAGCATAAAAAAGCTGTTGTTGTCTTTGGCAAATTGCACTTTGTCGGCAATGCTATAGTCGACATAATATTTGTCTTCGAAACGCAAAATTTGGCGCGAAACCGTCGAGCGCGGATTGGCAACCAACATATCCATGCGTGTTTGATTGCGATTTAACTTAAATATAATGAGTTGCTCAGGCGAATTTGACCACTGTATGCGCGGTATGTAAATATCTTTATCGTTATCGATAAGTTGCATAAGCCTTGTCGACTTATTAAAATCGTCGTACACATAAACGCCTACAGCAGCATTTTTCTCGCCAGCTTTTGGATATTTAAAACGATACGAAGCAGGGTATAGTGGTAAAACTTCGTCGACAGTTTCCGATTTATTAAACAATTGAAACGAAAATTCTTGCACCTGCGACTCGTCGAATTTTACAAATGCTAGCAACTTGCTATCAGCACTCCAATCGAAAAAACGGGTTTCCGAAAACTCTTCTTCGTAGGCCCAATCAGGTGTTCCGTTAATAATTTTACCCGGTTCGCCATCGCGCGTAATTTGCAACTCGGTTTTGAAATCGAGCTTTTTCATATACAAATTATTTTTGTGTGCAAAAGCAATATACCTACCATCGGGCGAAAAAAGTGGTACTTCTTGCGGTGCGTTTTCCGACAAAGCTTCGAGTTCGCGCCTTTTTACATCAAACACATAATAATCGGCCGTAAAGCTCCTACGATAGCGCTGTTGCTTATTCGTAAAAATAAGCATACGATTTTCGTTTGGACTAAACTCGTAGCCATCTATTTGTTTTATGGGATTGTTTTGCACCGAACTAACACTAAAAACGGTATCGACCAAATTACCCGTGCGAAAATTATATCTTACTATCGCCTTGCCATCAACAAGGCGCGTGTATGTTAAACCATCGTTTGATGAGCGAAACTCCGAAATGCCTTTAGCGCGGTACTTGCCATCAACAATATCATACAACAGTTGGGCATTTAAAAAATTGATGCTCAACAACAAAACAATAATGCTAAATAAGTGTTTCATTTATAGAAAATATTAGTTTAAAAAATACTATTTTTATACTAATTACAAATATAATTCAAATAATACATTTACTATAGGTTTAATAAAAAGATTTTATTCAATTAACAAAAAAAGCTATATTTTGCTTTATCGCAATAAAAATTGCAGGTAAATTATTATCATACATAACAAAAATTGAATAAATTGCATCAAATTATTAAATGCATCCAGTTTTTGCAATTTATTATTTGTCAAACGAAATAAAATTAAAATAAACATAAATAATATTTGGACCATGAAACTACTTAAAGGATTATTTTTCACTTCGTGGCGCAATAGCGACATAGGCATTTGTTTGAGTGGCGGTGGAGCATTGGGCTTCGCACACATTGGCGTGTTACAAGCACTCGAGGACCACGACATTTATCCCAAACACATTGTGGGAACAAGTATGGGCGCTATCATTGGGGTTTTTTATGCAGCAGGATATAGTCCGGCATCGATGCTCCAAATGATAAAAGAGGACAAGCTGTATAAAATTACAAAGCTAATGACTTTTCACTCAACATTTTTAAAGTCAGGCTTGTCGGACCACACCATGTTGCGCAATTTGATAAAAGAACAAATTCCGCACAACAGCTTTAGCGAACTAAAACGCCGGTTTCATGTAGGCGTGGTGAATTTAAAAAATGCCGATTGGGAAATAAAAAGCAGTGGCGATTTGGATTTGTGGGTAGCAGCATCGGCATCGATACCTGGCATTTTCGAAGCAATAAATGTGGATGGGAGTTTTTATGTTGATGGTGGACTACTGAATAATATGCCAGCACAAGCACTAGAAGAATATTCGCCCACAATTATTGGCTCAGATGTAATTCCGCACATTAAGCCCACCGAGTTGAATAAAACCATCGACACTTTGGCTTGCTCGGTGCGTGCCATGCAACATCAAAACTCACGCGAAGGGCGCGATTTATGTCGCTTTTTGATTGAGCCAATGGCGGTTGAAAAATACCATGAGTTTAGTTTCGAGGCTTATAGCGAAATTTATCAATATGGCTATAGCGCAACAACTAAATTTATAAAACGAAATCCCGAAATGCTCAAATTTTCGACAAAAGTTGGTTAAGAAAGATTGAAATAATTGGAACAATTGAAGATTGGAAAATTGGAAGATTGGAAGATTTGAAAATTTGAAGATTTGAAGATTTGTCCCGATCGCTATCGGGATGGAAGATTTGTCCCGATCGCTATCGGGATGGGAAATTGGAAAATTGGAAGATTTGAAGATTTGAAGATTTTTGATTAACATTTTTAATACCAGGCACATAGCTTATTGCAAAACTAGCATTAAGGCACAGAATAACATTACATTATAATGTTGCATTCTGTGCCTTTAGTGTGTTTATTGGGTGAGTTTATTGCTAATAAACTTACTACAACCAAAAACGGTATAAAACCTTAAACTCTTAATTTTTGTTTTTTGATATAAAATATGTACTTTTGGGCTCAAATTGAACAGTTTGAAATGAAAAACAAAAAAATGAAAAGCTCAAAAACAGCAAAATCACTGATATTATGCATTGTAGCACTAACCACAATGGCATGCAACAACAGCTACAACGATTATTTGAAACAAATAATTGAATGGAAAAAAATCAACTAAAGCTATTTTGCAAATATGAAAGATAGCAGCAACTACACAATATTTGAAATTGCTCAAGATAAAGGTGGTGGGATTTTTTACTATCAAATTTTGCAACAAGGCGACATCAATGCCGCATCGCCTTTGCTTACAAGCGAAGTGGTTGTTAACTACAAAGGAAGTTTGATAAATAATATTATTTTTGATAAAACCTACAACACCACTTTACCTACTGCCGATGAGGCAAAACCCGCTACTTTTACTGTTAACCAACTAATTGAAGGTTGGCGCGAAAATTTGATGCAAATGAAACCAGGCGAAATTCGACGTATAGTGCTGCCTGCATATTTAGGATATGGAACTAGAGATTTGGGCATTATAAAACCCTATTCGACACTTCGTTTTGACATTCAACTGGTTTCGGTAAAAGCTGGTAATCAATAACATACAATAATTATGTATCGGTCAATTCTGCTTATTTCGTTATTTTGTTCGCTTATGGTGAGTGCGCAAAATCTTGAATGGAAAATTAATTTGGATTACTTTTTCGACAATCGCGAATATGACCGTTCGCAACACACAATTGCACAAACACTTAGTGGCACTCACATTATGCCCCAAATGTTGCTAAAAATCGACTCGGTGCGACGCATACAATTTGGTGTGGATGTACTCACACTTGCTGGCGACAAAAGGCTAATTGCTAACATACAAGCCATTGCGTATTACAACCTACAATACAAACAGCACAATTTTGTTGTAGGAGCATTTCCACGAAAAAATTTTCTTAATAATTATTCCGAATTATTATTTCAAGATTCCATTCAACATTTTCGCCCGCTAATGCATGGGGCATTTTGGCAAATGGGCAATGCTAATAACTTTTTTAATTTGTGGTTGGATTGGACAGGGCGGGCTTCAACCGATACTGAGGAATCGTTTTTTGTAGGACTTTCGGGATCAGCACAAGTTGTGCGCAATCTTAGTTTCGATTTTCAATCATACATGTTTCATTTAGCATTTACAAATCCGCGCACACCCGACACCCATGTTTGCGACAACTTACAAGCCATTAGCAATTTGCGATACAACACACAAATTTTTGATAATAAAATAGGCTTGCAATTAAAAGCAGGAATAATGGCAGGTGCCGAACGCGAGCGTAATGCCGAAAAAATTATTTACCCTGCAATGGCAGGTATTTTCGAACTGCAACTACAATCTAACAAGTTCGAATTCAACTCGCTTTGGCATTTGGGCGATGCACGCATGCAACACTATACAAAATATGGCACCAAACTGTATTGGGGTAACCCATTTTTGCGTGGTGGTAATTATGTAAAAAATTCAATTTATTGGAATATATTTAAACGCAACAATATGCTAGCCAACATAGGCATGCACTTACATTGGAGCAACAAGCAAGTGTTATTTCAGCAAACACTTAGCGTTAAGTATTGATTTTATATACACAAAATTGAAATAAAATATCAAACATAAAAAAAAACTAAGAGTAAACACAAATTATTAAAACAAAAACAGTATATTTGTGCCGCTACAAAAAGCATATTATTTATGTCATTGGAGCAAATGATTATTATGTTTCCTAATTTTCGATCAATATCTTCACTCACATTCAACCTGTTGATATTGAACTTTGAACTATTGGTTTCATAATCACATTTCTTTAGGTTTTTCAAGGCTATTTGCCTACAAAAAATGTTATCTAAATTAATTAATTTTGTTTATCAACTATGTTAGTAAAATCGTTTGGCGCAGCCGTTCAGGGCATCAACGCCACCATTATCACCATCGAAGTTAATGTAAGTAAAGGCATTAGGTTTTTTCTTGTTGGCTTGCCCGACAATGCCGTTCGCGAAAGTCACGAACGTATAGCATCGGCCTTAGATTATACTGGATATCGAATTCCTCGCAAACAAATTATCATCAACATGGCACCAGCCGATATTCGCAAAGAAGGTTCGGCCTACGATTTACCTTTGGCCATTGCCATGCTTGCAGGCGCCGAAATGATTAAAGGCATTGACCTTGAGCAATATGTAATGATGGGCGAACTATCGCTCGATGGTGGGTTGCAACCAATAAAGGGAGTACTCCCAATGGCAATAAAGGCACGCGAAGAGGGTTATAAAGGACTTATTGTGCCAAAACAAAATGCACGCGAAGCCGCAGTGGTAAACAAACTTGAGGTTTATGGGGCCGAAAACATTACCGAAGTCATAAACTTTTTTAATGGCACAGGAAAATTAGAGCAAGAAATTGTAAACACGCGCGAAGAGTTTTTTACAAATCTCAATCATTTGGAAATTGATTTTTGTGATGTAAAAGGACAAGAAAACGTAAAACGCGCCATGGAAGTAGCTGCTGCAGGCGGACATAACATTATAATGGTTGGCCCGCCAGGAGCTGGCAAATCGATGTTGGCGAAGCGTTTACCAACCATTTTGCCACCATTAACTTTGCACGAAGCGCTCGAAACAACCAAAATACATTCAGTGGCTGGCAATATCGACAGCAACACCTCGCTCATTTCGCAACGTCCATTCCGAAGCCCACATCATACCATTTCGGATGTTGCACTGGTGGGCGGTGGCACTTTTCCTCAGCCCGGAGAAATATCATTGGCTCACAATGGTGTATTATTTTTGGATGAATTACCCGAATTCAAGCGCACAGTGCTCGAAGTTATGCGACAGCCACTCGAGGATAGGAAAATATGCATCTCGCGAGCCAAATTTGCCATCGAATATCCAGCAAGTTTTATGTTGGTATCGTCAATGAATCCTTGTCCGTGTGGCTATCACAATCATCCCGAGCGCGAATGTGTTTGTGGCTCCATACAGGTGCAAAAATACCTGAGTCGCATATCGGGGCCATTGCTCGATCGCATCGACATACACATCGAAATTGTGCCTGTGCCATTCGAAAAACTGTCGGAACTTAACGATTCGGAGCCCAGCGAAAAAGTACGCGAGAGGGTAATAAAAGCACGTCAAATACAAGAATTACGTTTTCGAGATATCGATGGTGTGTATTGCAACGCACAAATGTCGTCGAAACAAATGCGCATTTTTGCAGCCACCGACAACGAAAGTGCCGAACTGCTAAAAAATGCCATGCAAAGGCTTAATCTTTCGGCACGTGCCTACGACCGGATTATAAAAGTTTCGCGCACCATTGCCGACCTCGACGATTCGGAACATATACAATCGCACCATATCGCCGAAGCCATCAACTATCGCAATCTCGACCGCGAAGGTTGGGCCGGATAGTGAGAATTGAGAGCGATATTTCTTTTGATATAAAACAATTATATTATATTTGTAAATCGAAACATAAAATTTAAAACAACATTTAAATTCTTTACTATGGCGATGTATTACCGTAAACGTCTTCGACTTATTGAACAAAATACCCCAAAGATGAAATTTCATCTTTGGGGTATTTCGTATAAAGTGTTTGCTAAAAACACAGGGTTTGCACCAACAGCGTAAACCACTCATTTACAACACTAAAAAATCAAAAAAACAACTATTTTCTTTTAATTGGTTTTGCAATGCGTGGTTCGTTGTGCTTAATTGTCACTTTGTCTTTGGGCTTGTCGGCTTCGGCCTTGATGGTTGGCACACGACGTTTGCCTTTACCTGGGTCAATTTTTGGTTGCTTGCTTTTGTTCTTAGCTTTTTTGCTAGCCATTTTGTTGCTTTCGCTGTATTTGTTTTCCGACACAAAAGGATGCTCCTCAACAACAGGTATTTGTATCGAAATCAATCGCTGAATATCGCGCAAATACAAATGCTCTTCAACATCGCAAAACGAAACGGCTTTTCCACCCAATCCTGCCCTACCCGTACGACCAATGCGGTGTACATAAGTTTCGGGGATATTGGGGATTTCGAAATTGATGACCAAATTGAGTTCGTCGATATCGATGCCACGCGCAGCAATATCAGTTGCAACCAACACGCGTGTTGAACTATCTTTGAAATTGCGCAAAGCATTTTGTCGGTTATTTTGCGATTTATTACCATGAATGGCTTCCGATTTAATGCGTGCTTTGGTAAGGAATCGTTGCACTTTATCGGCACCATGTTTGGTACGCGTAAACACAAGCGCACGTGTTATGCTTTTGTCTTGCAAAAGGTGAATGAGCAAATCTTTTTTATTGGCAGCATCCACAAAATAAAGTTCCTGCTGTATGGTTTCGGCAGTTGTCGAAGCTGGTGTTACCTCTACCTCCTCGGGGTTCGACAATATTGTGCCAGCCAACACACGAATGCTCTCGGGCATAGTAGCCGAAAAAAAGAGCGATTGACGTTTGGCTGGAATAATTTTAAGCAAATTTTTTATATCGTGAATAAAACCCATATCGAGCATACGATCAGCTTCGTCGAGCACAAAAATGCCAATATCGTTGAGTTTTACATAGCCTTGACTCTGAAGGTCGAGCAATCGTCCGGGCGTTGCAATAAGAATATCGACACCCATTTTGAGCGGATTAACTTGCGACTGCTGAGGCACGCCACCAAACACAACAGTGTGACGCAAACCGAGAAAACGACCATAAGCCGCAAAACTTTCACCAATTTGAATGGCCAATTCGCGTGTGGGCGTTACAATAAGCGCTTTTATTTTACGCGGTGCTCTATCGTTGCCTTTGTTTTGATGCAAAAGCTGAAGTATAGGTATAGCAAAAGCCGCCGTTTTACCGGTACCTGTTTGGGCACAACCCAACAAATCGCTGCCATTAAGTACTATAGGGATACATGCTTCCTGGATGGGTGTAGGTTCGTTGTAACCTTCGTGTTGTAGAGCATTTAAGATCGGCTCTATAAGATCTAAATTTTGAAATGTCATAAAATAATCTAGTTTCCCGCCCACTATGCAAAGTATTTTTTAAAACGCACGAAACAGGATATGGCTGCAAAGGTACGGAAATAAAGTGAGTATCGAAAATTTATGCTATGATGGGGTTGAGTTGTTTATTTTCACAACAACAAAAATGCAATGCATTAACTGTATTTAAACAATGTCAAATCATCCCTTCTGGATAGGTTGCAGTTCGACCGATAAACCGAGCGCAGATGCAATACGATAAAAAGTAGACACTTTTGGTTCAGTCTTCCCGTTTTCGATGCGCGAAATGTATGATTTATTTGAACCCACTCGCTGAGCCAGTTCATCTTGAGTAAGATGTGCTTTTTTTCGCGCGTCTTCAATCAACTTTCCTGTAAAAAAAGCATGTGCTTGTTCCGAAAAACGTTCTCTTGCTGCTGTCCCAATTTCACCATACACCTTATCAAGGTCATCATTTACGGTTGCAAGGTTCCTAATCTTATCCATATTTATTTTTTCTCTATCAATTTTTGTCATAAAAATTCCTCCATTAATTTTTGTGCAGTTGCAATATGCTTATCATAATCATTTGTCGATTTCTTTACAAAACCTTTTAATAAAATTATTTCATTGGCGTTGATAAAGTTAATATTGTCAATTGCAAAAAGTATTACTCTATATTCATTGTCAACAGAAACTCTCAATTCATAAAAATCAGTATTTACAAAACGTTTTACAAATTTTGTGCTGACATTCTTTTCTGTACGAATATATTCAAAAACATAGTCCATTTTTTACTTCGCTCTAGTATTGAGCGAATTATAAAATGAATCAAAAGTTGGTGTTTTGAATATTACTCTTTCCATAATACAAAGATATAAAAAGTTGCTTAACTAGACAACTTTATTGATTTAATTTCTGAAAATCACTTGCAGAATTTCATATTATTTAAAGCTATACTGTTTAAATTATCATTGAATTATCAACAAAAGAATACGAGTTTTAATAGAAATTTCAAAATCAATTAACGACTCTTGTTATATACTTAAGTGAAAGTTTGTGATACGCATACAACACAAAGTGCCACAAAATGAAAAAATAATCACAAAGATTAAAATAAAATAATCGAATCTATCAAAGTAGAATTAATTTAAATTTCGAAGTACGACACACAATACTATTTTTGTTATAGAAATCATTTTTATTGAAACAAACACAAAACAAACGGCTTTGCCTGGGTAAGGCAAAGCCGTTATCAATCAACTAAAAATCTAAAAATAATCCGTTACAGCATTAGATAGAAGTAAGTATAAACAAGCAATAATCCATGATTGATATAGATTTGTGAAAAAATATAATTAATGTACTAAAAAAAACGAATGAAATAAGTCGATTGAATATAAATGTCTGATTTCCAAAATTTAGTATTTGAAAAACACTACAATGTTTGAAAAAAAACGTGGAAATAAAGTTGCACGATACAACGAAACATTGAATATACTTAAGTAGTTTTCAATATAAGTGCAAGATTGGCGATTACATGCAAACATTATTAAAATAAATAGCATGTATTGATATTGACATAAATTGCGAAAGAACACATGCTTTTGTAACTTATAGTTGGAATTCAACTTTTTCTTCCAAGCATGTGCGATCGAAATGATCGAGAAAGCCATCCATAATTTGTTTCACCAAATTTGCACCTCCTTCGTAACCTGTTTTGGCAAAATAGTTATGTCCTGGGCGGTCGGCAATAGGGAAACCAAAGCGAACGAAGGGAATATTCTCGTCGCGAGCAATGTATTTTCCGTAGGTATTGCCAATGATTAAATCGACACCTTCTTGTTTGATCCACTGATGCAATTGGAACATATCGGCCATTTCGCCACTTTTAAATTTGGCTTCGGGTATAACTTTCAATATTTCTTTCATTCGAATATCGAAATGTTTGCTTGGCGTACCAGTAACAATATATACGGGTTTCATGTCCATGCTTACTAAAAACTCGGTAAGCGGAATCAATGTATCGGGGTCGCCAAAAAGCGCTACGCGTTTGCCATACAAATATTTCGAGCTATCCGAAATTAAGTCGATCAATCGGCCGCGCTCATCGCTCAAACTATCGGGGATGGGCAAGTTGGCATGACGGCTGAGCGACATAAGAAAGCGGTCGGTAGCTTTGAAACCAATGGGAATGTCGAGAATCTCGAATTTCACTTTGCATTTATTTTCGAGTTTCACGCAAGCATCTTCGGTGCACGATTGACCCAAACCAAGCGTAAATTTGCTATCGCCAGTGAGTTTCATGTCGGCAATGGTGGTGCCACCATTGGGATACATTTTGTAATGACCATTGAGTGGGGCATCCAACACGTCGGTAAAATCGGGAAACATAATGGTGCGAGCTTCCATTACCTGTGTGAGGCGTTTAATTTCGCGCATATCCGAAGGTTCCATCCACCCAGCAACGATATTGATAACATTTCGTTTTTTTGGTGTAGCTGTTGAGAAAAATTTCACAAAAGCAGCTACCTGATTGGAATAACCTGTAACATGCGTTCCTACATAACTAGGTGTATTGCAATAAATAACATCTTTGCCTTCGGGCACAAAACCGTCGTCGTTGGCTTTTGAAATTATTTGCGTTAAGTCGTCGCCAATGGTTTCCGACAAACATGTTGTGTGTACGGCAATCACTTCGGGTTTGTACACAGTGAACATGGTATCGATGGCTTGCACCAAGTTGGCCGAGCCACCAAAAACCGACGAACCTTCGGAAAATGAACTTGTACCAGCCATAATGGGCTCACGAAAATGGCGCGAAAGTGCACTGCGGTGATACGAGCAACAGCCTTGTGAGCCGTGGCTATGAGGCAAACATCCGTGGATGCCCAATGCAGCATACATTGCGCCTACTGGTTGACAGGTTTTGGCCGGATTAATGGTAAGCGCCTTTCTGTCTATTTCTTTTGCTGTTGTATGTCTTAGTAACATAATGTTTTAAGAATTACGATCCCCTAAATCCCCCACAGGGGGACTTGAAGACCAAGTCTCTTATTTCAATTTAGATACGTTAGATACTGCGCTCTTATAAGTCCCCTATGGGGGATTTAGGGGGCTGACAGTTTTTAATCCTTTTTACCACTCGAAATAGTGTAGCTCTCTTCAACTGGAGTAACGAATACCTTACCATCGCCAAACTGACCTTTTTCGCCTGAGCGTGCAGCCAACATAATGGTTTCGATAACAAAATCTTTGTCTTTTTCGTTAATTACCATCATTAACAAATCCTTAGGTAACTCATCGTAAGTTACATTACCTACTTTTATACCACGTTGTTTACCACGACCAAAAACGGCCAATTTTGTAATTGCAGGAAAACCAGCATCAAATAGCGCTTTCATAACTGCTGTCGATTTCTCGGGACGAACTATTGCTCTTAATAAATACATAATCAAAAATATTAGCCCCCCTGCCCCCAAATGGGGGAGTAAGAGGGTGGTTCATAAATCTATTTAATTTTAATATTGCGTTCTTTAAGTCCCCCATCGGGGAACCAACGGTCATGACCGAAGGGAATAATTAGGGGGCTCTTAATTCATTATACCGAATGAAATCAACAAATCTTCCAATTGGTCCATTTCTAATGGTTTAGGAATAACATACATTGTATTGTCGTTCATTTTTTTGGCCAAAGCACGGTATTCGTTGGCTTGTTGGTGATCGGGTGCATGGTCTATAACCGTTTTGCGGTTAATTTCGGCATGTTGAACCATGTTATCGCGGGGTACAAAATGTATCATTTGTGTGCCTAATTTTTTGGCAAACTCTTCAATCATGTTGGCTTCGTTGTCCACTTTACGCGAGTTACAAATTAATCCACCCAAACGCACAGTACCAACTTTACCAAATTTAGCTATCGATTTACAAATATTGTTGGCAGCATACATGGCCATCATTTCGCCCGACACCACAATATAAACTTCTTCGGCTTTACCATCGCGTATTGGCATTGCAAAACCACCGCATACAACGTCGCCCAATACATCATAAAAAACATAATCCAATTCTTTATCCGCATCGTAAGCGCCCAATTGCTCCAACAAGTTGATAGAAGTGATAATACCACGTCCAGCACAACCAACACCTGGTTCAGGACCACCTGACTCAACGCAACGCGTTTGATTAAACCCTGGTTTCAATACATCATCTAGGTCGATGTCCTCACCCTCGTCGCGCAATGTGTCCAACACTGTTTTTTGCGCCAAACCATGTAAAAGTAAACGAGTAGAGTCGGCCTTAGGGTCGCAGCCTACAATCATTACTTTTTTACCCATCTCAGCCAAACCGGCTACTGTATTTTGTGTGGTTGTGCTTTTGCCAATACCACCTTTTCCGTAAATTGCAATCTTTCTCATCTTTTTTATACTTTAAAATGAATACTCTGTTTATGAATTAAATTTTAAATCCTTGACAGCCATATTTCATTTATCGTGCCATTAAGATTTATTTACAATTTATTCATTTACTATTTACCATTTAAAATGTTGTTATGTTGATATTTACAAATTAAATAATAATTTTTAATTGTGGTGATTTACGCAGTTTAACACTTTTCGACGATATAAAAAACCTACAAAAAGGTAGGGAAACATGCTGTAAAACATATATTTCTACCTATTTGTAGGTGTGTGAATTAGCGATATTATTGTACTAAAAAAAACAATCTTCAAACTAGAATATGTTATTGGGTTTACCGCTGTTTACAACATTACCATTGCGCAACAAAACCACAGTAGAGGCTAATTTTCGCACCTCATCTTTATCGTGACTTACCAAAAGCGTGACAGAGTTCAACAGTTGATGCGCTTTTAAAATTTCATTCTGTAAACTCATGCGCATTTCTTCGTCGAGAGCCGAGAGGGGCTCGTCGAGTAGCAAAAGCTTGGGTTTTGCAGCCAAGGCACGCGCCAAAGCAACACGCTGTTTTTGTCCGCCCGAAAGCTTGGCCGGATATTGCTTTTGTAGGGTCTCAAGGCCAAAGTGATAAAGCAATTTATCTATTTCCTCTGGATTTTTCGATTTTTGGGCAAAAGCAATATTTTTACGTACCGACATATTCGGGAAAAGCGCATAATCCTGAAACATATAACCCACATTGCGTTGCTGCGGACTCAGATTTATTTTTTTATCGGAATCGAACCACACCTGCCCATTGTAAGCAATATAGCCTTTGTCGGGCTGAAACAAACCTGCCAAAATGCGCAATAAAGTTGTTTTGCCCGCACCCGAATGCCCAAACAAACACAAAAGTTCGTTGTTGGCTATTTCCAAGTTTACTTTTAGCAGGTTTTTACCCTCCGATGTAAGCATAGAGCGTTCAATATCTATAATTAATCCGCCCCCTAACCCCCTGAAGGGGAAACTTGAGCCCCCAACCCCTAAAGGGGAGTTGAAGCTACATATGTCATCTATATTTTTTTCTTTGTTCATTGTGTCGTCATAATTATCAATACAAATATTTCTTATTCCCCCTTTAGGGGGTTAGGGGGCCGAGTTAAGAACTTTTCTTCCCATTAATACTATAAATCACTGTAAGTATTACCAACGAAATTACGAACAACACCAACGAATACTGATTGGCCATGTCGTAATTCAAGGCCTGCACCTCGTCGTATATGGCAATGCTTGCCACACGGGTTTCGCCAGGCATATTTCCGCCCACCATTATTACCACGCCAAACTCGCCAATACAATGCGCAAAAGTCATGGCCAAGGCAGTAATAATACTCGGAATCATATTGGGAATAAGCACCCTGAAAAAAGTCTCAGTTTTCGATTTCCCAAGTGTGTAGGCCGCTTCGCGCAGGCTTGCCGGAATGGCTGCTAGTCCGTTTTGCAATGGCTGTATCATAAATGGCAAACCAAAAACCACACTCGCCAGCAATATTCCTTCGAAACTAAAAGCCAGTCGAACATCGAAATATTTATCGAGAAAACCTCCAAAAGCATTTTGCGGACTGTAAGCCACCAACATATAAAAGCCTATCACCGTGGGAGGCAACACCATAGGCATGCTAATGAGTGCTTCAATCACCGACTTAAACCAAAATCTTGTATAAGCCAGCCAATAAGCAATGGGTAGCCCAATGAGGAATAAAATTGCCGTTGTCCATAGCGCCAATTTCCCAGTGAGCAGCATTGTTTGTATAAAATCGGTATTCATGGCTTTGCAATTGGTTGGGTGTATCCATATTTTTCCCAAATCTCTTTATTGGCAGGCGACAATACAAATTTGCTAAATTTTGCGGCCTCGGAGTTTAATGTTGATTTTTTTATCAACACACAAGTCTGTGCAATAGGCTTATATAGATTTTGAGGTATAATATAATAGTTACCCTTTCCAACCATTTCGGGAGCAAGTGCCAACGAAAGAGCCACAAAACCTAATTCGGTATTCCCCGTAAAAGCATACTGAGCAGCAGCCGAAATATTTTCGGCTATTACAATTTTGGATTTTAAATCGTCGTAAAGTTTTAAACTTTTTAGCAATTTAACAGAGCGTTCGCCATAAGGAGCAGTTTCGGGGTTGGCAATGGCAATTTTCTTTACACCTGGGTTCTTCAATACATCCAAACCGTTTTTATCTACCGCAAATGTGGTGCTATACAACGCCAATTTTCCATAAGCATATACATTTATTGCACCGGTTGTAAGCCCTTTCGCTTTTAGTTTGAGAGGAAACTCATCGTCGGCAGCCATAAAAAAATCGAATGTCGCACCGTTTGTTATTTGTTGAACTAGCGTACCCGAGCTACCAAAAGTTAGGTTGACTTTCGCTTTGGGATTTTGCTTAATATATGCTGTTTTAATATCCTCCAACACATATCGCAGGTTTGCAGCAGCTGCCACATTGAGTTTTTGAGAAAAAACATTTAATATTGAGAGCATGATGGCAAGAGAAATCATTGTAAATCTACCCCCTAGCCCCCTAAAGAGCGAATTGAAGCTACTTTTGTCTGTTTTATTTCTATTTATCATATTGTTATTTTATTAAAATTATTAATACCAATCTATGTTTAGCTTTAGAGGTTTAGGGGGCTTGTTTTGGTGGGTGGAATTTTCACTGTAAACATCAAATAAGCCCACTGTGGTACACGCACCTCGGGAATTGCATTTGCATTCACAATTATATTCTTTGCAATCAATGTATTAGTATTCGAAAAATATCTACAATATCCTCCTTGTAAAGTTGTCCATGCATTCATTTTATAAGTAATTAAAAAGTCAAACTCAGAACCTAGGTTATTGGCGTATTGAATATAATTTTTATTTTCCCCTGAAAACTCACTTTTAAACACATGATAACCTGCTTCTAATGTCAAATTCGCAGTAATTTTGGTTGTTATACAAGCGTAATAATCGAGCAATCCTGTGCTGAGTGGCGTATTCCAATAATCCATATAACCATTAAAAGTGTGGTCGGCGCCATATAGTTTTTTGAAATTACTTAGCTTTCCATCCGAAGTGCCATTGGCATCGCCCGACAAATAATCGGTTCCGAGAGTTGCTACTATGGATTTTGTAAATTCGTAGTTCAGCTTTAAAGCTAACATTTTTCCAGCCATAGTTTTTCCGGCCACGTTTTTGCCTGTCTGAAAGTAGGCAGTAGCCAGCCCCGATAGTGGAAAATTGGCCGACTCGTATTTCAAATTACCTCCGTAAGTGAGCGTTTGAGCCATTTTTATTTTTTTGTAATTGGCTACTCCACCCAATCCCAGGGTATCCTGCAAGCCTTCGTTTACCAACATTCCGGTAAGCGAAAAGCCATTTATTACCGGCGACGACAACCACAAAAAAGCCATAGAGCGGTATTTACTGCCAGGCACATAAAACACTTCGGTGGGTGTTTCCGACTTATTATTGAAGGCCAAGCCTACATGTGCCTGATAATCGTTTAATATGTATTTTAAAAGTGCTAAATCGTGTGTAGTACCAGTAACACTCCATGCAGGCGACAAAAACAAACGCGCATCGTCGTACTTTAAGGGCTGCCGACCAAGCTTTAACGAAGCACCCTGAAAAAGTACCATATCGGCCCAAGCTTCATAAATACCGGTTGAAGGAGATGCATCGGTATGGCTAAACTGACCAAACACACGCGCATCTTGTAAGGTAATTTGCGCAGTAAGCAGTCCGCTCGTAAAATTCAAACCCAAACGCGTGCGTTGCGTTGTAAAAAAGCCTGGATCGTTGCTTGCGAGAACTGGCGTTTTAAATCCATCCTGATACTCTGTACGCGGTCGAATTTCACCATCTACAACTACTGTTTGTGCTTGAAGTACAAAGGTAAAAGTAAAAGCAATTATTAAACTGCCCCCCAACCCAACGAAAGGGGAATTGAAACTACTTTTTTCTAATTTTTGTCTTTTTATCATATTATTCGTTTTATCAAATTATTATTATTTATTTTGCTTAATTCCCCTTAAAAGTTTCTCATGAGGTACGAGTGATGAGCTTAGGAGGCTTAACCGTTATTCTTTTGATAGAATATCGATAATCAAAAAAAACAGCGCTCTAAATCAGCATTTTCAGCATCTAAAAAATCCTTTAACGCCAACTCTTTGGCTTCGAATGTGCCGATAAGCTTTAAACCATAATTGCTTATAACACATCCACCGCCATCTCGCCCACCCTTTTGCCTTATCAAAATTGGCAGCGGCGAAAGCTGATTCATCTTATCGAGCATATGCCATGCATGTTGGTACGACATTTTCAGGTTTTTGGCCGCAGCATGTATCGAGCCATCTTTGTGTACCTGTTTCAATAGCTTAACCTGTGTTGGTCCCATAAAAATTTCGCCATCGCGACACAAACACAAAGTGCCAAATAAATAAAACGAATCTCCGCAATGCATACTTTTATTATTTCATGAATAATTTCAAAACAACTACAATTACGCAGCAATGCATTTCAATTGCTATGCCAACAACATAAAATACTAATAATCAATATCTTTAACCAACAAACAAAACCACATCGAATCAATTTACCTACTAATAAGTAAGTAAAAAGCAGCATTATTACAAAAATGTAGTTTTCGTTGTGGATGCGTTTTTTTAGAATAAACTTTTTGGGAAAGAATCGTAAGAATTGAAGTAATTCAAGGTTATGATACAAAAAATAAAATACAACGATGTAGTATTTGCAAGAAAATGAGAGTTATCATTATCATAGCAATAACGACACATTTACACAAATAAACAGCAGCTTTTTACGATTTGTCGAGCGCTTTAAACTAGAGGTTTTCTTATCAAAAACAGCAATTTAATTCAAGGGCAAAGTAATGCTAATCACAGCACTATTCTGTAAAAAAAGTAGCATAAAAAGAGTTGTTTGATTGTTCGTTTTTTGGGGATAGAAAAACAAATAAACATATTACATCGCTGTATTTAAATTGTATATTTCACTTAATAGCGATATGGAATTTCATTACAATTGGGTACAAAAAAAATAGCAATGGGTTAGCTTCCCAGCGACCCATTGCAAAATTAAC
>CAZEVV010000009.1:12009-36275 GCA_964515675.1 uncultured Paludibacter sp. | reverse complement strand
TTTAAACAAATTATTAATCAGAATTCAGTTGCATTTGCAAGTTGAATTCAGCATTATAAAGGTCGTGATGGCATAATTATTTTAGTTATACAGGGTTAAAAATTTGATTCTTGAGAATTGGAATATTCTCATATTAAATGGTATAAAATTTGAAAATAAAAACCATAAAAAATTCAATCAAAATGTATACACATAAACAGTCATTAAACAAATTTGATTAAAAAGATTGATCCCCAATAAATAGAATTATTGCCAATGCAGAAAAACATATACGTTATTGTGTGATTTCTGTTTTTATTGAATAAAGTACAAAAAAAATAGTAACTTTGCAACATGGAAACACAAGACAAAAATAAATACAAAGACGAATTCAAAAAAGAACTCGACAAACTTTGTAACAAGTTAAAAAGTTACGTATCAACGGAAAATGGAGACTGGAGACTGGACTGTTAAAGGGTTCATTGACGTTTACAAAAACATTTATACAATATCTTCAGACACGAAAATCGTATCAAAAATTCTGGAAATACATATTTTTCCTCAGATTTTGCAATTTGCTGAAAGTATTGGATACAACATAATTCTTGCTGAGAAACAAAATTGGTATCCCGACCTAACTTTTGTAAATAAGAAGAATGACGAAGTAAAATTTGCTGTAGATATTAAAACCACTTTCAGACGTAACCACAAGACAGCTGGTTTTACTCTGGGAAGTCACGGAGGCTATTTTAAAGAAAGAGACAAAGATAAAAACATTCAATTCCCATATAATCAATACTTAGGACATTATTGTTTGGGAATTATATACACAAGAACTGACGTAAGCGATGACCTTTCTGAAACTGAAATTATTCAAGTTAAAGAACTTCAAGAAGAATATGAAACTCCAAACAAACGCGTTGGAGACAGAGAGGTAACAACTGTAAAAAAATTAAAATCGATAACCTCAGTAATAAAAGAATTTGATTTCTTTGCTTCTGAAAAGTGGAAAATTGCAAGCGACAAACAAGGCTCTGGCAATACAGCAAATATCGGCTCAATCGTAGACATTGCTGATTTAAAAAGTGGGAATGGTACTTTTAGCCAACTAGGAGAAGAATGGTTTGATGAATATTGGATTAATCACGGCTCAGCATCAATGATTAAAGACGGTAAGACCATAAAAATAACAACGTTAAATGACTTTTTGGAGTTCAAAGGAAGAAAAGACTTATTAGAAAAAATTGTTTCAAAAAATTCATATAAAAAAAAATAATATGAGAGTAATAGTTCCACCAATTAAAAGTCAAGGAATTAAGACTAAATTAGTCCCTTGGATTAAAGATTTAGCTCCAAAGGTTGATGGGAAATGGATTGAACCATTTTTAGGTACTGGGGTTGTCGCCTTTAATTCTGGATATAAAAAAGCAATACTTAATGATACAAATCCTCATATAATTAATTTCTACAAAGGCATTCAAAAAAAGGAAATCACAGCAGGATTAATGAAACAGTACCTAGAAAAAGAGGGAAAACTATTAAGTATAGCTGAGAGAGATGGTTATGAACACTATTTGAAAGTACGCTCAAGATTTAATGCGGGCGAGTTTTCGCCATATGACTTTATTTTTCTTTCTAGGGCTGGGTTTAATGGTATGATGAGATTTGGTAGTAAGGGAAATTGGAATATCCCATTTTGCAAGAAACCTGACAGGTTTGCTCAAGCTTATGTAACTAAAATCACCAATCAGGTTAAAGAAGTAACTCAAATCATTCAACCTGAACCAGATTGGACATTTCATAATAAATCGTTTGCAGATATAATTCCATTAGCGACTGAAAACGATATAATTTATTGCGACCCTCCATATTATGGTAGACATGTTGACTACTATAATGGATGGAAAGAGCAAGATGAAGAACTATTGTTT
The DNA here is from genome assembly GCA_964515675.1 of uncultured Paludibacter sp. Lineage (GTDB taxonomy): Bacteria > Bacteroidota > Bacteroidia > Bacteroidales > Paludibacteraceae > Paludibacter. The sequence continues at coordinate 34,365 of CAZEVV010000009.1, read as the reverse complement.
GAATTGTTGAGTGAAACAAAAGCTAAATTCATACTCTCTACCTGGCATCATAATGATTGGAGAAAAAACGAGATGATTGATAAGTTTTGGGGTAAGTTCAACGTTGTAACTAAAGACCATTTTTATCATAATGGTGGTAGTATTGAAAACAGAAGAACTGTTGTAGAAGCTCTTGTATGCAACTTTGACACCGGCGACTTTATGCAACATAATCACGGTTTGAAAGAGAAAAAAAATGACGAACAATTAGAATTACAGTTTGCTGTTTGATAAAAGCTTAAGCTTTAAATTACAATATCCTTTGGGACAACTAACCACTTCATAACCCCCCTACCCCGCAACAAACCAAGGTAAATATTGTGAACAACAATCCTTAGTTGAAACACAAACAGCTCAAAGCTTTCATTAGGCCTTGAGCTGTTTGTGTTTAAGCAAGGAAAACACTACAACTTATATATCAACACTGTAGCATAAGCTGTCATCCCTTCGTTACGGCCAACAAAACCAACTTTTTCGGAGGTTGTGGCTTTAATTGAAATTGTATCTTGGTCGACACCCATTACTTGCGCCAAAGTGGATTGCATTTGGGGTATGTGTGGGTTGAGCTTGGGTTGTTCGGCACATATTGTGCAGTCGGCATTGCCAAATTCGTAGCCCTTGCTGCGCAACAACTCCATGGTACGTGCCAACAATATTTTGCTATCGATATTTTTAAACTCACCAGCTGTATCGGGAAAATGAAAACCAATATCGCGCAAATTGGCTGCACCCAAAATGGCATCGCACAGCGCATGTATCAACACATCGGCATCGGAATGCCCCAACAAGCCGACACTGTGTGGCACTTGTATACCACCCAACCAAAGTGCTCTGTTTTCGGCAAAAACATGCACATCGTAACCAAATCCTACACGTATGTTTGTCATATTATTAATTTTAATGATAATTAATCGGGATTGAAAATATATAAAAACTTATCGCACGATGGCTGTATATGCTTCGTTTGTTTTAAGCAACTCGAGGGTTTTGTGCGGCGCGAGGCCAGGCTCGTCGTTGTGCGAAACATAAATAATGGCTGTATTAGTAACTTTTGCAATGGCATTTACTAGCCCAACAAATATTTGCACATTATGGTCGTCGAGCTCGGTCGATGGCTCATCGAGTATTAGCAAGTCGGGCTGTTTGATAAGTGCTCGCGCCACCATTACCAAACGTTGCATGCCCGGACTAAGCGCGTGAAAATGATTGCCTCGACCCTCAATGCCCAATATCTTTAGCCATTGCTTGGCCAAATGTTTATCGTTATCGGTGGGGCGCGTGTACAAGCCTATCGAATCGTACAGGCCCGAAATAATCATTTCATCGATTTTGGTTTGGCGACTAAACTGTTGCAAAAGCTGTGGCGTGAAATATCCGATACGCGATTTTATTTCCCAAATGGATTCGCCACTGCCCTTTTTTCGGCCAAACAACCATAGGTCTTGTCCGTAAGCATGCGGATTGTCGCCCGTAATGAGCGAGATAAGTGTTGTTTTGCCCGAGCCATTGGGACCTTTGAGTTGCCAAAACTCTCCCGCACAAATTTGCCAATTAATATTATGCACTATCAACTTATCGTAATACGCCACACGAACATTGCGCATATCAACCAATATTTCGGCGTTGGTGTTTTCTTTGTTCTGTTTTAAAAGTGCAAGCCTGCCCGACAAATCAACCGCCTCTGCATCAATACATTTCGTAACCGTTGGCACAAAGGGTTCCATTGCATCATGCACCAACCGATATTTATCGTTCAAAAATGGCAATGCATTGCTTTGTCGGTAAAACAATTGTACGATATGTGTATTGTGACTTAAAAGTTGCAATTCGTTTGCTAGCATTGTTTTGGTCGCAGCATCAAAATTGCTAAACAAATCGTCGATAACCAAACAATCGGGCTTTTGCTCAATTAAGTAACGCAGCATCAACAGGCGTTGTTGCCCACTCGATTTTGTTGTAAGTTGGTGCAAGCTTCCATCAACGGGCAGAAGTTTGTCGTGTCGTGTTTCTTGGTCGATGTACTTGGCAATCACCGTATTCGAAAACAGCAAAACATTTTGCGCCGCTATCCCAAACGATACACGAAAGCCATCGTTGTGCTGTAAATCGTCGATTAACTGTTGCTTTGCCGACAGATTATTTAAATATATGCCAATGCATTTTTTCATTTGTAGGATGTTTTGCTATTTTAAACGAGCAGCTATTTCGTCCATTCCAATCACTGTTGAAATGGCTTTACCATCGGGCGAATAATTGGGGTTTGTACTCGAAAACAACTGGGCAAGCACTTGATCCATCTCGTCGTTATTAAGCGTCTGTCCACTCCTTATGGCAGCCGACTCGGCCAACGATAGCGCAATCATTGCATTCATCGACTCTTCGGCATCTATGGCCGTATGTTTTGCATTGTCAATCAGCTCCAACAACACAACGAGTGCTCTTTCGGCAGGTATGTGCGAGGGTGTACCCGTCACTTCAACCCGCTGCTCATGGCTCATATCAAAATCGAAACCTACAAATTGCAGCTTTTCGCGTATACTTTCGAAATACTGAAAATCCTCGCTATTTAAATCGAGCACTTCGGGAAAAAGTATTTGTTGCGATGGCGCTTTGCGTCGCTCCATGTCGGCAATAAACTTATCGAACATAATGCGCACATGCGCTCTATGTTGGTCGATGAGTAAAAGTCCGGACTTGATAGCAGTGATGATGTATTTATTTTTGAACTGATAATTGCTTGCACGCACCTCATCGATACCCATTTTGGATTGAATTACAATCTCCTCGTGCTGCACTTCAGGCGTTTCGTTGCTCGGCACTATGGCTGGCTCAAACTTTTTCGATTCGAAACCTTGGTACAATTGCTCCCAATCCATATCGGGACGCCTATTCGCACCTCCACTCCCACCGCTGCTTGTGCTTCCACCACCGAAACTACCACCCATGCTGCTGCCCGAAGTTTTAAATGGATTGTAGTCGGGATTGAAATTGGTTTTTGGGGGCAAAATGTTATCAACATCCGATTTTATGGGCATGTCGAAAGCACCTTCGGTATCGAAATCGATGGATGGGGCTACATTGAATTTCCCCAACGACTCCTTTACTGTTGCCGTAAGTATCGACCAAATGGCCTGCTCGTTTTCGAACTTAATTTCGGTTTTTGTAGGGTGAATATTGATATCAATACTATCAGGCGGCACCTCAAAATAAATAAAATAATTGGGATTGTCAGTCGATTGTATCATTTGATTATAAGCCATCATAACCGCTTTATGAAAATAGGGATGACGCATATAACGACCATTTACAAAAAAGTATTGATTGGCCGATTTCTGAGCAAACTCAGGCCTACCCACAAATCCACTTATGCTTATCAGGTTTGTTGCTGAGTCGATGGGCAAAAGCTGTTGTTGCATTTTCTTTTTCAATGCACGACTAAACACATGCTCGATGCGCATTTTTATGCTCGAAGCAGGTAAGTTATATAGTTCGTCGTCGCCATCATAAAGCGAAAATTCGATATCGGCATGCACCAACACTATGCGGTAAAACTCGTTAATTATATGCGCCTTCTCAACATTATCGCTTTTCAGAAAACGCCTTCGCGCCGGCACATTGAAAAACAAATTTTTAATCAAAAATGTAGTTCCAGCATCGCATTGCACATTTTCTTGTTTAAAAACACGCGAGCCAGCAATTTCTATCATCACACCTAACTCATCATCGGGGCGTCGGGTGCGCATTTCAACTTGCGCCACAGCAGCTATCGAGGCCAATGCTTCGCCCCTAAAACCCATGGTACGTAGCGAAAACAAGTCGTTGGCATCCTTTATCTTCGATGTTGCATGACGCTCAAAAGCCATGCGCGCATCTGTTTCGCTCATCCCCTTGCCATTGTCGGTAACTTGCAAAAGTGTTCGGCCGGCATCTTTTATCACAACCCTGATATTCGTAGCGCCTGCATCAATGGCATTCTCCACCAATTCTTTTAACACCGATGCTGGCCGTTGTATAACCTCACCTGCCGCAATCTGATTGGCTACGGCATCTGATAGCAAATGAATTATATCGCTCATGAAATGTGTTTCGTGTTTTGTATTTTGTGTGTTTATATATTTAAAAATATACAAGTTTTTTTAATGCTAGCCGCGGACTATCACTTGCAGTGAACAACTACAAGACGATAAATCCGCGTCAACATTGGCTATTTTTTACTCCCTTTAAAAAGGATTTGGGGTGGATGAAATTATTATTCCCCAAAAAAAATTACATTATTAAATAATATGCAATGGCAAATAAAATTACCAAGATAATTATTAATCGGATATTGGATTGACGAACATGGGTACTGCGCGAACTTTTGAGTTTCTCGGCTTGTTCTCGAAAACTGCCACGACGTATGCTTGGTTTATACTCGCCCTCGTCGTGAGCTGCGTCAGCCAGTCGTTGTTCACGCTCTTTAGCCGCCTCTTTTTTGGGGTCGTAATATATATGTCGAAATTTATATTCGCGTGGTTTGTATAAATTAAAAAATCCTGTATGCATAATTGGGCGTATTAACTATATTTCTCATCAAATTTTAATGTAACATCGTTCACAAACTGACGAATACGTTGCTCTTCCTCGAGTTTACAAATCATAAGCACATTGTCCGACTCGGCTACAATATAACCTTCGAGACCTTGAACAATAGCGAGTTTACCCTGCGGCAAAGCTACAATATTGTTATTGCTCTCGTACATAAGCGATTCACATTTCAAGCTCACATTGTCGTTTTCGTTTTTAGGCGAAATATCATACAACGAGCCCCATGTACCTAAATCGGTCCAACCAAAATCCGAACAAAGTACAAAAACATTATCCGCTTTCTCCATTATGCCATAATCAATCGAAATATTAGGGCACGAAGTGTACATCTCGTCGATAAACGCTTGTTCGCCAGCGGTGTTAAAAACTTCTTTTCCGACATCGAAACGTGTCGCTACATCGGGCAACAGCGTACTGAAAGCCTTGTCGATGGCCGTTAAGCTCCAAAGGAAAATACCCGAATTCCAGAAAAATTCGCCTGTTTCGAGAAATACTTTTGCCAGCTCAGCATTTGGTTTCTCGGTAAAAGTTTTCACTTTGCGTAAACTACCTACACCATCTTCAATTTGTATGTAGCCATAACCTGTTTCGGGGCGACTTGGCTTTATTCCGAGTGTCAACAAAGCGTCATGTTTCGAAATAAAATCAAAACCTTGTTTTATTGTCTCAAGAAAATCATTTTCTTTTAAAATAAGATGATCCGATGGTGCAACAACAATATTGGCCTCGGGCGTAATGGCTTTAATTCTGTTTACAGCATAGGCAATGCATGGCGCCGTGTTACGACGGTGAGGCTCGAGTAAAACCTGCTCGGGCTTTATCTCGGGCAATTGCTCGAGTATCAAATCGCGATATATAACATTCGATACTATTAAGATATTTTCGGCGGGCATAAGTTTATGAAAACGATCAAATGTCATTTGCAACAACGAGCGACCTGTGCCAAAGAAATCGAGAAACTGTTTGGGACGATTGTTTCTACTAAAAGGCCAAAAGCGGCTACCAACGCCACCTGCCATAATAACGCAATAGTTATTCTCCATCATATATTCTGATTTATGTATTGTTTTTTAATTCTATTTCTAATCAATATTCTTTATTGCTCGAAAAACAGCACTAAGATAATACCTTTTTTTGTTTCGACGAAATTTGACCTCTCATTTTTATCAACAAGCCGAATTATTTCGAACTATAAATTGCTTTTCAATTAAAAAAAACGGTTCAGAATCCTCGCAAATACTGCTTCGGACAAATACTTGCCCGTTGTTCGGCAGGCACATTTTGCAAACAGAAATAAGGATTGCGCAATAACTCGCGACCTAACATTACAATATCGGCCTGTGCATTGGCTATAACGCTATCAATTTGTGCAATCTTGCTAAACAATCCAACCGTTGCAGTAGCCATGCCTGTAGCTTTTACCGCTTCCGAAAACGACAACTGATATGCTGGCCCAACGGGTATGCGTGCATTGTACACATTGCCTCCCGACGAACAATCCACCAAATCGACACCTTTATTCTTTAATTCGAAGGCCAAACGCACGCTGTCGTCAACTGTCCAACCTCCCAAAGTCCATTCGCTAGCCGAAATGCGTACTGCCAACACCAAATCCGTTGGCCACACCTCGCGCACAGCAGCAATCACTTCGTACAAAAACCGACAACGATTGCCAAAGTTGCCACCATATTCGTCGGTGCGCTTATTGCTCAATGGCGATAAAAATGATTGCAATAAATAGCCATGCGCTGCATGTATCTCGAGAAACTGAAAACCAGCTGTTCGTGCACGCACTGCTGCATCGCGAAATAGCGCTACATGATCGGCAATTTGGCTCACACTTAAGGGCAAAGGCAAACGCTCACCCGGCTCAAAAGCTATGGCCGAAGGTGCAACACAATCCCAACCGCCTTCGGCAATTTCCAACTGTTTTCCTCCATCGAAAGGCGCTGCATGCGATGCTTTTCTGCCAGCATGCGCAATTTGTATGCCTGCAACCGCACCGTTTTGTTTTAATGCCGTAGCTATGTCCGACAAAGCACTTATATGCGCATCGTCCCAAATTCCAATGTCGCGAGGCGTAATGCGCCCCTGCGCACTTACTGCAGCAGCTTCAACCACTGCTAAGCCCACACCACCAATGGCTCGCGCCTCGTAATGCTTTGTGTGCCAATCGTTAGCAAAACCGTCGTGAGCACTATACATGCACATGGGCGACATGGCAATGCGATTGCGGAAAGTAGTTTTATTGATACTAAAACTATCAAATGTTTTATTCTTCATTTGTTTATTCTTTAGCTCCCAAGTCCCCAAGAGGGGTGTTTCAAAAGAGCATTTTAAATTTTCAAGCAATATTCTTTTGTGAGCAGTTTGTTATTTTTTTGCGTCGACAGTGTATAATTACAAATATGAAAATGTCCCGAACTAATTTACATTATAGAAACCTATATGAAACACAAACTTATATATTTATAATCTATAAAAATTGCCACTTAAAATAATTACACAAATTATCCATTAGGCTCATCTCAACATCTTTTTCTTTATACATTTTCAACAAACACAAACCACAAATGGTTCGTGATTGCAGCAAGCTAAATATCAAAAACTATATTTTTTGTGTATAATTGTGCTCATATTCAAAAAAAAATACTCACACACAAAAAGCATGTAAGTATTTAATAATTAAAAGCAGTGAATCCGGTGGGGGTCGAACCCACGACCCGCAGATTAAGAGTCTGCTGCTCTACCAACTGAGCTACGAATCCAATACGAAACTATACATCAACAAATGGACACACTACAACTCCCTATCATCCTGATAATACTGAAAATATTTATTGGCCTCATCTTGCTGTTTTCGCTTGTTGAAGCGCGACGTATAACCATAGCCGTAACCATAACCGTAGCCATAGCCATATTTTCTGCCACTGTATTTCGAATACTGATTTTCTTCGAAGGTTACATCGTTGAGCACAGTGTAGAAGTTATAAAACTTATCGACCTTCAATTGTGCAGTAAACTTTTTCATGAAATTCTTATTCGTTTTATTAGCACGCGCTATGTACAAATTCAAATCGCTTTGTGTGAGCAACGAATATGCATCGGCCACTATACCAATCGGACTTGTATCAATAATAATAAATTCATAACGTGTTTTGAGTTCGGCTATCATCTCGGCCAACTGCTCCGAACGCACCAATTCGCCTGCATTAGGCGGTATGGTTCCACCTGGCAAAAGGTCGAAAGGCACTTCGGGCAAACTTACAATTACCTCGTCGAGCGTGCATTGCCCAATCAAATAATTGGTAACTCCATTGGTTTGCGCTAAATTAAACTTCGAATTTATACTTGGCTTGCGAATATCAAGGTCGATGAGCAATGTCTTCTTATTGGTCATGGCATAAATACCGGCCAAATTAACACAAAAATAGGTTTTTCCATCGCCCCATTCGCCCGATGTAATGAGCAAGGTGATATTTGTTTTCCGCTGAACAATAAACTCAATACGCGTACGCAACACCCTAAATGTTTCGGTGTACGACGAACGTGGGTTTTTCGATACCATTAGCGGATCTACAGAATTGGTGTGGCGTACCATGCCCAACAAAGGGAATGCTGAGTTTTTTTCTACATCTTTTGTTGTTTTTATATTGGCGCTCAACAAATGTTTCAACACTACAATTACAGCTGGCAACAAAAGCCCAAACAACAAATATGTAGTTGTGGTTTTCTTCTTTGTACCACCATTGGTCATGTTCAGCGTACGTGCCTTGTCGAGAATCAAGTTATCAGGCGTATTCGACGATTTCAGAATCTCGGCCTCGGCTCTCTTTTGCAAAAAGAATGTATAATAATTATCATCCATCTTGTACTTCCGCTCTATCGATATCATCTCAATTTCCTTTTGTGGCAATCGGTTTATGTCTTCCTGCACCTGTGTCGAGCGTTTACGGTGGTCTTCTTTTTCAATTTCGAGTGCTGCACGCATACTTTTGGTAACCTCAAGTATAGCCGTTTTCACATTTTCGATATCGCGGGTGTATTTGGCATAAAACACATTTTTCTCGCTCAACTCTGATCGTTTTAAATTCAAATCGTTTACTTGTTGTACCAACGACATAAGCATGGGCTCGTTCAACCCCAAACTCGATGGCGCAACTACCGAACCATCTTCGAGATTTGTTTTAAGGTACGACAGCAAATAATTCAGATATGTTTCGCGCAATTTTAAGTTCGACAGTTGCACATCGAATTGCTGCGCCTTTGCCATTAATGTTCCAGCATAGCTCGACACGTCGACAATTTGGTTGCGCTGACGAAAATCGGTCATTTCACCTTCCGAAACCGACAAAGATTGCGCCACATTGCCCAACTGCGTATCAATAAATTCGATGGTTTTGTTGGCTGCATCGTTTTTGCGATTTAAGTTGTCCATCAAAAATGTATCGAACAGCTTATTTATAAAATCAACATCGCGAGCTGGCTCCTGACTCACCAACGATAATTCGAGCACCGACGAGCCTTCGGTGACATAATTAAATTTTATCCTACTCATAAAATCGCCAATAAGCGACTCACGTGTGCGAAACTGAAAGTAAATTTCGTTGATGGCGTAATTACTATAATTGGCAGGGCCTAAAATGGTGGCAAAAAACAAATTATGCTGCAATGGCTCACCAAATTTACCATCGACACGGAAGTTCGCATATTGTTTATTGTCCTCAATAGTAATGCTAAATGTACCATCCGAGCGCGAACTCAAACGATAGAGCAAACCATATGCTTCGGGTGCTATATAGTCGGCTTGTATCAAAATGGGCGATGCATTGTACAAATTGCGTTTTTTAAAATTACCCATAGTTAAATAATCAATGCGCAATTGCGGCAAACTGTCAACCACTTTACCTATCAAATCGTACGAACCCATCATTATCACCTGGTTACTCACATTTTTAAAACCAGCCGACACCCCAAAACCTTGCATCAAAGCTTGCGTATTACTTTGCGCTCTATACTCTTCAATAATCATTGTACCTGCCGATTTATATGCAGGTATCCATTTTCGGTTTTGCAAATAAGCCAAACCCAAAGCTATAATTACGCCTATAACAAACAAATACCAATGATGAAGTATGACGTTGACCCACTCCATAATGTCGAAACTCGACTCTTCTTCTTCGGTAAATGTATTTTGTTTATTTTCTTCCATGCATCAAAATTAAAAAATTTTTACAACTTATTGTAATACAACACTGTAAATAACAACGAAAGCGACGTTGAGACCAAACCCATAAATCCGCTCCAATTATTTACTTTGTAGAAACTCGATTTATCGCGTTGTACATATATAATGTCATTGGGATAAATATAATAGTACTCCGAATTTATAATACTTTCGGGTCGAATGTCAAATTCCAACACTTTGGTTTCGCCACTTACCGTTTCACGCAAAATGCGAACGCGCTTAAAATCGGCCGACAAGTTTAAATTCCCCGACATCGAAAGCGCCTGATAAATCGTAAACCTATCGCGAGGTATACTATAAATGCCAGTTCCCGCTTCGCCTATAACCGTAAAACGCTTATTCATAATACTTACCTTCACATTGGCATCGGGTATTAATTCTTTAAATCTATCTTCAACAACTTTCGAAGCTTCTTCGTATGTCAAACCCTCCACCGGAATTCGTTTTATAAATGGTATATCGATGGTTCCATCAGGATAAACCCTGTAGGTATTAATATTTTGTGAGCTCGATCCTGCATTTGTATTTATTAGCCTCGAAATTGTCTCGTCAGTTGTCATCAAGCGATAAACAATTTCGTCATTTACCTGAATTTTATAATCCACAAATTCTACTTTGGGGTAATTGGGCAAACGTTTATTATTGGTTTGCAACAATCCCGTATTGCGATAGCTATAACAACTACTAAAACCAGTAATTATCAAGATCAATATCGATATTTTTAAAAATATTCTTCGCATATCTATCATTAATTATTGGTTGTATCAGGTGTTTTTTGCAAACGCTTGCCTGTTTCGTATATCAGCACTCCAAACGAAAATGTCGAAATCACTGTCGAAAACAGACTGGGCAAATTTGTTATGCTAAAAAACTGTTCATTCACATTTTGGATATAAATAACATCATTGGGTTCAATATAAAAAAACTCCGACCGCACAATATCAGCACTGCGTGCATCAAATTGTTTTATCACTACACCTTTATCCGTTTCGCGAAGTATGCGCAATTTCGACCTATCGCCATACACACCTACATCGCCCGCCATGGCCAATGCCTCGAAAATATTCATTTTTTCGCGCGTCATGCTATAAAAACCCGAACGATTGCCGCCAATGACGCTAAAATTACGATTCATTATGCGCATTTCTACCGAGCTAAAAATAAACAAGGGTTTAATGGCGGCTTCGAGCGCTTCAACTGCTTCGCGCAAAGTTTTACCTGTCATATGCACTTTGTCAATCATCGGGAAATTTATCGTCCCATCTTCTTCAATCAAATAAGTAAACAAATCGGCCATCCCGCCCGACATGTTATTACCCATCATTTGTTGATTGTTTTGCATCGATCCATTAAATAATGCATTGGTTTTATCGTCGGTCGAGTACACGCGCACATAAAGCCTATCGCCTATGCGTAAGCGATAATCCTGATAACTCAAACTATCGTTGTATGCAGGAATATTGAAGCCTGGCGTTTGCATATAATTAATTTTATTCGATGTAATGCACGACGACAAACCCAACATTAACAACAAATACAAAATATTTAGGAGCTTGTTTTTAAACATTTAGTTAATGAGCTTTTGTAAATATATTGCAAAGATATTTATTTTAAGCAAAAAACAACTCAAATAATTTATTTTTCTTACGCAATCAAACTAAATTTAATGATAATTTTGGAATGATGTTTGATTGCTAAAATGAGGTTGAAATTCAAAAATTAACAAAATAATCATTCCAAGGCATCAAAAAGCAAAAAAAAACAATTAAATTTGTCGTTCTAAAATATTAAATACAAAACTAAATTACAATCCATTATGATACGAAAAATTGCTTTAGCAATAATGTTTGCTGCTAGTTTTCCTTTGTTTGCTCAATTCAATATCGGCTTTCCTAGTCAAGGCTCGAGTGGTAGCAACATCTCATTGGCCGATTTCGATTTTGGCATAAAAGTGACCCCAGCGGTGAGTTGGCTCGACATCAACCATGCCGATGTGCATGCTGGTGGCGCAACAATGAAATTCAGCGCTGGTATTGTTGCTTCGTACGACCTCACTTCGCTATTGTCCATAATTTCGGGCCTCAATTATATCAACAATGGTGGTTATGCTTTCGACTCGGCTTCGCTCACAAGCACAATGTATCGTCAGAACTACAAAATAAATTACAATATGATTGAAATGCCATTGGGACTAAAGCTCGAAACAAAACCTGTACGCAAAACATCGTACTTCATACAAGGTGGCGGAACAGCAAGCTTTTTATTAGGTGCTACCGAAAGACATTTTAGTCAGCTATCGAGCATTCCCGACAAAAAAGAAGATATCAATCCAATATCAAACTACAGCACCGTAGGTTACTTTGCAGGGGTGGGCATTAGCTATCAACTAACGCGAAGCATAGGGCTTTTTACCGAAATGAATTATAAGAGCATACTCACAACTACTGCAAACACTGCAAATTACGAAAAAGTAGGAAGATATGTAAACAAAGGAGATTTGAATATAAAACCTGGCAATCTCGAAATTTCTTTTGGGGTAATGTTTTAGCAATCCAAATTAATAATTTCATCGATTAATATAAAATATTTTTATTCAAAAAAAAAAACAGTTTATACAATACAATATTTATGTATAAAATTTGCTCAATAATTTGTCTTTCGGTCGTACTTTTGGCTTGCAACAACAGCCAAAACAACGATACCGAAATTGCCGCACGACTCAACAACATTACGCAACTCATAGCCCAAAGTAGTTTAGAGCAAGCCAAAGCTGAAATTGACAGCATTCACAAGCTTTATCCTCGAAAAATTGACATCCGTCGAATTGCTGCAGCATATTCCGACACAATAACGCTCATCGAAAGCCGCACAACATTGGCTTTTGCCGAACAAACTTTGCCTGTGCTTATTGCGAGGGCCGATTCGTTACGAAAAAATTTCAGATACGAGAAAGAGGAGAATTACCAAGACTTCGGAAATTTTGTTTATAAAACACAAATTACCGAACAAAACATAACGCGAAACTATTTAAAATGCTTTATCGACGAGCAGTCGAACATTTTCATGGTGAGCAATATCACCGGACAACGCCTTCGCCAGGCAATAATTAAACTATCGGTGGGCGACATATTTGCAATTACCGACACAACAAACAACCGCAAAGGTGTATTTCATAGTTTTAGCGACGAAGGGCAATATTGGGAAACAATTACATTCAAAAACGATGAAATTATCTCGTTAGCTGCTTTTGTCGACCAAAATATAAAACAAAGAATTACGGTTGAAATAATGGGCAACAAAACATTAAAATATGTGCTTGCCGATGGCGATAAAAAAGCAATTGCCGAAACTTATAAGCTTTGGAACACAATGCGCGAAATAAAAATGCTCGAAGTGGAGGTGGACAAAGCCAACGCACGCACACTAAAAATTATGCAACGCGAGGCATTGAAAAACAAATCGAACAGTTGAGCGTTGTATTTGAAACGAATATTTGATAGTATAAAATGCGCTGCGAACGCAACAAAAAACAATTTGAATAAAATAACAAAAAAATAAGAAAAAGACAAAAAAAATGAGAAAGAATATTGTATTCATGCTGTTGGCCCTTATAGTAAGCCTTGGCGCTGTGGGCCAGAACAATGTAAAAATCGAAGAGCTTAACGATGCAAGCTTTAAGAAAAAAGTATGGGATTATAGCAAAAATGCCGAATTTAACAGAGTAGGCAATTTGCCAATAATACTCGATTTTCACGCAACATGGTGTCGCCCATGCAAAATGCTAGCGCCGCACTTGCAAGAAATTCAAAACAAATACAATGGCAAACTTGTAGTGTACAAAATTGATGTTGACCAACAACCCGAATTGGCTAAGAAATTTGGTGTACGTGCCATGCCAACCATTGTTTTTGTTGATTCGAAAACCGGTTATAAAACCGAATTGGGCTATCGCGACCTCGATGCTTTCGAGGAATTAGTAACAAAGTATTTTTTCACAAAATAAATTTCGAAAAAAAAGCTGAATCAATTCGATTCAGCTTTTTTTTCGTCTTCATTTTTATCTCTACTTACAATTTCGCTCTTCGAAACCAAATACATAAACGTCGCTTTCGAACACTTAATTTCGACACTCTCAATAGCTTCGTTGCGTACAAACAAATGCACAAAACACCTTTTGCCATCTGGCCAAGTAGCACTCAATCGCTTTAATTCTCCATTATTCTCGGCACGCGATTGCAATTCCTGAAAACGCATTCGAATGGGTTCCTCATCAAATATCATAATATTGGCCGAATCGAAATCAAGCTCAATACGTATGTCAGTATCTGTCATTACACCAAAAGGCAAAGCATCTTGTTTGAAAGCATATTTATTTACATGACACACAAATTGCTGTGCACTAAGCTCAACAATTAGCGACATTAAAATTGATATGACAATTATTGGTTTCATCTGACATTATTGTATAAAAAGTTCAAACCACAAACCCAACAAAAATAAACGAAAATGAGCTCGAAAGAAAAATCAAATTCATTTGTAACAAAAAATATGCAAAAAAACTATGAAGCCTTTACATAAAATAAGAACCAGAACATAAAGCATGTTTCACAATGTACAAAATCCAAACCTACGTAAATCGGCTTATTCAATAAACATTTGCACACTAAACACAAAACATTAGGCTACAAATGTAATGTTTTTTACTACAACACACAATATTTTTTCAAGAAAACTATTGACGCAATATGCATTACATAAGAAAAACAAACTATCTCATTTTTAGTTCATCAATAATAAGAACACATTATTAATTCAGGAATTACTAAAATATAAAAATGCATACATACACATAAAACATACAAAAACAAGCACCAAAATAAATTTTAATACAAATTCATCGCAACAATCACACAATTAAAAAACTACAATATCTAAATTAAAAAAACAACGAAAAAACGCTACCCGCATTGATATTCGACAAGTAAATCGATAGAAATACTTACGCATTGTAAGCAACAAACCAGCAATAACTCAAAATTTATATATAAAAACATGTTAGGCATATTAATTTTTTTTGTAATTTTGCGCCTCGAAAACATAAAACTAATAAATAGAATGAACAAAATTGTGGGCAAAGAGTATTTCTCGGCCAATGTAGTGAAATTCGAAGTTGAAGCACCCCTTATCGCAAAAGCGCGAAAAGCGGGGCATTTTGTTATGGTAAAAATTGGCGAAAAAGGCGAACGTATTCCACTCACCATTGCCGATGCCGACTTGCAAAAGGGCACCATCACATTGGTGGTTCAACGCATGGGCGTTTCGTCGACCAAACTTTGCGAACTCAACGAAGGTGATATGATTACCGACCTTGTGGGACCGCTTGGCAAAGCTACACATATCGAGAATTTCGGAACTGTAGTTTGTGCTTGTGGTGGTGTGGGAACTGCTCCCATGTTGCCTATAGTAGCGGCACTCAAAGCTGCTGGCAACAAAGTTATTACTGTTATTGCTGCGCGCACCAAAGAACTCATCATACTCGAGGAGCAAATGAAACAACACTCCGATGAGGTTATAATAATGACCGACGATGGTTCGTACGGAACACAAGGACTTGTAACAAATGGTGTTGAAATGGTGATTAATCGCGAAAAAGTAAACCTTTGCGTAACCATTGGCCCGGCCATTATGATGAAGTTTGTGAGCATGCTTACAAAAAAATACGAAGTTGAAACTGTGGCCTCACTCAATACAATTATGGTTGATGGCACTGGCATGTGTGGCGCTTGTCGTGTTAGCATTGGTGGTAAAACAAAATTTGTTTGTGTCGATGGACCCGAATTCGATGCACACCAAGTGGATTTCGACGAAATGTTGATGCGTCTTGGTGGCTATCGCGACATAGAGCGCGAAGAAATGGAAAAACACACTTGTGCTTCGGGTGCCAACAAAAACTAATACTTCTCAAGTGAATGAATCATAGTATTTATTCGCATATTTTTTTTTAAACAAAAACAATCATATTTCAAAATGAATATAGCTGAAGATAGAGCACAGGATTGGCGCGTTGCATTGCGCGAAAAAATTAAAGCCAAAGATCGTACCGCCATGCCACGTGTGCACATGCCTGCTCAGGATCCCATTGTACGTTGCACCAACAACGAAGAAGTGAACCATGGACTTACACCCGAAATGGCAATGCTCGAAGCACAACGCTGTCTCGATTGCGCCAACCCTACTTGTATGGAAGGCTGCCCTGTAGGCATACATATACCTCGATTTGTAAAACAAATAGAAGTTGGCGACTTTTTAGGTGCTGCAAAAACACTTAAAGCTACATCGGCGCTTCCAGCAGTTTGCGGACGCGTTTGTCCGCAAGAAAAACAATGCGAAGCAAAGTGCGTACACGTAAAAATGAAAAAAGAATCGGTAGCTATCGGTCACCTCGAGCGCTTTGCTGCCGACTACGAGCGCGAAAGTGGCAACATTTCGATACCTGAAGTGGCGGCTCCCAACGGAATGAAAATTGCAGTTGTTGGCTCGGGTCCTGCAGGCCTTTCGTTTGCTGGCGATATGGCAAAATTTGGCTACGATGTAACTGTTT
This sequence comes from uncultured Paludibacter sp., assembly GCA_964515675.1. Classification (GTDB taxonomy): domain Bacteria; phylum Bacteroidota; class Bacteroidia; order Bacteroidales; family Paludibacteraceae; genus Paludibacter. The sequence continues at coordinate 17,890 of CAZEVV010000009.1, read as the reverse complement.
TCGAAGCTTTGCACGAAATTGGCGGCGTACTAAAATATGGCATACCCGAATTTCGTCTTCCTAACGCATTTGTGGATGTTGAAATTGACAACCTCAAAGCTATGGGTGTAAAATTCATTACCAACTGCATTGTTGGGCGCACAGTAACTATCGAAGAGCTAAAAGCTGACGGATACGAAGGCGTTTTTGTAGGTAGTGGTGCTGGTCTTCCACGCTTTATGAATATCAAAGGCGAAAACTTTGTTGGCGTAATGTCGTCGAACGAATACCTTACACGCGTAAATCTAATGGACGCAGCCAACCCCAACTCGGACACACCCGTTTTTCTTGGCAAAAAAGTAGCGGTAATAGGTGGTGGTAACACTGCCATGGACTCGGTGCGCACGGCCAAACGCCTTGGTGCCGACCGTGCAATGATTGTATATCGTCGATCCGAAGAAGAGATGCCAGCGCGCCTCGAAGAGGTTCACCATGCCAAAGAAGAAGGCATCGAATTTATGACTTTGCGCAACCCAATCGAATTTATTGGTAACGAGCAAGGCCGCGTAACACACATGACATTACAGGTTATGGAACTTGGCGAACCCGATGCTTCAGGCCGCCGCTCGCCAGTGGAAGTACCAGGCAAAACCGAGACAATCGAAATTGACGAAGCCATTGTCAGTGTAGGCGTTTCGCCCAATCCATTAATTCCTCAATCGGTAATGGGGCTCGAAATAACCAAATGGGGCACCATTGTTGTCGACAACGAAACCATGCAAAGTGCAGTACCTATTGTATTTGCAGGGGGCGATATTGTTCGTGGAGGCGCAACAGTTATTTTAGCTATGGGCGATGGACGCAAAGCAGCCGCCGCCATGGATAAATGGATAAAAGACAAAAAAAATTAAAGCTTAGTTATACCAAAGTTGACTTTGGGTTTAAATATAAAATTCATTTGGTATAACTTGCGGTTTACAACTGACGATTAGTTATCAATCAAGGAGTTTTCATTCAGAAAAAAAGCCGAAATAGCAGCATTAATGCGATATAAAATCAGGAGATTATTCATAACGAAGCATCTCCTGATTTTTTTTATAAAAAAGAAAATTAAGGTACGATAAAACAAACAATCTTCAAAAATCATATACGAGTCAGTGGTTTTGCATGTTGATTAGCAAAAAATATTGAAAACATTTTTGATAATTAGAAATAAAGTTGTAAATTTGCACCCTCGTTTCGGATAAGGTAAAAAAGAAGCAATGCCTCGTGCACCTCACCTTCCCGATGTAATCAATAAAAATGATTGTATAAATGTACGCAATTGTAGAAATTTTAGGACAACAGTTCAAGGTAGAAGCCGGAAAAAAACTGTTTATCCACCGTATGGAAGAAGCTGAGCGTGGTGCTCAAGTAGAATTCGACAAAGTAATGTTGATTGACAATGATGGCGCAATCACAGTAGGTGCACCAGTAATTGAAGGAGCAAAAGTTGTTACCGAAGTTATTTCACACTTAAAAGGTGACAAAGTAATTGTTTTCCACAAAAAACGTCGTAAAGGCTATCGCAAACGCAATGGTCACCGTCAGTACCTTACTGAAGTTGTAGTAAAAGAAATTGTAGCTTAATTTAAAAACCGATTAAAATTAAAAGAAAATGGCACATAAGAAAGGAGCTGGTAGCTCGAAAAACGGTCGTGAATCGGAAAGTAAGCGACTTGGAGTTAAAATTTTCGGTGGTCAGTTTGCTAAAGCAGGCAACATCATCGTTCGCCAACGTGGCACTGTACACAACCCAGGTTTGAACATGGGTATTGGTAAAGACCATACTTTATTTGCTCTTATCGATGGTACAGTTGAATTCAGAAAAAAGAAAGACAACAAATCTTACGTTTCTGTAAAACCTATCGAAGCGAATTAATAATTTGACTGAATGGCACCAAAGCCCTATTCAATCAATTACATACATTAATCTCCTGTCGTTTTACCGTAGTGTAAAATTGCGGGAGATTTTTCTTTTTTTTCAAAACTTACGAAAAAAAACAAGACAAACACTAACAATATATGTTGACACTTAAATTTATCACCGACAACACCGAGGAGGTAGTTGAGCGGTTGGCAAAAAAACATTTTGATGCTCGCGAAATTATCGAACGCGTAATAACGCTCGACAACGACCGCAAATCGACACAAAACATTCTCGACAACGCTTCAGCCGAGATGAACAATATATCGAAGGAAATTGGACTACTTTTTAAGCAAGGAAAACAAGCCGAAGCAAACGAAGCCAAAGAAAAAACTTCGACACTAAAAGAAACAATAAAAACTTTAGGCGACAAATTGTCGGACATAGAGTTGCAACTCAACGAGCTTTTGGTACAAATTCCCAACTTACCTCATAGCAGTGTGCCAGCAGGAAAACATGCCGAAGACAACCTCATTGAGCGTCAAGGTGGCACAAACCCTCAATTGCCCGAAGGGGCTGTTCCACATTGGGACTTAGCAAAAAAATACGACCTCATCGACTTCGAATTGGGCGTAAAAATTTCGGGTGCAGGCTTTCCAGTATACAAAGGAAAAGGCGCGCGCTTACAACGTGCTTTGATCAACTTTTTCATCGACAACGCCGTTGAAGCTGGCTATCTCGAAATTCAACCACCTTATGTTGTAAATGCAGCATCGGGCTATGGCACAGGACAATTGCCCGACAAAGAAGGACAAATGTATCATTGCACGGCCGACGATTTATACCTCATCCCAACCGCCGAAGTGCCTGTTACAAACATATATCGCGATGTAATTTTAAACGAAAGCGAATTACCTGTAAAAAACACTGCTTACTCGGCCTGTTTTCGTCGCGAAGCGGGTTCGTACGGCAAAGATGTGCGTGGACTAAATCGCCTGCACCAATTCGACAAGGTTGAAATTGTTCAAATACAACATCCCGAAAAATCGTACGAAACACTTACCGAAATGGTGAATTACGTACAAACTTTGGTGGAAAAACTCGAATTGCCATGGCGCATACTTCGACTTTGTGGGGGCGACATGAGCTTTACCTCGGCACTCACTTTCGATTTCGAAGTATATTCGGCAGCGCAAGAACGCTGGCTCGAAGTAAGCTCTGTGTCGAATTTCGAAAGCTATCAGGCCAATCGCCTCAAATGTCGCTTCAAAGGTGGCGACAAAAAAGCACAACTATGCCACACACTTAATGGAAGCGCTATGGCACTTCCTCGTATCATGGCAGCATTGCTCGAAAACAATCAAACAGCCGAAGGAATAAAAATTCCAGAAGCCTTGTGGCCTTACACTGGTTTTAAAACAATAAACTAAGAAAAAACGTATAATTATTTGGTGTTTAAATAATTATTTCGTATTTTTGCAGCGATAAAGGAGTTGGTGAAGGGGGCATTTGTCCCCTTCATTGTTGAATTATATACAAAATGATAGCAAAAGAACTTGTAAAACAGATAGTTGAGTCGTATTTCGCCAACAATTCGCATTACCTTGTTGATGTTTCAATTTCGAACGACAATTGCATAAACGTAGAAATTGATGCATTCGATGGCGTATCGGTTGATGATTGCGTTGCGCTAAACAGACATATCGAATCGCAACTCGACAGAGAAGTTGAGGATTATCAACTCGAGGTGAGCTCGGCAGGCTTAACATCGCCATTTAAAGTTGTAAAACAATACGAGAAAAACATTGGCAACGAAGTTGAAGTATTGACAAAAGATGGACGAAAAATTACAGGTATTCTTCAATCGGCAAATGCCGATGAATTTACGCTAAGCATCGAAAAACTTGAAAAACAAGAAGGCTCGAAGCGCAAAGTTTTAGTTACGGAAGAAATTAGTTTCGGTTATGCCGACATAAAATACACAAAATACATTATAAGATTCAAATAAGCCATGAGCAAAAAAGAAACTGTAAATTTAATTGATACCTTCTCGGAATTCAAAGAATTGAGAAGCATAGATAGAAGCACTTTGATAAGCGTAATGGAAGATTCGTTCCGCAACGTAATATCAAAAATGTTTGGCACTGACGAGAACTACGATGTTATTGTAAACCCCGACAAGGGTGACTTCGAGATTTATCGCAGTCGTACAGTTGTGGCTGATGATGAATTGGAAGATCCAAACTTGGAAATATCGTTGACCGACGCAAAAAAAATTGATGAGGAATACGAAATTGGCGAGGATGTAACCGACACTGTTGACTTTTTGGGTTTTGGTCGTCGTGCAATCCTTACTTTGCGCCAAACACTTTCGTCGAAAATACTCGAACTTCAAAAAGACAGCATTTTTGCAAAATACAGCGAAAAAGTTGGGCAAGTTGTGAGTGCCGAGCTTTATCAAATTTGGAAAAAAGAAATGCTTTTGATTGATGAAGATAACAACGAACTGTATTTACCAAAAACAGAGCAAATACCAACCGACTTTTACCGCAAGGGCGACAATGTTCGTGCTGTAGTAGCGATGGTTGAAAACAAAAACAACAACCCCAAAATTATTCTTTCGCGCACATCACCCATGTTCTTGCAACGCCTATTCGAAATGGAAGTGCCCGAAATACAAGAGGGATTGATTACAATAAAAAGCATTGCGCGCATTCCAGGCGAACGTGCTAAAGTGGCTGTTGAATCGTACGACGATCGTATCGACCCTGTAGGCGCCTGCGTTGGTGTTAAAGGATCGCGCATACATGGCATAGTGCGCGAATTGCGCAACGAAAGCATCGACGTAATAAACTACACAGCCAACACAAGCTTATTCATTTCGCGTGCTTTGGCACCTGCACGTATCAATTCTATCCGCTTGGACGAAGAAGGTAAACGTGCCGAAGTTTACTTACGTCCCGAAGAAGTTTCGTTGGCCATTGGTAAAAGTGGTCAAAACATTAAACTTGCGAGTATGCTTACAGGCTACACCCTCGACGTATACCGCGACATCGACGATGAAGAAGAAATCGTAGATATCTATCTTGACGAATTTTCGGATGAAATTGACCAATGGGTAATCGATGCATTCAAAGCAATTGGCTGCGACACAGCTCGTAGCGTATTAGCAGTTCCGCGCCAGGATTTAATTCGTCGCACCGATTTGGAAGAAGAAACAATCGACGATGTAATAGCAATATTAAAATCAGAATTTGAAGATGAGATGTAACAGCTGAGGTTGGAAACAACCCCATTCGCTGTTTACATTTTTCACAAATTTAAAATAAAAAAAAAAGAGATATATGTCCGTAAGATTAAGTAAAGCATTAAAAGATTTAAACGTTGGATTGTCGACTGCGGTTGATTTTTTGGTAAAAAAAGGCCATAAAATTGAACCAAACCCGAACGAGAAAATTGCCGACGATTTATATCTATTGCTCGCCAAAGAGTTCAATAAAGATATGGCTCTAAAAATTGAATCAGAAAAACTGAGTCAAGAGCGTCATAACAAAGATAAGACTACGTCTGTAGCCATCGAAGGCTATGAGAAGAAGTCGGAAAAAACGCACATCGGGTTGCCTAAAGAGCCAATGCTTAACATCAAACAAGTTGGACATATTGATCTTGATGCTAAAAATAAGCCTGTACAAGCAGCCGAAAAAACAGTTGTTGCAACTCCAAAACTAGTGCAAGCTGAAGTTGCAAACGATGCCGTTGTTGAGAAAAAAGTAGAAGTTGTTGCCGAAACCGTAACAGCGCCTGCACCAACACCTGCACCCGAAGCGCAACCAAAACCTGTAGTGGAAGTTGCAACACCAAAAGTGGAAGCTAAAGTAGAAATACCAGTTCAAAAAACCAGTGTTGAAAACATTAGCAAACCAACTGTAAACATCGAAACACAGCCCAAAACAGTGGTCGAAACAGTTAAAGAAAACCCGATTGTAGCCGAACAAA
>CAZEVV010000009.1:7600-11909 GCA_964515675.1 uncultured Paludibacter sp. | reverse complement strand
TGTAATAGCCGAGAACACTACAAAAGCTGAAGTTTCAACTTCAAGCAACGAGGAAAGCAATGATAGCAAGGAAGAAATTTTCTCGCTTGGCGTTCCTGTGCTCGACAAAGGGCCGGTTGTTGTTGGAACTATCGATTTAAATTTATTGAATCAAAGTACTCGTCCGAAACCAAAATCGAAAGAGCAAAAAAGACGAGAAAGAGAAGAGAAAAATAGACCTTCGGGCAATGCAGGAAATACTGGCAATAAAAAACAATTATTACTCGACAAAAACCCAACGCCAAACAGCGACGCCGACCACAAGAAAAAACCTCGAGAACGCTTTAGCAATCAAAAGGTTGACATAAACAAAGTACAACAAGGTGGAGGTAACAATCGCAACAACAACAATAACAACAATAATAATAATGCCGGTGCTGGCAAAAGCACGCCTTCGAACATAGCTGCTCCGAAAAAAGTTGGACATCCGCAACATTCGGCCAATAATCAAGGAGCTGGAAAAGCAAACAACAAGGCTAAAAAACCTTTCAAACAAGAGGTTAACGAAGAAGAAGTACAAAGACAAATAAAAGAAACACTGGCACGTATGGCTGGTGGTCAGAAAAAAGGTAAAGGTGCAAAACACCGCCGCGATAAACGCGATTTGGTTAGTGCGCGTCAGCAAGAACAAGCACAACGCGAGCGCGACGAGGAAAGCATCTTGAAACTCACTGAATTTGTAACTGTAAGCGAACTTGCAACCATGATGGATGTAAGTATCAATCAGGTTATTGGTACTTGTATGAGCATTGGTATGATGGTTTCTATCAACCAACGCCTCGATGCTGAGACGATTAGCATTGTTGCAGATGAATTTGGTTTTAAAACCGAATTTGTAAGCGCCGATGTGGTTGAAGCCATTGGCGAAGATGAAATTGACAACGAAGAGGATTTGATACCTCGTCCGCCTATTGTTACAGTGATGGGACACGTTGACCATGGTAAAACATCGCTGCTCGACTACATACGAAATGCAAATGTAATTGCAGGCGAAGCTGGTGGTATTACTCAGCACATTGGAGCTTACAATGTAAAACTCGAAAATGGGCAACGCATTACTTTCCTCGACACTCCTGGTCACGAGGCATTTACGGCCATGCGTGCACGTGGAGCAAGAGTAACCGACATTGCAATTATCATTGTTGCTGCCGACGATAGTGTGATGCCTCAAACACGTGAGGCCATTAACCACGCTGCTGCTGCAAACGTACCTATGGTTTTTGCAATTAATAAAGTAGATAAACCAGGAGCAAATCCTGAAAAAATAAAAGAGACGCTTGCCAACATGAACTATTTGGTTGAAGATTGGGGCGGTAAATATCAATCGCACGAAATATCAGCGAAATTTGGTAAAGGTGTCGAAGGATTATTGGAAAAAGTAATCCTCGAATCGGATCTTTTGGAACTAAAAGCCAATCCGAATCGCCGTGCCATTGGTTCGGTTATCGAGTCGTCGCTCGACAAAGGTCGTGGCTATGTATCAACTGTTTTGGTACAAAATGGTACTCTTCGTCAAGGCGATGTTGTGCTTGCAGGTACGCACTTCGGTAAAATTAAAGCCATGTTCAACGAGCGTAACCAACGTATTACCGAGGCAAAACCTTCGGAACCTGTATTGATTCTTGGATTGAATGGGGCTCCACAAGCGGGCGACAACTTTAATGTGATGGCTACCGAACAAGAAGCTCGCGACATTGCAAACAAACGCGAACAATTGCAACGCGAACAAAGTTTGCGTACCAAAAAACACTTTACTTTGGATGAGCTTGGACGCCGCATAGCTTTGGGCGATTTCAAAGAACTCAATATCATTGTTAAAGGTGATGTGGATGGTTCAGTGGAAGCATTGTCGGACTCGTTGTTGAAACTATCGACCGAAAACATCCAGGTAAATGTTATCCACAAAGCCGTGGGCGCAATATCCGACTCGGACATTTTGCTTGCTGCTGCTTCGAATGCAATTATTTGTGGTTTCCAAGTACGTCCTACAAGCTCGGCGCGTAAATTGGCCGACAAAGAAGAAATCGACATTCGACTATATTCAATTATTTACGACGCAATCGAAGAAATTAAATCAGCAATGGAAGGTATGTTATCACCCGAAATCAAAGAAGAAATTACAGCAACAGTCGAAATTATGGAGGTGTTTAAAATCACCAAAGTGGGAACTATCGCAGGTTGCTTGGTACGCGAAGGAAAAATTAAACGCACCAATAAAGTGCGCATCATTCGCGATGGTATCGTAGTGCACACTGGCGAACTCGACTCGCTAAAACGCTTCAAAGACGATGTTAAAGAGGTGGGTACAAACTACGAATGTGGTTTGAACATCAAAAACTTCAACGACATTAAGGTTGGCGATATGGTTGAAAGCTACGAAGAAACTGAAGTTAAAAAAACACTCTAATTTTTTATAGTGCAATTAAATAAAAAAGCAAACTACAGAAATGTAAGTTTGCTTTTTTTGCTTTATAAAAATCGAATGAATTCCGAACAACACCATAATATAATCCAAAAATAATTTTGAAATATTATTGCACAAAATGAAGCTTTCAATCAATTGAATTTTTGTTTAACTTGTACGTCAATTTCTTAAAATAAAATGTTACCTTTGTGATTATTTTTTTTGAGAATTCCGCAGTTGAATTTATACGCATATTTGTATATAAAGAGTTAATTTGTTGAAAATGGAAGTGTACGGTTTTGTATTTAAAACACCCGAATTGATTGCCCTAGGCATATTATTGTTAGCTTTGTTGTACGAACTGAGTTATTATTTTGGCTACCTAAATGTAGTTGGAAAAATGAAACGACTTGCAAAAAATGGTCGTATCAACTATAGCGACAAACGACAAGCTGTATCGGTAATCATTGCTGCACGCGACGAGTCGGATAATCTGCGCAAATTTTTACCTTTTGTTTTGGAACAAGAATATCCCGAGTTTGAAGTGATTGTTGTAAACGATGGCTCGACCGACGAGACAGAGGATTTACTCACCGAGTTCAAGAAAAAATATCCACATCTACGCTCTTCGTTTGTACCCACAGGCACAACTAATTTAAGCACAAAAAAACTAGCACTCACCATTGCCATAAAAGCTGCAAAACACGACATATTACTTTTTACTGACGCCGATTGTATGCCCGAAAGCAAAAATTGGATTGCTAAAATGATGCGTAACTTTGTTCCTGGTGTCGATTTCGTTTTAGGCTATTCGCCCTATTTGCAAAAAAAATCGTGGATAAACAGAGTTGTAATTTACGACACATTATTCAATGGTTTAACCTATCTAGGGTTTGCGCTTAAAGGTAAACCTTACATGGGTGTAGGGCGCAATTTAGCTTATCGCAAAGAAATTTTCTACAACAACAAAGGCTTTGCAAGTCATTTACATTTAAAGTCGGGCGACGACGACTTAATGGTGAATGCCAATGCGCGCGACATAAATACACGTATTGAACTGGATGCTGATAGCATTACATGGTCGGAGCCCAAACTAAGTTTCAAACAATGGTACTATCAAAAAGAGCGTCATTTATCGGTTGCTTCGCATTACTCATCGACAAGTAAATTCCGATTAGGTATCGAGCCCATCTTCCGTGGCGTATTTTATGCGGCATTCATTGCAACCCTTTTGCTTGGCAATTATATAAGCATGGGCGCAGCAGGACTATTGTTTTTGGTACGTTATATTGTGCAATTGGTTATTATAAACAAAGCAGCAAAACACTTTAGTGAGCGAAAATTTTATTTAACACTGCCGTTGTTCGACATGTATTTACCTCTTCTTACAGCTTATATTATGACATTTGGTAGAATGGGTAAAAAATCAAAAAATATTATTTGGAAATAAAAATTGATAAGATTATTTGTAGCTATAAGGATCATTTTCTCATACATGCTTTCTCACGCAATGTATTATTATCAACTTCAAGATCCGCCCACAAGCCAACCGACAAATTGAAATCAGATTCATTTGTCATCTTTTTTGATTTAGAGTTTTTCACTTCCGCTTCTATACCCCATGTTTTAAGAAAAGAGAGCAAAGCATTTAATTTTGAACTATCTAACTCTGTTTTAAGAACAATTTCTATCATAACGTATATTTTAATTAATTACAAATATAGATGAAATTAAAAACAAAACAATAATATTACCCAAATTTAATAAGTTTTTATCATTAAAAACACAAAACAACCATCTCGTATATTTGCATAATAAAAAAATCCAGGTTCAAACAAGAGCCTGGATTTTTCATTTAAATTCTAT
>CAZEVV010000009.1:0-7500 GCA_964515675.1 uncultured Paludibacter sp. | reverse complement strand
ATAATAAAAAAATCCAGGTTCAAACAAGAGCCTGGATTTTTCATTTAAATTCTATTCAACGACAGTTACCCAACCATGTGTATCAGGCTCCTCGCCATATTGTATTGCACGAAGTTTATTATACAGTTTCTCGCAAATAGGCCCTGGCTTGCCATCTTTGCTAAAAACATAACTCAATTGCTTGTCGTAGTCGTCGATACGCTCAATTGGACTAATAACAGCTGCTGTACCACATGCCCCAGCTTCCTCAAACTCCGAGAGTTCTTCAACAGGCACAGGTCTATTTTCAACATGCATACCCAAATCCAATGCCAATTGCATCAGACTTTTGTTTGTAATGGATGGAAGTATCGAACTCGACTTTGGAGTTACATAAGTATTGTTTTTAATGCCAAAAAAATTAGCCGCACCACACTCGTCGATGTATTTTTTCTCTTTAGCATCCAAATAAAATATATTTGAATAACCCAATTCGTGCGCTTTTTGCCCGGCTACCAAACTAGCTGCATAATTTCCACCAACCTTAAATTTTCCCATTCCCAACGGCGCTGAACGATCGAACTCGCGCATAATAACGAATGGAGTAGTTTGAAAACCACCTTTAAAATATGGACCTACAGGCGATACAAAAAGTATGAACATATATTCATTGGCAGGTTTCACTCCTATTTGTGCACCCGAGCCAAACAACAATGGGCGAATATACAACGATGCCCCCGACTCGTAAGGCGGAATGAATCGCTCATTAAGCTTCACAGCTTTCACTACCGCTTCTTCGAATAATTCAACAGGCAAAACAGCCATCATTGTACCTCTACTCGAATCCTGCATACGTAATGCATTATCGCGCATTCTAAAGATACGAATTTTTCCATCTTTCGAACGAAAAGCCTTAAGCCCTTCGAACGACTCCTGACCATAATGCAAGCTTGTAGCCGCCATATGCAAATTAACATACTCGCTATCATGCACTTCAAGTTCGCCCCATGCGCCATTGCTATATGTGCAACGTATGTTATAGTCGGTTTTCATATAACCAAAACCTAAGTTCGACCAATCAATTTGTTCCATAATTATATGTTGTTTTATTTATTTTGTAAAATTAAAATACTTTCGTTACCCATGTTAAACAATAAATCGAGTATCGACATATCCTCCATAAACCCATTTTTATGCGCAAATACCTGATAATAAGGCATCGTTCTTACAACTGGTTCTTTTTTGGGATGAATACTACTTCTCCAATCTAATGCATTGTCGATTTCGCAATAGCACTCCGAAAGTTCTAAGTTAGTATTCAATTCGAGCAACTGTTCGACACAATTATGCAAAGCCATATTTAAGTCGTACAAATATAACCAGTCTTTTTCGAAAAACGGATATAAATCGTCGACAAAATACTCGAAAAATGGGCTCGACTGATAAGCCGCTTGAATGGAGCGCCAATGTTGCATTTGCCATTGACTATGCTTCGATATTTTTATGTCGCGCACCAAGCATTTGGCTTTGCTCTCAACAGGTATCGACAAAGCCTGAATCCCATTGGCAGTAGCAATATTGCATCGGTTGCGATAGGATTGTTTTTCGTAATACTCATAAACATCCAACACATTTTTATGCCCATTGAGTAGGGTTTTGTAATACGATATTGGAGCAATATAAGCTGTCGAAAAAACCTGTTGTTCAATATTATTAATGGCGTGCATTTTTAAAGAATCTGTCGAAACGTATCTTCCCATTGAACCAACCTTTGTCTTTGTTGAGCGAGAGCCAAACCAATACTGGACGACCTACCACATGATCCTCGGGCACAAAGCCCCACGAACGCGAATCGGCCGATTTATGACGATTATCACCCATCATCCAATAATAATCCATTTTGAAAGTATAATGTTTCGTTTCGATGCCATTAATAAAATACTTACCATCACGCACCTCAAAACTATTGCCTTCGAAAACTCGAATTACACGTTCGTAAAAATGCAAATTATATGCATTAAGCGTAATAGTTGCGCCCTTTTTCGGAATGTATATTGGACCAAAATCATCGTTTGTCCAATTCTTTTTCAAACTTAGCGGGAACACCTCAGCCGGTTCGAACCAAGCAGGGACAACAACAATTTTTGTAACCCCACGCACATCTTGTAGCTTTTGTTTAACTTCCTGTGTTAGCGGAAAACGATAAAATGAGATATTAGGATCCAAGCCTAAATCGGCAATAGCTTTTGGATTGTTTGCTGCGCTTAACAACTCTCGATCCTCAACACTAATATTCATGCTAGTAAGCAATTTATCGCTAAGCACCGTTCCGTCGGTTTGCACAAAATAGTTATGTTGTACACCTGGCAAATCTTCTGTCAGAACATTGTTGATATATATCTGACGATTACGTATTTCGAGCCATTCGCCAGGTAAACCTACACAGCGTTTCACATAATTCTCGCGACGATCCACTGGGCGATAAACAATATCACCAAAAACCTGTTTATTGTTGCGTATTGCGTCTCTGCCGTAATAATGACATAGCGAATAATAATCAGGATTTTCCATTTTTGTTGCAACAGTATCGCCCGCAGGGAAATTGAACACTACAATATCGTTACGTTCGATGGTATCGAATCCTTTAAGTCGTTTGTATTCCCATTGTGGTTTTTCGCTGAACGATTTTGTGTTTATAATAGGAAAAGTGTGTTGCACCAGCGGAAACGAAAGCGGTGTCATAGGCACACGTGGACCATAACTCGCCTTACTTACAAAAAGGAAATCGCCAACGAGTAAAGTTTTTTCGAGCGACGATGTGGGAATTTGATAATTTTGAAATAGGTATGTATTAATAAAATACACAGCTACCAATGCAAAAACGATAGCATCAACCCAGCCCATAATGGCTAAAACTGCTTTGTTCTCGCTTTTTTTCCACCATGTCCACGGTATGTATTGCGTTACAAAGGCATCGAAAACTAGTGGTAGCAAAAACAACCACCAAAAATTGCCTACCCATGCCACAAAAAGCACATAAATTGCACACCATACTATGGCTTTTATCCAAGCCGATTTGGACTTTTCTAAACGCTCTTTCAAACTATCAGGTTTCATCGAACTATAATTATTCGTTATTAATAAAAAAAATGTATCTATCTAATTATCAGAAATTGAACATATCATTCATACCTAAAAAGCCTTTTTTGCCAGCAGTAAACTCGGCGGCAACTACTGCCCCCAAAGCAAAGCCATGACGACTTTTTGCATCATGAGTGATTTCGATAAAATCAACGTCCGACTCGTAACGTATAGTGTGTATTCCAGGCACTTGACCTTCGCGAATGGCTTTAATGGCAATATCAGTATTGGTTTCCTCGGTTTCGAGCTTCCAGTTTGTTTTACGGTCGATGTTTTCCAATATACCTTCGGCCAATGTAATTGCTGTACCACTTGGCGCATCGAGTTTTTGCGTGTGATGCACCTCGGTCATCGACACATTATAAGCCGGGAAATTATTCATAATTTTTGCCAAATATTTATTTACAGCAGCAAAAATATTCACACCTATACTATAATTCGATGCCCAAAACAATGTTGCATCGTTTTCAGTAATTTCGTTTTTAATGCTTGGCAAATGCTCCGACCATCCAGTAGTGCCACATACAACAGGCACACCAGCCTTAAACGCAGCACGAATATTTGCAACAGCTACATGTGGTGCCGTAAATTCGATGGCAACATCAGCGCTTTTAAAAGCTGCCGATTCAAAGTCGTGCGTATTATTTATATCAATGATTGAAACAATTTCATGTCCACGTTCAATGGCAATGCGTTCAATGGTCTGACCCATTTTACCATATCCTATTAATGCAATTTTCATACGATAATAATTATTATTTAATTAATACTGTCCGGTACTTAAAAGCACCAAAGTACAAGCAATTTCACTTTCGATATTATTTTTTGCCAATAAAGCTTCGAAATTTGGGTTTTCGGTTCCAGGATTGAATATTACACGCTTTGGCTTTAACGATATAATATAGTCAAAGTATTCGTCCTGACGCTGCGGACCTACATACATGGTTACAGTATCAATATTTTCGAATGCTTTTTTCTCTGTATCAATCACTTGTCCAAAAACACTATCGTTGCGCAAGCCCAAAAGCTCAATTTCGTGACCATATTGCAACAGCCTTTCGGCAGCTTTGTATGCATAGCGTTCAGGATTGTTGCTTGCACCTATTATTAATGTACGTTTCATTTGTTTTTTATAATTTAGCCCCTAGCCCCCTATGAGAGGAAATGACAGAGGCAAGTTAAATTTTTAGTCGTTTACTATTGTGTCCAAATTGTAAGTTTTGAACATGATTTAATATCTTAGCAACTTTGCGCTCTTTGCGCCTGTCTGCCAAACAGGTAGGTTCAACAATATATTATTCAAAAAGCGCATAATTTATTACAAATGAAATTATTACATGCACTTATCCCCTACCTTATAAAGTAATTGTATCGAATGCAAAATAAGCTTTGATTCATTGCAAAGACCCAAGAAAATCGAGGCATTCAAAAATCTCGTCGCGTGTAGCCGTTTGATTTATAACCACCTCGCCAACGCCCGACAGGAGTGTAAAGTTAATATCCTTCGATTCGTTTTTCTTATCGTGCTGCATGTATTCAAGTAATAAATCGTAGTGCTTACAATCGAAGGCAAACCAACCATAATGTTGATGAATTAAATTTTTGAGTTGAATAATTTCTTCCTTTGGAAAATTTAATTTCATGTTCGAAAGATAAAGCTCACATAAAAGTCCCCACACAACAGCATATCCATGCAAAACAGGGCGACCTATTTTATACGAAAGGCTTTCGAAAGCATGTCCAAAAGTATGCCCCAAGTTTAATGCCTTACGAATATTCTGTTCCTTTGGGTCGCGTGCAACTACATCTTCTTTTATGTTGATATTTCGCTCCACCAATTCGGCCAATTGCTCAAAATCAACGCTTTCGAGATCGAAACGCAATGTCGACTGCCACTCTTCGTTCGTAGAAATGAGTGCATGTTTGAGCATTTCGGCATAGCCCGACTTAATATTTGCATGATCGAGAGTACGAAAAAACTCGATGGCCACAAGTACTTCTTTGGCAGGTGCAAAAGCCCCAATTTCGTTTTTAAATCCTGAGAAATTCACACCCGTTTTACCACCAGTAGCAGCATCTACTGCACCCAAAAGCGTTGTCGACACATTAATATAATCAATCCCACGCTTGAAAGTAGCAGCACAAAACCCACCTATATCGGTTATCATTCCACCACCAACATTAATGAGCAATGATTTTCGTGTAGCAGCATTATGGCTCAAAAACTCCCATATTTGTGTTGCAGTAGCTATCGTTTTGTTTTCATCGCCAGCAGCAATGCTAATAAGTTTTGCACTTTTTAGTTTTTCCAATTTCAATAGCTCTGGTACACAAAGCTTTTCGGTATTACTATCGCAAAGTATAAAAATATCATCAGTACGATGATGGCCTATGGCTTTGTCGAGCGAAATCGGTATATCTTTGGTAATTATCGTCATCTTTAATTCAACACTGTATTTTTAATATACAAAGATACAGTATTATTTATAAACAAGAATAAAAAACGAATGAAATAAGGCGAAAAAATTCATCAAATCAACAGTATAAAGCAAAACGATGCACATTGCAATTGGGCAAAAGCCAAAGCTTAAGTTGCCAAATGGCATAAAAGCAACATTTTATCGTTAAAAACAAAATAATATGTTAAAAATAGCACCATTGCAAACAAAATAACACAGTGTATTGTTAAACATAGCAAGCGTGTAAACTGCGCCTAATAGAAAGAAAATAACAATAAAAACAAAAATCTAATAGCAACGACACTACGATTGATAAAGCTAATATTTGTAATGATTCACTAAATAATGCTTTAAAAATTGCTCATATGAATGAATGTTCATATATTTGCAACATCAAACAACACAAAAAACAAAAAACAAACAGAACAATGGGTTTAATTTTTAACACAGACATAGAAAAAATGAATCAGGTAGCATATACCCTGAAAGCTATTGCCAACGGCACACGCTTAAGCATCATTTCGTTGCTCGCTTCGAAAGAAGAAATGACAGTAACGCAAATTGGAGAAAAACTTCCTTGCGAACAATCGCTACTTTCGCACCACCTTACGGATATGCGTGCAAAGGGAATTTTAAATTGTCGTCGCGAAGGCAAAAACTGCCACTATTCGCTCAAGAACAAAGAGTTAATTCAAATTCTCGATTGTCTAAACGCATGCGATTGCCAAGAGTAATCGCTTTTTTTTAAAACATTCATATGAACACATGTTCATATTTGCATATAAGTATATTTATGGAAAAAATTAAAGCATTTGGCAAAAAACACTATCTCAAAATTATAGGCATTGTGCTTGGTGCCGCCGGTGGCTATGCCTACTATTACTTTATAGGATGCAATAGCGGTGGATGCCCAATCACGTCGAACCCCAACATTAGCATAATGTATGGAGCAGTTTTGGGTTATTTGTTTTTAGATATGTTCAGCAAAAAAGATAAAAAAGAAGATGTTGGAAAAAATTAAAGCATATTTCGCTACATGGGATTTCGCAAGATATTTCAGGTTGGCATTGGCAGCCGCCATGCTGATAGGCTATTTTAGCGCTGGCGAAAGTATTTATTTAGCAGGCTCGGCTATTTTGCTTATACAAGCGGTATTCAATTTAGGTTGTTTTGGAGGCGCATGTGCAACACCAACGAACAATAGCGGTGAGCAAAAAAAAGTAATGGAATTTGAAAAGTACAAACCAAACAAACAAAACAATAAATAATGTATTCAAGTTTTCGAATAAAAAAATCGGATTGCATGTCGTGCAACAATGTCGTGCTTAAAACATTGGGTACATTGAGAGGCGTATTTAGTGCCGAGCTCGACCGTGTAAACTCGTATGTAGTTGTAAACCACACCGACGAAGTTACACGAAACGAAATTGAAGAAAAATTGGCTGAATTAGGTTGGGCTGTAATCGAAAACGACAATATTGAAACTGAAAGCAAATACGATCCACCATCAGAGTGGGGATGTGCTTTGTAACAATAATGAAAAATATCCTGAAAGAATTTGGGATAAAAAATGAAAATTGAAAGATGAAAGATGAAAATTTAAAACAGAAGATAAACAAATAAAACAACAATATAAAAACGTATAAAAATGAGAAAATTTGCAGGCGCAGTCATACTTTTAGCTGTCATAAGTTTTGCAGCATGCGCAAATAAATCGAACGAAAAAACAAATGTAAAAACAGAAAAAATAGAAAAAAAAATGGGAACAATTCATTTAACCAAAGCAGAATTTTTAACAAAAGTAGCAAATTACGAAGCCAATCCCAACGAGTGGAAATACCTAGGCGACAAACCTGCAATCGTAGATTTTTACGCTTCATGGTGTGGTCCGTGTAAAACCATTGCACCGATACTCGAAGAG
>CAZEVV010000008.1:0-37857 GCA_964515675.1 uncultured Paludibacter sp. | reverse complement strand
GTTGTTGGCCAATGCCAAATCGTGCTCAGGGTTGAAAATATAAATGTCGGGCATGCAAATATTCTTTTGTTTAATGTTGTAAGTATTTAGTATTGCTTACGCTATTGCTAATACAAAGATAGTTTTTTTGCAAAACATATTATTGCGGTATGAAATTATTGAATTTTTCAACACATTGAGTATCTCAATTCTCTTTTGAAATTTGCATATTCCTGTATTTTTCACTTTCGTCTTTTATTCTAATTTTGGCAAAACTTTCAGGGAAATTCGCCGAGATATAATTCACAATTTCTTCGCGCATGGCTACACGTAAATCCCAGTTTTTCGAAGCATCGGCACTACTCATTAGTACGCGCAATTCCTTTCCTCTGTGGTCCATGTTGGTTAGCTGTATGTTGGCCACACGCTTGTCCCAATTTGTGTTTTTAGCAAGCATTTTGGGTAATTCCTCGCGCAATGCATCAATAGGGAAGTTGTAATCAACCGTAATAAACAATGTTCCTAAAATATTGGCACTTGTTCGTGTCCAGTTCTGAAAAGGATTTTCCAAGAAATAATTCACGGGCAAAACCAAGCGGCGCTCGTCCCAAATTTTCACAACCACATAGGTAAGCGTTATTTCTTCGATGCGTCCCCATTCGTTTTCCACAATAACCACATCGTCGAGCCTAATGGGCTGTGTGATGGCAATTTGTATTCCCGAGAGTATCATTCCTATGCTTTTTTGAGCAGCCAAACCAATAATGATACCCAGCACCCCAGCCGATGTTAACAAACTCAAACCAACATTTCTCACACCATCGAAAGTTAGAAAGCCAATAGAAATTGCTAAGATAAGAATTACAGTATTGGCAATGTTTTTAAAAACGTTGATTTGTGTGAGGCTTTTTCGTGCATTGAGGTTGTCGCTCGTATTTATATCGAGTTTTGTGTTTAAATAATAAACAAAAATGCGAATGCCTTGCATGCAAATCCATGTTACAATGGCAATGATTATGAGCGTGTTTAAATGATTTAAATGTATCATAAAATCAAAATCGTGAAAGAAAAATCGAGTGAAAATTTTTCCCGTTATCCAATAAATAAGCACCAAGCCAGGCACTTTTAGGTTTTCGATAATGAAATCGTCGAATTTGCTTTTTGTTTTTAATGCCTTTCTTTTTAGGTGTTTAAATAGCCATTTGTGCAACAAATATACTATGACCCATATGGTTAGAAATGCCACAATTGATATCAAAATTCCAAACTCGCTAAATAGTACAAAGTCTTTCATGTTTTTCGTTATTTCGTTATAATAATTCTAAAGATAAGCTTTTATACGCTTTATATGCATTTTTGGCAAAATGATTATGTAATGTTTGAATTATGTGCCAATATTTAACATTAAATTACGTCTTTACGCTGAAAGTTATTTCAGTTAAACACTTTTTTGCCAACATCTATTTGTTGTTTCACTCGTGATCTGTCAGGAATGTTAATTACTTAATTATGGCTTTGCATTTTGCTCATTTGTTTATGATTTATTTCCTCATAATTGCTCTTTTCTTTGCAATGCTATGAAATTGTTCTTTGTTGGGCCTGCATGTTTTTTGTAAGTGTTTAATATTCAAATTTTTGAATAGATTGTTGAACAATTATTCAAAGTTCGTGTTTATAATTAGTGAAAAAATTCTTTAATTAGTGGTATTATTACAATGAAATGTTGTATTTTTGCAAAACTTTTTGGATAGGTATCTAAAGTTGATGATTTTTGTGTTTTATTTCGCTGTATTGTAGTGTTTTAGCATGCTTTGCTTAAGCTGCTTAAAGTAACCAAAATGGAGCGTAAATGATAGACTAATTTTCGAATGAAAGATATTGCTTCATTAAATCAAGCTAAAAAATTAATTATTTACAAATATTGATATGGCTCATCTGATAAAAACTAAACGTGGTTTGGATATCCAAATTAGCGGAAAGGCCGATAAAGTTATCAACAACCTCAGAGTTTCTGATGTTGTGGCTTTGGTTCCCGACTACTACCACGGTATTACACCAAAAATGGTTGTAAAAGAAGGCGATATTGTAAAAGCGGGTAGCCCTGTGTTTTATAATAAAGCCGTTGAATCGATGAACTTTGTTTCGCCAGTAAGTGGAAAAATTCTTGCTGTGAACCGAGGTGAACGTCGAAAAATTCTCAGTATTACCATTCAGCGCGATGTTACAAACGAATTTTTGAAATTCGAAAATACTGCATTGGCGCAAATGAAAGCCGAAGATGTAAAAGCTTTGTTGTTACAATCAGGTTTATGGACATACATTAAACAACGTCCATACGATGTAATTGCAAATCCAGCGCAAGCACCTAAGGCTATTTTTGTATCTACATTCGATTCGGCTCCTTTGGCGCCCGAAAACGATTATGTAATGCAAGGTCAAACACTCGATTTTCAAACTGGTATCGATGCTTTGGCAAAACTTACCGAAGGCAAAGTGCATTTAGGTTTGAAAAATGGCAATAACTTTTTTGCTTCGGTAAAAAATGCCGAGATATGTTATTTCGAAGGGCCACACCCTGCTGGAAATGTGGGAGTGCAAATCAATCATATTTCGCCCGTTAACAAAGGCGAGGTGGTATGGACAGTGAATGCACAAGATGTGCTTTTTATTGGTCGCCTTTTCAATAAAGGAATTGTTGACCTTACACGCACTGTGGCACTTACAGGCCCCGAAGTGTTGACGCCACAATATTATAACACAATCATTGGTACGTCGATTGCACCTATCGTTAAAGATAATGTTAGCAAAAACAAAACTTTGCGTTTTGTGAGCGGTAATATATTGAGCGGTATCGAAGTAAGCGAATCGGGCTATCTCGACCCATATGCAACGCAAATTTCGGTTGTGAAAGATGGCGAAGATGTGCATGAACTTTTTGGTTGGATGATGCCACGCTTCAATAAGTTTAGCATTAGCAATACTTATTTTAGCAAGTTACTTCAAAAATTTGCCAACAAAAAAGATTTCGAATATGATACCCGTCTTTTGGGTGGTCAGCGTGCATTTATCATGTCGGGAGAGTACGATAAAGTATTGCCAATGGATATTATGCCCGAATTTTTGATTAAGGCAATGATTACAGGCAATTTGGACAAAATGGAAGCTTTGGGTGCTTACGAAATTGCCCCCGAAGATGTTGCTCTTTGCGAATTTGTATGTACATCGAAAATTCCGGTGCAACAAATTGTACGCGATGCTTTGGACTTAATGAGAAAAGAACTTGAGTAATTAATACAAACCCCATTGGGGCTAAATTATATGAATGCATTAAGAAATTTAGTAGATAAAGTGAAACCGCATTTCGTGAAAGGCGGTAAACTTCAGATGTTCAACTCTGTTTTCGATGGCTTCGAAACATTTTTGTTTGTGCCCAACGAAACTTCAAAGCGTGGAACACACATTCACGATGCCATCGATTCGAAACGTACCATGATTTTGGTAATTTTCGCTCTTATCCCGGCATTGTTGGTTGGTATGTATAATGTTGGTTATCAGCACTTCCTTGCAACGGGTCAAACCGTTGATTTTTTCGAGACATTTATTTTTGGTGCCTTAGCGGTAATTCCAATTATTGCTGTATCGTACATTGTGGCCTTGGGTATCGAATTTACTGTTGCCCAATTCAAAGGTCACGAAATTCACGAAGGTATTCTTGTTTCGGGACTCCTTATCCCAATGATTATTCCTGTTGATACTCCACTTTGGATGGTGGCCGTGGCTACTGCTTTTGCTGTAATTTTTGCAAAAGAAGTGTTTGGTGGTACTGGTATGAATATCTTCAATGTTGCCCTTGTAACTCGTGCCTTCTTGTTTTTTGCATACCCAACACAAATGTCGGGCGATGTAGTATGGGTGCGCACTGGTACAACTTTTGGTTTGGGTGCAGGCACAGTAGTCGATTCGTATTCGGGTGCAACAGCGCTCGGACAAGTGGCTGTGTCGCCAACTGCAAATGTTCAATTGGTTGATATTTTGGGAAATCCGATTGGTTTTATCGATGGTTTTCTAGGTTTAATTGCTGGTTCGGTGGGCGAAACGTCAACATTGGCAATTTTGTTGGGAGCTGCTTTATTACTTATCACTGGTGTTGCTAGCTGGAAAGTTATGTGTTCGGTATTTGCAGGTGGTGCTTTAATGGCTTTGGTGTTCAATACTTTTGGTCCCGATACTGCCGCTGCGCAATTCCCATGGTACAACCATTTGGTATTTGGTGGCTTTGCTTTTGGTGCTGTGTTTATGGCTACCGACCCTGTTACAGCTGCTCGCACCGAAACCGGAAAATATATATATGGTGCTTTAATTGGTGTAATGGCAATTATCATTCGTGTACTTAACCCCGGTTATCCTGAGGGGATGATGTTGGCGATATTATTAATGAACATTTTTGCTCCACTTATCGACTTTTATGTGGTTGATGCCAATATCAAACGTCGACTTAAACGAGCTTCAAACAAATAAACACGGATAAAACGATGAATACAAATAAAAATAGTTATACATTGATATACGCTACCGTGATGGTTGTGATTGTGGCGCTTACTTTGGCTATTGTTTCGAGTGCGCTCAAAGACAAGCAGGATGAAAACAAGCGTTTGGACAAGATGAAACAAATTCTTAGTTCGCTCAATGTCGATTTAGATGGTAAAAATGTAAGCGATGTGTTTAATAGCACAATTACCGAGAAGATTGTAGTAAATTCGAAAGGCGAGCTTGTTGCCAATCCTAAATTGGAAGCATTTGCCATTGATATTAAGAAAGAATTAGCAAAACCTTTAGATGCACGCGAACTTCCTGTGTATATTGCCAATGTTAATGGCGAAACTAAATACATATTTTCGCTATATGGTGCTGGTCTTTGGGGTCCAATATGGGGTTATATTGCTCTTAATGCTGATAAAAACACTGTTTATGGTACTTTCTTTTCGCATGCTAGCGAAACCCCTGGTTTGGGTGCCGAAATTGCATTGCCAAAATTCCAACAACAGTTTTCAGGTAAAAAAATTCTTGATGCCAATAATGCTTTTGTCTCTATAGCAATTTTGAAAGCTGGGCAAAATGCCGAAAATCAAGATCAAGTGGATGCCATTTCGGGTGGTACTATTACAAGTAAAGGTGTCGAAGATATGTTGAAAAACTGTATAGGGCAATACGAAATGTATTTAAAACAAACGGAAGGAGGAAATGAATAATGAGTAGTTTATTTTCATCAAAAACAAGAGAGGTTTTTGCAGGACCATTAGCGAAAAATAACCCTATCACCGTACAAGTACTTGGTATTTGCTCGGCATTGGCTGTAACAGCAAAGCTCGAGCCTGCATTGGTTATGGGACTTTCGGTAACAATAATTTTGGCATTTTCAAATGTAATTATATCATTATTGCGCAAAACAATTCCCAATCGCATTCGTATTATCGTGCAATTGGTTGTTGTGGCTGCATTGGTAACGGTTGTGAGCGAGGTGCTTAAAGCATTTGCTTATGATGTTAGTGTACAATTGTCGGTTTATATCGGTCTTATCATTACCAACTGTATACTTTTGGGTAGGCTTGAGGCATTTGCTATGGCAAACAAACCTTGGGAATCGTTTATGGATGGTTTGGGTAATGGTTTGGGCTATGCCTGGATATTGGTTGCAGTTGCTTTCTTCCGCGAATTGCTCGGGTCGGGTACTTTGTTAGGTTTCAAAGTGATACCTCAAGCTTTCTACGACTTTGGTTATAGCAATAATGGCTTAATGATTTTGCCTCCAATGGCTCTTATCATTGTAGCTTGCATTATTTGGGTGCACAGATTGATAAATAAAGATTTACAAGAAAAATAATTTTTCGTTTTTTCTTCGAGTAAGATAAATGGAATTTAATTATTAATAAAATTTATTACGCTTAATATCTCGGTTTATAAGCGTACAATTATAAAAAAATATGGAAAACTTAGCCAGTATATTCGTTAAGTCGATTTTTGTCGACAATATGGTGTTTGCATTTTTCCTTGGTATGTGTTCGTATTTGGCCGTATCGAAAAATGTAAAAACTTCGCTAGGATTGGGTGCCGCTGTGGTTTTTGTGCTTGGTGTTACTTTGCCAGTAAACTATTTGCTCGAAAACTATGTACTCAAAGAGGGTGCTTTGGCATGGTTGAGCCCAAAATTGGCGGGCCTCGATTTAAGCTATCTTGCTTTTATTTTATTCATTGCTGTTATTGCTGCTATTGTACAGTTGGTCGAAATGATAGTTGAAAAATTCAGCCCATCACTTTATGCATCATTGGGTATATTTTTACCTTTGATTGCTGTTAACTGTGCTATCATGGGTGGTTCGTTATTCATGCAACAACGTGCTTTTGTAAATATTGGCGAAGCTTCAGCTTATGCACTCGGGTCGGGTGTTGGCTTTTTGCTTGCAATTGTAGGTTTGGCTGCTATACGCGAAAAAATGGAATACTCGCATGTGCCAGCACCATTGCGTGGCTTAGGAATAACATTTATTGTTGTTGCACTTATGGCAATGGCATTTATGAGTTTCTCGGGTTTGAAAATTTAAATGCAGTAAAATTATTATTTCTAATAGATAACATTAAAAAATAGCCCTGTTAAAACTTTTTTATAGTACACTATATTGGGTTGGGTGTAAATAAATATGATATTAGCAATTGATACAACAATGATGTTTACCAGTTTGGGTGTTTTTCTACTGGTAATTCTGGTATTGGTAATTGTTTTGCTTGTTGCCAAACAATATTTGGTGGCCTCGGGCGATGTTACAATTACCATCAATGGTGAAAAGCAAGTGGTTGCGCCTGCGGGTTCTACTTTGCTCAATACGCTTTCGAGCCAAAGTATTTTTCTTCCTTCGGCTTGTGGTGGCGGTGGTTCGTGTGCACAATGTAAATGCCAAGTGCTCGAAGGTGGTGGGCAAATTCTACCTACCGAAACTGTTCACTTTACACGCAAAGAAATTAAAGACAATTGGCGTTTGGGTTGCCAAGTGAAAATCAAAAACGACATGTCTATTCATATGGAAGAGTCGATTTTGGGTGTTAAAAAATGGGAGTGCGAAGTGGTGTCGAACCGCAATGTGGCTACATTTATCAAAGAGTTTGTAGTGAAATTACCAGAGGGCGAGAAGTTGAATTTCGTTTCGGGTGGTTACATTCAAATTGATATACCTAAATATGATTTGAAATTTAGCGATTTTGCCATCGAAGAACAATTTCGTGGCGATTGGGATAAATTTAAAATGTGGGATTTGGCTTGTAAAAACGACGAGGAAACAATGCGTGCATACTCAATGGCCAACTATCCGGCCGAGGGTAATATCGTAATGTTGAATGTGCGTATTGCTACACCACCTTTCGATAGAAATAAAGGAGGATGGGCCGAAGGCATTAAGCCAGGTATTTCATCATCATATATTTTTAATTTGAAACCAGGCGACAAAGTACAGGTTTCGGGTCCATTTGGCGAGTTTTTCCCAATTCTCGACTCAACGCGCGAAATGCTTTACATTGGTGGTGGTGCTGGTATGGCTCCTTTACGCTCACATGTGTTGCATTTACTCAATACATTGAAAATTACCGATCGCAAAATTACATATTGGTATGGTGCGCGTTCGAAAAAAGAAATTTTCTACGAAGAGGATTTCCGCAAATTGGAACGCGAATTCCCCAATTTTACTTTCAATATTGCATTGAGCGAGCCACAGCCTGAGGATAATTGGACGGGTATGGTTGGATTTATTCACCAAGTAATTCACGATGAATATTTGAGCAAACACGATGCTCCCGAAGATATTGAATACTACATGTGTGGTCCTGGCCCAATGGCAAAAGCTGTCGAAGGCATGTTGTGGGATTTAGGCGTGCCACGAGAAATGTTGATGTTCGACGATTTTGGTGCGTAATTTGCTAATTTTATAAATAAAAAAGCTGTGTCGATAACTTATAGTTTGACACAGCTTTTTGTTTTCTAGCTTTTGGTTCAACTACTAATTCAAATAAACCCACTTTATTTAATGTAATTAGTTTTCGAAATTCTGAATGTGTTCTTTATAAAAGCGATAATTAGAACACTATTTTGTTAAAAATGAGTATGTAAGCCAAAACTTAATCGTGTTTTTGTTCTTTCGTGCTTATTTTTTTTAGTTTTTTTATTGAATGTGTTTTTTTTTGAAAAAAATGTGTAACTTTGCAGGGTTTATTTTCGATAAGTATTTATTAATGTGGCTTGTTGAGTTTATACTTACTCGCATGCCGATTAAAATTATATTCACATGAAAAAATTTTCTTTAGCGTTACTTTTTTCTTTAATTGTTTCTTTTGTACATATTAGTCTTCATGGGCAACAAAATGCTACAAAAGTTGAGTTCAATCCAGGTTGGTACATTGGTCTTAATGGCGGAGCCAATTGGTTTTTGGGCGAAGGTAACAACTTTATCGATGGCACCGATCGTAATAGTTGGTCAATTGGTAAGAGCATGGGCTATTTAGGACGTTTAGAATTTGGTTATCATTTTAACCCTGTTTATTCATTGCGTTTTATGGCTGGTTACAATCAGTATAATCAGTACACTAAAAACCGCACAACCGGTGTCGAAAATGTGCGCCCCTTTGCTGGTGAAACATTGTCGGCCGATTTGATGTTGAACCTTACCAACCTCTCGAAAGGTTATGATCCCAATCGGAAATTTACTTTGGCTGCTTTTGCTGGTTTAGGGCTAGCATACATGAACGACAATGTAAATACATCAAATATAGGTGGTTCGTTGCTGCGTGGTGGTTTGCAAGGTAACTATCACATTACTCCATCATGGGCTTTGAGCCTTATTGCCGAAGCAAATATGATGAGCGATAATACTAATGATGGTGTAGCCGATTTGTTTTTCGACTTGTCGCCTGATGTAGCAGTTGCTATTAGCTATCGTTTTGGAGCCGATAAAGCAAGCACAGTAGTAATCGACGATAAATTACCAATGACAGATAAGCCTGTTGTTCAGCCCGAAACTCCAAAAGTGGATGTTGTTGAACCTGCACCTATTGTAGTTCCCGAAACTCCTGTGGTTAAACCCGAAGTGCCTGTTATTCACGAAGCACCAGCTGTTGATGTTATCGACTTCTTGAATGAGCATATTTTCTTCGCAATCAATCGTGCTGATGTGCAAAATACCGAACACGAATCACAAATGCGCATAATTGCTCAATACGTACAACAAAATCCTGATGTAACTATTGTTATTAGTGGTTTTGCCGATCGTGGAACAGGTAATGTTGATGTAAATAACGAATTGTCGAAACAACGTGCTGTAAGTGTTGCAAATACTTTGATACGTAAATATGGTGTTCCTTACAAAAATGTTTGGGTACGTTGGTATGGTTCGGGTGTTCAGCCTTATGCACATGGTCCTAAAAACCGTTTGGTTATTGTTCGCTCACCCGATGTTAAAAAAGTAGTTCCTGCAGGTTCGGGTATTCGTCAGCAAGGTGCAGCTTCTGCAAATCCAGCTTTCGAGCCAGCGCCAGCAAGTCCTGAAAAAACAGCCGAGAAAACCGAAAAAGTTGATGGTCCATTGTCAAGAGTTGTGTATTTCGATGCAAAAGCTACCGAACTTACAAGCCAAGAGCAAAAAGATATTGTTATGGCAGTTGCACTTTATTTGCGCCGTAATCCCGATGCGTCTGTAACCTTAAGTGGTTATGGCGATAAGGCTTCGGATGGTGAAAAAGTTAGCAATGAGTTGTCGAAACAGCGTGCAGTACACATAGCCAATACATTAATTCGTACATATTCGATAAGTTCGGATAGAATTCATGTAAGTTGGTTTGGTGCACCTAAAGAAGTTGGTGGTAAAGCAACATTAAGTAAAGTTGTAGTTATCAAATCGAGATAAACGAATTTATTCAATAATAAAAAAAGCGATGCCTTGTGTGTCGCTTTTTTTGTGGATCTTATACAATGATTTGCTTGGATATATTGTTTGCAAAGTTGCTTTTACGTAATTTTTTGTAAATAAAAAAAAGGACAAAACCTTGTGGTTTTGTCCTTTTTGATAAATTGGAATGCTTTTCCTTTTTTATAATAAATTTGGTATTTCCACCATTTCGTTGGTTTCGGCATTGTAGTCGATATTTTCGTACCCAAAGCCAAAAAGGTGGTAAAATTCTTCGGTATATCCTGCGAGGTCACCAATTTCGCTTAAGTTATCGGTAGTTGCTTCTTCCCAAAGTTTTGCCACAATAGCTTGTACATCATCGCGCATTTCCCAGTCGTCAACACGTATGCGTCCGCTTTCATCGGTTGGCACAGCTTTGCCAGTATACAGTCTTTCGGCAAATAAACGTTGTATTTGTTCGATACAACCTTCGTGAATGCCTTTTTCTTTCATTGTTTTAAATAAAATTGAAATGTATAAAGGAATAATAGGAATGGCCGAGCTTGCTTGTGTAACAAGGGCTTTGTTTACCGACACATAGGCTTGACCATTGAGGTCGCTCATTTTTGCTGCTATAGTTTTTGCTGTTGCTTCGAGGTGGTCTTTGGCTGCACCAATAGTGCCACGACGATAAACTGGCTCTGTTACTGCTGGCCCAATGTACGAGTAGGCTACAGTTATTGCATTTGGAGCTAATACGTCAGCTGCTTTTAAAGCGTCAATCCACATTTCCCAATCTTCGCCACCCATTACTGCTACAGTATTGGTTATGTCCTCTTCGTTGGCTGGTTCGATGCTCACATTCGATACATTGCCTGTATGAAAATCAACTGTTTTGTTGCTGTATGTTTTGCCAATTGGCTTTAATGTTGAACGGTGCAAAAATCCTGTTTCAGGGTGTTTGCGTACAGGTGCTGCTAAGCTATATATTACTAAATCAACCTGACCAAGGTCGGCTTTAATAGTTTCGATGGCTTTATGTTTAATCTCGTTCGAAAATGCATCGCCATTAATGTTTTTAGCATATAAACCTTGAGCGAGTGCTGCTTTAGTAAATGCCGCTGTATTGTACCAACCTGGCGAAGCTGTTTTTTCGGGTTGTGGTTCTTTCTCGAAAAAAACTCCCAAGGTTGCAGCTTGCGATCCAAACGCACTTGTAATACGCGACGACAAACCAAAACCTGTTGATGAACCTATGACCAAAACTTTTTTCGGGCCATTGATTTCTCCTTTCGATTTAACGTACTGTATTTGGTTTAATACATTTTGTTCACAGCCTTGTGGGTGTGAAGTAAGGCTTAAAAAACCTCGCATTTTAGGACTAATAATCATTTCGTATAAATTTTTTGAATATTATGTTTTTTAATACTGTAGCTTTATGCACATTTTGTATAAAAGCGTGTAAAAATACAATAGTTTTTAGTTTCTACCAAATAAAGAGCATTTTTTTAATGAAAACAAAGGTATTAGCCTATGCATTTTTTGTATAATAGATGTTTTTTTTAATTAGTTTCTTGGTTTATTGTGTGAATTGAGGTTTGCGTGTTTTGTTAAAACTACTCAGCCCCACAACCCCTTGCTTTTCCTTTTAGCTATCGGCGAGGGGATATGTTGGGAGATTGAAATACAACTATTAAACCTATTTAGTTTGAAGTTTTTTTTATGTTGTTAATACAAAACGCCTGCATCTGAATTAAGCACAAAACGAAAACAAATTTTATGTAACGTATAAAATATTCTGTTACATCCATTTTGTAATTTATTGCTTTACAGAATAAATCTCTTTCCACTTCCAACATAATCCTGCAATAAAATTTTCACTCATAAATACGCAATGTTTTGGCTTTATCGTGTGTTTTTACCATAGTGTTTTTTCTCAAACAGCTTATTTTCTTTCATTAATTAAGTACTTAAATGCGTAATTCGACTTGCATTACAGAAAAAAATCATTAATTTTGCGCATCTATAAATCATAAAACACACATAAATAAAATGGCAACTGCTGTATCAATTATTGAAAATAAAGTGCCAGAACCAACTTTGCGTCGTTTGCCATGGTATTTGGCTTATACGCAATTGCTCAAAAAGCGTGGCGAATCTCATGTTTCATCAACACAAATTGCAAAAAATATTGCCGTCGATGCTTCGATGGTGGCCAAAGATTTGTCGTATGTGCATGTTGCAGGGCGTACGCGTGTGGGTTACGATGTTGTTGAATTGGTAAATGTGCTGGAAAACTTTTTGGGTTTTACCAAAACACATAAAGCATTTCTGTTTGGCGTGGGTAGCCTCGGTGGCGCTTTGATGCATGACAATGGTTTGGAGCAATTCGGACTGGAGATAGTTGCAGGTTTCGACGTAAAGCATGAGCTTGCTGGCACTAGTATCAACAAAATCCCCATTCATCACCTCGATAAATTTGAAGAATTGCAATTGAAAACAGGTGTAAATATCGGAATTTTAACTGTTCCAATTGAAAAGGCCCAAGATGTGGCCGAATTAATGGTTCGCACTGGCATTGATGCTATTTGGAACTTCACGCCCTTTCGCATTCGTGTGCCCGAACATATTATTGTGCAAAATACTTCGATATATGCGCACTTGGCTGTAATGTTTAATCGACTCAATTCTTTATCGAAATAATTTTTTTCGCTATTCTTCATGTTGCTTGTTGAATTATGTTGCATGCACAAACATTGTTAGGACTTATTTGTTTCAATGTGTGACATGAAATTGCTTTCAGTTTGTAAAGATTGAATGTATATTTCATCAGTTTTTTTCAATTCATTTTTTAGTATTATATGAAAATATTTGCCATAGGTCAAAATTATATTGAGCACAATAAAGAGTTAAATTCGGCACACCCTTCTGAGCCTGTGGTGTTTATGAAGCCCGATACATCGATATTGCGCAATAATAAGCCATTTTTCATTCCCGATTTTTCGAGTAGTGTGCATTACGAAGCCGAAATAATTATTAAAATTAATAGGATTGGAAAAAATATTGCGCCAAAATTTGCTCACAGGTATTATTCCGAAATTGGTTTGGGTGTCGATTTTACGGCACGCGATTTACAGCGCAAACTCAAAGATGCTGGTAAACCTTGGGAAATTGCTAAGGCATTTGACAATTCGGCAGTGATTGGCGACTTTTTACCCGCCGATATTTTTGCGAATATTCAAGATATACGTTTTTCGTTGAAGCTGAACGATAATGTTGTGCAACAAGGTCATACGGCTGATATGATTTTTAAAGTAGATGAGATTATTGCTTATATAAGTAAATTTTTTACACTGAAAATTGGCGATATCATTTTTACTGGAACACCTGCAGGCGTTGGCCCTGTTGCTATAAATGATAGGCTCACTGGCTTTATCGAAGAAAATAAAATGTTTGATTTTAAGGTGAAATAGTGCTTAAAATTACTAATAGAAAGCAATAATATCAAATGGAATTCGTTTATTTGTATCTTTCTAAGTAATTATTTTTTGAATTCAATATGCGTCGATATATAAAATTCCTTTTTATAGCTTTATTGCTTATAAATCAATATATAATAGCCAATAATTCAACAGTTCATTTTGCAACTGCTTATATCAATTGGCAAAATGTTGGTACTCAATTTTCCGATACACTTCGTCGGTCTGCATTTGGATTCGATCATGCTATTTATCCTTCTGATAATACGCTACCATATTATAATGTTCAAATAGAGGCAAATAAAGCCAAATACTATACAGTCGAAGTCAGTAAAATTAAAATGCTAGCATTGTCGTCGGACGAGTTAGCTGCTTTTCCTTTTGATGTTGAATTGAATGCCGAGCCTATAGTGCAAACACAATTTATCGAAAACCTTGATGCTGTTAGGTTGCAGGTACTTATTTTTCCGTTTGTAAAGATTGAAGGCAACTATTTCAAATTAATGTCATTTGATTACACTGTAAACGAGAGTGTTAAAGCAGAAAAGCAATCTACGGCTACATCAAATTTCTTACATCAATATGCCCAAAATTCGGTTTTAGCAAATGGTAGATTTGTGAAAATTAGAGTCGCCAACACAGGAATTCATCGTATCACTTTCGAGGATTTAGTTGCAATGGGCGTAAACCCACAGAATGTACGTGTTTTTGGTTATGGTGGTAATGTGCTCGATCAGTATTTTGCCAACCCACGACTTGATGATTTACCCGAAGTAGCGATTCATGTTGAGAAGGGAAATGATGGCGTTTTTAATGCTGGCGATTATATTTTGTTTTATGCACAAGGCATAAACAAATGGACATACGATAGAATGCGCTCGATGTTTACCCACACGCGCAATTCTTATTCGGATTTCGGATATTATTTTGTGACTTCGGATGCAGGAGTTGGTAAAACCATCGAAACGATTGCTAAAAACGTGCCTAACGATGCTGTTATTGTTGACGTAAACGAGTTTGTGGATTACAAAGTACACGAGCAAGAATTGCAAAGTTTGGTTTTTTCGGGTAAAGAGTTTTATGGAGAAACATTTAGCGATAGAACAACGCTTACTTTTAATTTCAATTTTCCAAATGTAGTTAAAACCAATACAACCAAAATTCGTCTCGACGTGGCAGCAGCTGCTTCGGCAGTATCAACATTTAATTTAACGCTTGCAGGTACTACACGCGGTGTTTCGCTGCCTGCTAAGGGGAGCGATAATTACGAAAAGGCAAAAGGAGCAAATGCAGTGTTTACGTTTACACCCAATGCCGACGATTTTTCGTTGCGCCTCGATTATGTTAAGCCAAATTCATCGGCCACAGGATATTTAAACTACATTACTGTAAATGCGCTAAGAAGTTTAAAAATGACGGGCGCGGCAATGCAGTTTCAATCGGATCAGAATATTGATAATGAAACATATAATCGCTATACACTTGCGGATGCAAGTGCAGATATACATATTTGGGATGTTACACAGCCGCATAACGCTACGCGTGTAGCTACTGTAAGTCAAAACAATAACCAAAGTTTTATCGATACGAACAACAATGTTCGTACATATATAGCAGTAAATACAAAAAATGGCGGTGCATTTCCAAAGCCTGAAGTTGTTGGTCAGGTGGCAAATCAGAATTTGCATGCATTGCAAGGTATTGATTTCGTGATTATAACGCACCCCGATTTTGAAGCCGAAGCCAACCGATTGGCACAAGCACATCGCGAAAACGATTTTATGACAGTGGCTGTAGTTACCACCGAGCAGGTTTACAACGAGTTTTCGTCGGGTACACCCGATGCTACTGCTTATCGCTGGTTGATGAAAATGCTTTACGATAGAGCCATACGTGAAGGAAAACTACAAGATAGGCCCAAGTATTTATTGCTTTTTGGTAGAGGTACTTTTGATAATCGAAAAATTTTAAAAAACTCGAAAGAATCAGGCGATAATTTAGTGCTCACATATCAAGCTGATAACTCGTTGGTGAAAACACTTTCGTATGTAACCGATGATTATTTTGCTTTTCTCGACGATAGTCATGGTTTGCAAATACCATCGCATGCTTTACGAGTGGGTGTAGGGCGTTTTCCGGTACGCACCGTAATGGAAGCAAACGAAGTTGTGACTAAGAATATAACTTATATGCAAAACAAAGGCAAAGGCATTTGGAAAAATCAGTTGTGCTTTGTAGCCGACGATGGCGACGGTGCTTTGCATATGAAACAGGCTGATAGTATAACAAATGTTATTGGACGCAATCATCCCAATTATATTGTAAGTAAAATTTATCTCGATAGTTATTTTCAAGAAACATCAGCAACAGGAAAAACATATCCTTTGGCACGAACACAGTTGCATAATTTTATACGTAATGGTGTTTTTATGCTCAACTTTACGGGGCATGCTTCGAATGTTGGTTGGACAAGCGAGGGCATTTTAACTTCTAAGGATGTGGGGGAACTATCGAATAAAAATTTACCCATTTGGGTGGGTGCGACATGTGATTTCCTTGAGTTTGATGTAAAAACACAGTCGGCAGGCGAGAAAGTGTTGTTGAATTCTGCAGGTGGTGGTATTGCTATCTTGTCGGCAGCAAGGCCAGTGTATGCTTCGCAAAACTTTTCGATGAATCGTTTTTTCAACGAATATGCATTTAAAAAAGTTGATGGACAGCATTTGCGTTTGGGTGATATTGTGCGCGAATCGAAAAATCGCATTGGTAGCGAAATCAATAAATTGTCGTACGTTTTAATGGGCAATCCTGCTTTAATGTTGAATTACCCTACCAAATATGAAATTAAAACGACGCATATTAATAATGTAGATGTTAATCAGGATGTTGATACTTTAAGGGCAACTTCGGTAGTTAATATTCGTGGCTTTGTTGCTGATGAAAATGCCAATAAGGTAAGTACATTTAATGGCGAAGTAAATGCAATTGTATTTGATAAGGTACAAACCATTACTACACGCAACAATAACAACGGTGGCGCGATGACCTATACAGATAGACCCAATATTTTATTCTCGGGTAAGGCTGAAGTTGTAAAAGGTGAGTTTTCGCTCACATTTATGATGCCCAAAGATATTAAATATAATTTTGGTGCCGGACGTATTAATTTATATGCTTTTGATAAAGATAACAAAAATGATGAAGCAATGGGCAAATTCGAAAACTTTATCGTTGGTGGAAGTTCGGCTTCATTTGACGAGACTGACAATGAAGGCCCCGAAATTACGGCTTATTTAAATACTTCGAACTTTAAAAATGGCGATAAAGTGAACGAAACGCCTATGTTTATTGCTCAATTATTCGATCGGAATGGTATAAATAGAGTGGGGTCGGGGATAGGTCATGATTTATTGCTTGTTGTTGATAACGATTCGCGTCAGACTTATGTGTTGAATGATTATTTTGAGTCATCGTTAACCGGGTTTCAAAATGGCGAGGTGCGATTTAAAATGCCTGAAATGTCGAACGGAAAACATACACTGACTTTTCGTGCTTGGGATTTGCTTAATAACTCAAACACAATAAGTATCGATTTTGAAGTAGAAAAAGGTCTTACGCCTGAGATATTTAGGGTGCGTAATTTCCCAAATCCGGTGACAGATTTTACACGAATAGCCTTGGAACACGATAGGCCTGAAACGATTTTGGAAACTCAAGTTGAAATTTTCGACTTATCGGGGCGCTTGTTGTGGAGCTTTAAGCAGGCCAATGCCGACGATATAACTTGGGATTTACAAACTATTGATGGCATGAAAGTGCGCAAAGGTGTATATCTGTATCGTGTAACTGTAAATGCCAAAAATAGCGAAAGAATTTCGAAAACTAACAAAATGTTAGTCCAATAACAATAAACACGCAAATTATCGTTAATTATTCGTTTTATGTCCAAAAAAAATTGTAATATTGCAAGCTAAATTTTTTCGCAATAAAGTATAATTTGTTTAAAGATGAATTTTTATACGATTTGCTACAAAACAAAAAAAGAATTTTTATAAACACAGATGAAAAAAAATCTTATTATTATCTTCAGCCTTTTGGTTGCTTATGCCAATGCTCAAACCAATGAGTCGAGGCCAATTTTTGCTGCTGTACCTTCGCTAACAATTGCCCCCGATGCGCGCGCTGGTGGTATGGGCGATGTGGGTGCTGCAACTTCTCCCGATGTAAATTCGCAGTTTTGGAATCCTTCAAAATATGTTTTCATGGAAAGTGAAGCTGGCTTTTCGGCGGCATATACACCATGGTTGCGTTCGTTGGTAAGCGATATCGACTTGGCTTACTTAAGCGGTTACTATAAGTTTGGTCAACGACAAGCTTTAAGTGCTTCGATGCGTTATTTCTCATTGGGTGATATTGAGCTTTTCGATGCATTTGGCATACCTCAGGGTGCCTCGAAACCCCTCGAAATGGCACTTGATGTTGCTTACTCACAAATGTTATCCGAACGTTTCTCGGCTTCGGTAGCGATGCGTTTCATTTATTCGGATCTTACCAATGGTATGAGTGTTGAGATGAGACCAGCAGCTTCGGTAGCAGCCGACGTTTCGGCTTACTATCGTTTGCCAATTTCTATGTCGACAGGCGATGGTATGTTATCGTTTGGTACTAATATCTCGAATTTAGGTTCGAAAATTTCGTACGACGACAATAGTACCAATAACTTTATACCAACAAACTTTCGTTTAGGAACATCGTTTGACTATCCCATCGATCAGTTTCAACGCTTTTCGGTAAGTGCTGATGTGAATAAACTACTCGTGCCTACGCCTGTTGATGGTGTAGACTACAACGATGTGTCGATGCTTGCAGGTGTGTTTAGCTCGTTTAGTGATGCCCCTGGTGGTTTTAGAGAAGAGTTGCAAGAGGTTTTTTGGTCGGTTGGTGCCGAGTATGCCTATAACAATCAGTTTTTTGCTCGTGCTGGTTATTACCACGAAAATGCCAACAAAGGAAATCGCAAGTACTTTACTGCTGGTGCAGGCTTTAAACTCAATGTTTTTCAATTAGATGCTGGTTATGTTATTTCAACTTCGCAATCCAATCCTCTTGATGGTACTTTGCGTTTAACTTTGTCGTTCGACTTGTTCGGATTAACCAATTTAGTAAGATAGGATATTGATATTTTTCAATAAAAAAACGCATTGTTCAATTTATGAATAATGCGTTTTTTTATTTTTACATAATGTTCAATTATAAAGTAAACTAAGTAATTCGTTGAGTGTGTTGAGTTCCATTTTTTTTAGCATGCGGTGTACGCTTACCCTTATGGCAATTTGCGTTTTTTTGTTTATTAATGCTATTTGTTTGTAGTTTAAACGCAACGTTAGCAAAGCGCATAAATCAATTTCGTTGGGGCTTAATTGAGGATAAAGTTTAATGAGTTCCGCTATTCTTTCTTCACTAATTATTTCGCTACGCATACTTTCAATGCCATTTAAGCTGTTGTTTGTAGCAGTTGTTTTCTTTATTTGTTCGAGTTTGTCTTTGCCTGCTTTGTTGAGGTATGGGCGTAAACTATTTGTTTCTTTTAAAAGATTTTGTGTAATATGTTCGAGTACTAACTTGCTGTTTTCGTTTATTGTGTTTAATACGAGCAGTCGTAATTGGGCTTGACCGATGATTGTTTGAATAAAAACCTCGAAGACTTCAGTTTCGTAATTGTTTTTTTTTATAAGTGCAATTTTTCGAGTGTTCGTTGTCGACTCATTTATACGATTGTTTATGGCATCGAATTGTTTTTTATCGATAAAAATGGAGTGAATTTTTTCGTTGCTATTGAGTTTGTTGCCAAAAAGTTTTTCGGCCGATTTGTTTACATACACTATGTCGCCTTCGTTAGTAAATACGATTGCAGCAAATGCTAAGCTATCCAATAGAAGATTGCTTTTTAGGCTTTGTATGTTGTAAGATGTGCTTTGCATAGGCTGTGTTGTTGGGTTTATGCTCAAAATTCAGAAAAAGCCGTACGATTAAAAAGTGAAGTTTCGCATCGTTATTAAGTGTTTTTTTATGACTTCTTCAAAATGCATATTTTTTAATTTAAAATAGCTTCAGTATTCAACATGAAAGCCCGAACAAATGTATTCGGGCTTTTATGTTGTAATAAGCTATGCAAAATTAGTAACCACGAATAGCTTCAATACCAGGCAATACACGTCCTTCGATAGCTTCGAGCAATGCACCACCACCTGTTGATACGTATGAAACGCCATCGCCGAGGTTAAATTTGTTTACACAAGCTACTGAGTCGCCACCACCAACAAGCGAGAAGGCGCCATTTTTCGTTGCTTCAACAATGGCTTCACCCACAGCGCGAGATCCTGAGCTAAAGTTATCGAATTCGAAAACACCAGTAGGGCCATTCCAAAGTATGGTTTTTGATGCTTTGATACATTCGGCAAAAATATCTTCTGTTTTTGGGCCAATATCTAGACCT
The DNA here is from genome assembly GCA_964515675.1 of uncultured Paludibacter sp. Lineage (GTDB taxonomy): Bacteria > Bacteroidota > Bacteroidia > Bacteroidales > Paludibacteraceae > Paludibacter. The sequence continues at coordinate 17,980 of CAZEVV010000008.1, read as the reverse complement.
TGCCAGCCATCAGGTATCTCGTTTACGCTTACAAATTGCGTGTTTGCATCGTTGCTAAATGCATCTGCAATTTTCGCATCTACAGCCAAAACCATATTTACATTGTTGGCTTTAGCTTTTTCGAGCAATTCGAGCGCAAGCTCTAATTTGTCATCTTCGCAAAGCGAATTTCCAATTTTACCACCCAATGCTTTTGTAAAAGTATAAGTCATGCCGCCAGTGATAATTAAGTTATCAACTTTGCCTAATAGGTTTTCGATAATTTCGATTTTCGACGAAACTTTCGAACCTCCCATGATTGCTGTGAATGGACGCTCAATATCGCTCATAACTTTTTGTACAGCAACAACTTCTTTGTTCATAAGATAGCCGAACATTTTGTTGTTTTCGTCGAAATGTTTAGCAATCAAAGCTGTAGATGCATGTGCGCGGTGTGCAGTACCAAAGGCATCGTTCACATAGCAATCGGCATACGAAGCCAATTTTGCAGTGAAAGCTTTTTGGCTCTCTTTGATGGCTTTTTTAGCTTCTGCTTTCTCTTCGTCAGTCTCAAATTCGCCACGTGGCTTTCCTTCTTCTTCGGCATAAAAACGAAGGTTTTCGAGCAAAAGTGCTTCGCCTGGTTGTAGCGCAGCGGCCATTTCGTCGGCATTGGCACAGTCGGGAGCAAATTTAACAGCTACACCTAAAAGTGTTGATACGTGATCAACAATTACTTTGAGCGAAAATTTTGGATCGGGGTTTTTCTTTGGGCGACCCATGTGCGAAGCAATAATGATACTGCCACCATCAGCCAAAATTTTCTTCAATGTAGGCAAGGCTGCACGAATACGATTGTCGTCGGTAATTTCAAAGTTTTCATTCACTGGTACGTTGAAATCGACACGCACGAAAGCCTTTTTACCGGCAAAATTAAAATTTTCAATTGTCTGCATATAAAATAGTTTAATTAATAGATTTTTTTTATGCTGAAATAAATCTTTGTTTGTAACTACTCAGCACTTCATCGAAGTACTTTATTGGGCATTTACAGCAAACTTGCAGAGTGAAAAAAAGTAATTTCCGCAATTAAACAGCCATATTAATGCACATAATTTATAAATATCGCTCTACAAGCAGGGCTTGGGAGGCCGAGTAGTTACCTTTGTTTTTTATTTATCGCTGCAAAGTTAGTAAAAAATGAGCAAATTTTTTCACTCAAATTATTAATAATGAAGAATAAGTTGCAAAAAAAAACCGGTCGGTAAATTTGCCGGTTTTTAATGTATATCGAGTGAATGATTATGCACCTATTAGTGCTTCGTATTCGTCGGCACTCATTAGTGCGTCGGCTTGCGATGGGTCGGTCATTTCTACTTTAATAATCCAACCTTCGCCATAGGGTGCCTCGTTAAGCAATTCGGGCTTGTCTTCGAGTGCCGCGTTAAGTTCGATTACTTTACCTGCAATGGGCATAAAAAGTTCCGAAACAGTTTTTACTGCTTCTACCGAGCCAAATACTTCGTTTTGTTCGAGTGTCTCGTCAATTGTTTCTACTTCAACAAAAACAATTTCGCCCAATTCGTTTTGTGCATAATCGGTAATGCCAATTGTTGCAATGTTACCTTCAATCAACACCCATTCGTGTTCTTTACTGTACTTTAAATTTGTAGGATTTGCCATGATATTTGTTTTTTTGTGTTTAATGTATTTTTTTTATTTCTAATTCGCACTCGATGGGGTAGTGGTCGGATGCCCGAATTTTACCCAGTTTAAAATTGGATACTTTGAATGTGCTGTCGGCAAAAATATAATCAATCCGCACCTTATATATCGACGAATTAAATGTCCAGCCAAAGCCATTGCCCTGTATGGTGTATGCATCTTGCAAATTGCCTTTTATTTTGGTGTAAGCATACGAAATTGGTACATCGTTCATATCGCTACAAACAATTACGCGATGCCTTGTATTGTCGATTACGTTGCGAACAGCAACCGCCTGCCTTGCGCGCGTGCGATAGGCAATGCCTAATTTGTTCGATAAATATTTGGTTGTTTCGGTGAGTTTGTCGGTGTCGAAATCGTTTTTTAGCTCGTGTGCCAATAATAAATCGTTGCCCGTAAATCGGTTCGACTCGAGATGATTGTTGATAACACGAATGGTGTCATTTTCAATTACAATATCGCTAAATTGCGATGCATTGAAACGCGATTTGTATTTAATTTCTTCTTTTTTAATAATAGGATATTTCGAGAAAGTTGCCAAGCCTGTTTTGCGATCATCATTGTCGAAATCGAATTGTATATGCTTGTAAGGATAGGCTTTAAAAAGTTTGTTGATGTCTTTTTGTGTTAAAAAATAATTATCTTTCATTACAAAAAATTCCTGAATACAAATAATATCGGCATCCGAATTTAAAATATATTCAATCACCGGATTAATTTTTTTTGGTGGATTGTGTTTCTCAACCTTACCATTCATCATTGTGTTGTACGAAAGTATTTTTATTGTTTTGTTATCGGAGTTTTGCGTGTTTTCTGTTTTTGTTTTGCCAAAATGTATTGGAAAAACTGCGTTGATACTTTTTGCGCCTGTAAATAGCGTTATGAGCGACAACAATACCCAAAATTTCCGGGCAATGAGCCAAAACACAACAAAGAAAACATTTAACACAATAAACAAGGGAAATGTAAGTGTGAAATATGCTGGAAGTACAATGGTTGCAGGGCTTATGTGCGAACCTAATATAGCTGCGAAAAAACCTGCAACAACAACTAAGTTGGCTGCAAGCATGATAATTTTTATCAACGAACGCGCTATCATTTTTTAATTATTTATTGAATAATCGGTTTTTTTCTTCGGTACTCAAGCTTTCGTAACCCGATTTCTTAATTTTATCGAGTATACGATCAATTTCTGCTTCTTGCTTTTTTTTATGAACATTAAACTCGGCATCATTCATTTTTACATTGCTTTTGTTGGGGCGTATTTTCATTTTTCGAGGTCTGAAAATGCCCATTACAGCATCGATGCTTTTGTTGAGCCAAGCACTAATATCTTTTCCGCCACGCAAAGATACAACAAATAAATAACCAAACAAAGCGCCACCCAAATGTGCTATTTCGCCACCTGCATTGCTCGAAGTGATGCTCAAGAAGCTAATGAGTACTACGGCTATTGCTATGTATTGTAGTTTTATGCTGCCTAACAGTAAAAAACGCAGCTCTAACTTAGGCGATTGCACCGCCGATGCCACAATAATTGCCATTACCGAGCCCGATGCACCCAATAGTCGACTTCCGAAAATCATATTATTGAAATAGGGGAAAATATTGTATGATGCAATATAAAGAAAAGCCCCCGAAATGCCACCCAAAATATACAAAGCCATGAGTTGTTTTTCGTTGAAGTAAATCAAAAATATTTTCGAAAACCAATACAATGCAAACATATTGAACAAAATATGAAAAATTTGTTCGTGGTAAAACATATAACTTATCAATGTCCATGGCGCTAAAAGCAAGTTGCTTAAGTGGGCTGGCACGGCCAACAGCTCGGTGAACAATGGTGTTTGTATATTGAATAATGTAAGCAAAATACGTACAGCGGCTGTAATTACGAATATGCCTACATTAATTATTATTAAGCGTGAAATTATATCACCGCTTCGAAATATATTTTTTATTTGTTGTAAAAAGTCCATTTTTGTTGCCTTATTTTAAAAAAAATGTATTTGTTTATTTTAATGCTTGATAAACAAGGTTGTGTAACAAAACTTTATAATCGATGCCCGAGTTGTTGGGCTGTAAGTTTATGTAGAACAGAATGATAAGTTCTTCTTGTGGGTCGATTAAGTAATCGGTGCCATACATTCCACCCCAACGCAACGAACCTGTACTCGCCATCGAACGATGACGGTATTGCGGGCGAAAATCGTCGAAAGCAAGCCCGTGTCCTATTTCGCCACGCAAATCGCCTACAGCATTAGCGCTCATCATTTCTATCATTTTGCGCGATAAAATTTGTTTCCCATTAAAACTGCCACCATTTAATATCATTTGGCAAAAACGAGCATAATCGGTTATTGGCCCCGACAGACCTGCACCTGTACTGAAAAAAGTGCCTTTCGTATTGTAGGGTAAGTATTGATAAATTGGATTTGGATTTTTCTCGAGCGGCAAATTGGGCTGTTTTTGATATAGTGTTACAACCCGATTTTGTTTGTTTGTAGGTACATAAAAGTGTGTGTCATTCATGCCAAGAGGGTCGAGCACGCGCGATTTTATAAATGCGTCGATGCTTTGTCCCGAAACTACTTCGGCTAAATATCCAATTACATCGATACCCATTCCATAGGTGAATTTATCGCCTGGGTCGTGTTCGATGGGGCATGCAGCAAGGCGCAACACTTGTTCTTTTAGTGTTGTGTTTTCGAGGGTTAACAAAGGCGATGGTGCAACTTTATTTTTGTCGAAAATTTTTCGGGTCCAATTGTTGCCATAGGATATGCCAGCGGTATGCGTGAGCAAATGCTTGATTGTAATATCGCGCTTTGCAGGGCGTGTTTCATAGCTCGAATCTGCTTCGTTGAACGAAACCAATACTTGCGGGTTGGCAAAAGCCGGTATGTACTTTTTTAAAGGTTCGTCGAGTTGGATTTTGCCTTCCTCAACAAGCGTTAGCAGTGCCACCACAGCAATGGCTTTGGTTTGCGATGCCATGCGGAAAATGTCGGTTGTTTCGCACTTTTGTTTGTCGTCGATATTGCGCCAACCGTAAGCTTTGTGCTGTATTACATTGCCTTTGTGTGCAACAAATGTTACAGCATGCGGAATTTCGCCCTTATCCACCAATGATTGAAATGCGCTATCGATGCGTTCGATTCTTTTTTTATCGAATGCTTTTGCATCGAATTTATATTTAAAAGCTTGTGGCTTGTTGTTTGCCGATACGCTTGTTATTGCAATAAATAATATTAATAGAAATTGAAGTTTTATGTTTTTCATTTTGAATTGTTTAATGATTCGTCGTTTAAAAATCTTAAAGCCAACCAAGTCATTCCGCCAACAGCCACTTTAAGCGCTTGTTCGTCGATGCAAAAAGTTGCGCTATGTAAGCCGCCGGTATCGGCATTTTTTTCGCCTTTTATGCCAAAACGATAAAAAGTTGCAGGATATTTCTGACTAAAAAACGAAAAGTCTTCCGACGTCATGCGTTTTTCGAGTGACTGTATATTTTCGTCGCCAACCCATTCGGTGGCAAAAGCTTTCGCTTTTTGGCTTACAACTGCATCATTGTCAACACACGGATAGCCATCGGGCATTTCGATGTCGGCGGTACAGCCATAAGCCGCACAAGTTTCGGTAATTATGTTTCGAATGTGTTGTTTTGCTTGCAAACGCCAAGTTTCGTCGTAGGTGCGAAAAGTACCCGATAGGCTCACTTCGTGTGGAATAATATTTTGTGCACCTGCAGCAATTAGTTTTCCAAAAGTGAGCACCATTGGCGTTAGCGGGTGGCAAAGCCGGCTTTTAACTTGTTGCAACGAAACCAATGTTTGAGCAGCAGCCAAAACGGTGTCGTTGAGCAAATGAGGCAATGCGCCATGTCCGCCTTTTCCATTAATTTTCACATGTATTTCGTCGGCCGAAGCCATTATGCGCCCTGGTAAAAATGCAAGTGTACCAGTAGGGTAGTCCACCGAAACGTGTTGTGCGAGCATGATATCGGGTTTGTAGTGTTCGAAAACTCCGTCTTCGAGCATGAGGCGGGCACCACCAGGCGCTTTTTCTTCGCCAGGTTGAAAAACCAAAAGCACTCGACCTTCAAAATTATCCTTCATTTGATTAAGGATTTTTGCAACCCCCAATAGTGCTGTTGTGTGTGCATCATGTCCGCAGGCATGCATCACATTTTTGCGTGTCGATTTCCACGGAATTTCAACATTTTCGTTTACAGGCAATGCATCCATGTCGGCACGCAAAGCTATGGTTCGGTGGTTGGGGTTTTTACCTTCGATAACGCCCAAAATACCAGTGCCAGCTATGCCTGCTCTATAGTTAATGCCCATTTTGCTTAGTTCTTTCTGAACAAAAGCAGATGTTTCGTACTCCTCAAACGAAAGTTCGGGATGCGCATGTAAATGCCTATAGGTGGCTATGTAGTAAGCTTCGTTGCTATCAACCAAAGCTTTTATTTTATCCATCATTTGCTATTTGTTTGTTGTGTAAATAATGCAAAATGCAAAGTTAATCTTTCTTAGTGTTGAAAGCTCGATTTTACTGTGTTAAATTTTCGAAACTATTCGTTTTTTTTCGTTTGTACACTTCACATCAATTCTATTGTTAGTTTGAGTAAAATTTTTACGCATTTAAAAAGATTCATAATGTGTTGCCAAAAATAATAGCTAATTTTTCATTAATAAATATGAACTTTGTGCATCAAATCAAAAAAACACATTAAATTAGCTCATTTGAAAAACATTTTTATAATTTTGCAGGTTGATATTTGTGAACTGCTTGAAATGCATTGGTGTTTGATTTTTGGCTTTCGAAATGCTGTAAGCATAATTTTTACACTAAGGCATAATTGTTGTTGGCTAGTTCGAAATTTGATATTTTTATAAAAACATAGTTATAAACATAATAAGATACATACTTATGAACAAAAAGATTTTTTTTATTGCATTGAGTTTGATAATTGCTAGTGCGGCATTTGCTCAAAAACCTATTATTGAGTTCGAAAAAAAAGTGCATGATTTTGCGCGTTTCAACGAAGATGGCGGCAGTGTTCGATACGAATTTAAATTCACCAATAAAGGCGATGTTCCTTTGGTAATCAACCGTGTAAATGCTTCGTGTGGTTGCACAACGCCCGATTGGACCAAGCAACCCATAATGCCAGGCAAAACGGGTACTATCGTTGCGGTTTACAATCCACTGGGTCGTCCCGGCGTTTTTACAAAATCGATAACTGTATTTAGTAATGCTACCGAAGAGCAGGTGAATTTACTCATCAAAGGCGATGTTATTCCTCGCGCAAGAACTGCAAACAAATAATCAAATTTTACAATGCATTGCGATGCAAGTAATTGTAATGTTTTGTATATTATTTATTTATAAATAGAAATGAAATACTGCACACATTGTTACTCAGTCGAATTTGACGATGTAATTAGGGTAGTTTGTGCAGTATTTTTTTAATGTTTAAAAAATCTATTACAATGAGTAGAAATATTGTTTTTGTGTTAAGCCTTATGCTTGTTTTTTGTGCAAATGCTCAGAAACCTGTGATTGATTTCGAAAAAAAGACGCACGATTTTGGTCGTTTTAACGAGGATGGCGGCAGTGTAAGATACGAATTTACATTTACAAATAACGGTGCTACACCATTGGTAATTAATAGGGTAACTGCATCGTGTGGTTGCACTACGCCCGATTGGACCAAGCAACCCATAATGCCAGGCAAATCGGGTACTATCGTTGCGGTATACAATCCATTGGGTCGTCCTGGCGTTTTTACAAAATCGATAACTGTATTTAGTAATGCTACCGAAGAGCAGGTTAATTTGCTCATCAAAGGCGATGTTATTCCTCGTGGAAGGCCTGCAACCGAAGAGTTTCCAGCCACAATGGGCGATTTACGCTTGAAATCGAAATTGGTGCGTTTGAATAATGTGTATAACGATAAGTCGGCTTCGCGCGAAATTGAAATGAAGAATATGGGTAAGTCGCAAATAAGTTTAAGTACCGATAATTTGCCCCCGTATTTGTTGGCCGAATTTTATCCTAAAACATTAGCGCCGAATCAGGAAGGAAAGCTAATTGTGCGTTTCGATGCTACAAAATATCAACAATGGGGACCAATGTCGTATCCATTTTATATGGTGCTTAATGGACAAAGAAGGGCCACCGAAGAGTTTCAGATTTTGGTTACTGCCAATATTGTGGAAGATTTTACCCGACTCACGCGCGAACAACGTGCAGCATCGCCAATTTTCGAAGTGTCAGCTCGAACCATCGATATGGGAGTTGTGAAAATGGGCACTAAAAAAACGATGCGTGTTCGTGTAAATAATAAAGGCGTAAATAAGTTAGAGATTCGAAGGGTACTCAATAATAACAAAGAATACAATGTGCGCCCCGAAAAAGCAAGTATAGCAAATGGTCGTTCGCACGAATTTATTATTGAGCTCGATACAAAGGGGCTTGCCGACGGCGATTATAAAAAGTCGTTTAGTTTACAAACCAACGACCCCGACAATAGTTTTGCATTGCTTACAGTAGCATGGAAAGTTGTGAAATAATAGTGTGAATGATAAATTTTATCATGCGAATAATTTTTTAGGCCATAGTTTTATTGTATTTTTGCATTAAAACCAATTGCTTGCTTAATTGTAATCACTCAGCATCAAAAAAAATGCATTTCATATAATTTTTTTTCGAAAATTGTAACAGATACGAAATTCATTTTTTTATAATGCGAAAATTAAGCGCAAAAAATTTTGCAATATCATCCTATTTTTTTCCTATGAGGGGGATAGGGGCTGAATGCTTAATTCAATTCTGGTTTTAGTACAATTTTTTTTATCAATATTTAATTTATTTATACTGTGCATCATCCCGAAAACGACCCTGCATACAAAGGACTTACTGTCAACAAAGGTGTTGGCGATGTTCCTACCGTAAATCCCTATCGTAAAAAAAATGTCAAACGTCCGCAGTTAAACGTCGACGACTACGTTGCTGGAATTCGTGAAGGTAATATAGCAATTCTCAGTCAAGCAGTTACATTGGTCGAAAGCTCGTTGCCACAACATCAACTTGTTGCGCAAGAGGTTATTGCACGGTGTTTGCCATATGCAGGTGGTGCTGTGCGTTTAGGTATTACAGGTGTTCCAGGTGCAGGTAAAAGCACATTTATCGAAGCTTTGGGCATGCATTTGGTGCGCAATGGTCGTAAATTAGCTGTGCTGGCTATCGACCCCAGTAGCGAACGCTCCAAAGGTAGTATTTTGGGCGATAAAACGCGTATGGAGGAATTGTCGGTGGCACAAAATGCATTCATTCGTCCTTCGCCATCGGCTGGTTCGCTTGGGGGTGTAGCACGTAAAACGCGCGAAAGCATTGTGTTGTGCGAAGCGGCTGGTTTCGATACCATTTTTGTTGAAACAGTGGGAGTGGGGCAGTCGGAAACAGCTGTTCACTCGATGGTCGATTTCTTTTTGTTGATACAATTGGCAGGTACAGGCGACGAGTTACAGGGCATAAAACGTGGTATTATGGAAATGGCCGATGCTATTGCAATAAATAAGTGCGATGGGTCGAATGTTGACAAGGCGCGGGTGGCCAAAACATTGTTTCAGAATGCTTTGCACTTGTTTCCGCCACACGATAGTGGTTGGATTCCTGAAGTTAAAACATGCTCGGCAATCGAAAATATGGGTATTGCCGATATTTGGGAGATGGTAGAACGCTACGAGCGACATGCAAAAACAAAAGGGTATTTTGACTTTAAACGAAGCAATCAGGCCAAATATTGGATGTACGAAACCATTAACGAACAAATTAAGAATAGTTTTTATCAAAACGATAATATAAAACAAATGCTCCAAATGGCCGAACAGCAAATTCTCGATAATAAAGTGAGTTCGTTTGTTGCTGCTAAAAAATTGTTGGATGCTTATTTTAATCAAAATCATAGCGAATAATGGAAATTAATAAAATTTATTTACAATCCTGTTTGGATGGATTGCGTGCCATGCCCGATGCTTGCGTCGATTTACTTTTTACCGATCCGCCTTATTACCAATACAGGGCGCAAAATGTGCAAGGGCTTAAAAATCATAAAGATGTTGTAATCGAGTTCGATTTCGACGGGTTTGCCTCCGAAGAGGAATATTTGCAATTTCTCGAAGATGTTCTTTTAGAGTGTTATCGGGTTTGTAAGCCTGGTGCAGCTGCTTATTTGTGGTGTGGCGACGATTTCGTGTCGTACATCAATCGTATGGTGGCACGTGTTGGGTTTCAGTTTCGCAAGGTGATACATTGGCACAAAACCAATCCTTTTCCGGCCATTTATACGCGTAAAATGTTTGCAAACAGTATGGAAATGATGGTGCATTTCTCGAAAGGAACACCCAAAACATGGAACCATAAGCCTGTGAACGAAATGCATAATTTTATACAAACCCCCATTTGTATGGGACGCGAACGTACAGCACACAAAACACAAAAACCCCTCAAGGTTTGTTTACCTTATATCGAAATTAGTTCCAACGAGGGCGATTTGATTCTCGATCCATTTATGGGTTCGGGAACAACAGCTGTAGCTGCCAAAATGTTGAAACGAAATTTTATCGGGTTTGAGCTTGATCCAACGTTTCACGCCATTGCGTGTGAAAGGGTAGGTGGGGTGTAGGGTTAATTTGCAAATAATTATCACAGTACTTTTAAATACAAAAAGTGCCGATAAAATTATTTGTCGGCACTTTTTTAAACTGATTTTATCAGCTATTTTCTAATTTTCGGCAACAAAGATTTCAACAGTTTTCTTTTCACTATCAATGTTGATTTTTGTAGGATTAATAATTGATGTTTTTTTGTTGTCTAATGTAATGTCATAACTTTTTCTGTCATACTTCATAACTGATCCTGAAAGCGCATCAATTCCCCAACCAAACAAGTTTCCTAAATTTATTACACTTATGATGTTAAATTCCTTGTTTAATTTAATTAGTTTTGTTTCGTAATCATCTAATTTAAATTCAACGTATGTGTCGGCAATACTTCTTTTGATATATGTCGTACATGGCGTACGGCATAATTCTACTCCATCTAAATAAATTGTAGCTCCAGGAGGATTACTAGTAAACGTTATTATGTCTTTTGTACCTGTAAATAAGGTGGCACAACTTGTCATAAATAATAATAAAGTTGTAAGAACGATTGTTGAAAATTTTTTCATTTGAAATAATTGTTTTAAAATTTGTCCTACTCTATTGGCTTTTCGGATACGCCCTGTGGTTAAACAGTTGCTAAGTTTGTATTATGTGAAATCATTTTGCAAATTTAAATAAATAAAATGAGATGTGTTTCTAAAAATGAATTTTTATTTAAAATTTCCGAAAGTTTTTTGCGTTTGTTTGCGTGCAAATGTTGTACTATCATTTCACTTTTTCCCTATTTTAATAATATTTTGTACCTTTGTGGCTTATTTTTTCAATAGCTCAAAAAAAACACAAATTAAGCATGCGTATCGATATTATTTCTGCTGTTCCCGAATTGCTCGAAAGCCCATTGAATTATTCCATTGTGAAACGTGCTAAGGATAAGGGGCTTGTGCAGGTTGAAGTGCACAATTTGCGCGAATATACAAGCAATAAGCACCGTCGTGTCGACGATTATGCTTTTGGTTTTAGTGCAGGCATGGTGTTGCAAATTGAGCCCATCGACAATATTATTACTAAGCTAAAAAGCGAACGAACATACGACGAAGTTATTTACACTTCGCCCGATGGCGAGGTTTTTAATCAAAAAATGGCCAACCGTATGTCGATGTATCAAAATATAATTATTTTGTGCGGACATTATAAAGGTGTCGACCATCGTATACGCGAACATCTTATTACGAAGGAAATTAGCATAGGTGATTTTGTGTTGACTGGTGGCGAAATTCCTGCTGCAATGATGACTGATGCTTTGGTTCGACTTATTCCGGGTGCTATTGGCGACGAGCAATCTGCTTTGTCCGATTCGTTTCAGGACGACCTATTAGCACCTCCCGTTTATACGCGACCTGCCGAATACAAAGGTTGGCGTGTACCCGAAATTTTACTTTCGGGGCATCAAGCTAAAATCGATGAGTGGAATCATCAACAAGCTGTGGAGCGAACTAAACTGTTGCGCCCTGATATGTAAGCCACCCAGCCTCACGGGGAAGTAAGAGAAAAACGTTCTTATCAATGAATTTAAATTGTGAATAATTTGCTTTAAAATAGCATTAATATAGAGATGCTCCTTTTTTCATACTTTTTTGATATGTTATGGGAGCGCTAGTATTTTTAAAAATATAAATATACAAATGACAAAAATTAAAGTTGGTGTAATAGGAGGTGCCGGATATACAGCTGGCGAATTGTTGCGCATTTTGGTAAATCACCCAAATGTTGAGATTGTTTTTGTGAATAGCAGTAGCAATGCTGGCAATCCGGTGGCCGAAGTGCATAGCGGGTTGGTAGGCGAAACGGATTTGATTTTTACGTCCGAATTGCCTTTTGATAAGGTGGATGCTTTGTTTTTGTGTTCGGCACATGGCGATAGTAAAAAGTTTATCGACGAAAATCCAGCGGCTAATGCCTTGAAAATTATCGACCTATCCACCGATTATCGTGAGACTCGCCCCGACCACGATTTTGTGTATGGATTGCCCGAAATGAATCGCAACGAAGTGCTTAAAGCCAATCATATTGCAAATCCGGGCTGTTTTGCTACCTGTATTCAGTTGGCTTTGTTGCCATTGGCTGCTGCGGGCTTGCTAACCGACGAAGTGCATGTGAATGCCATTACAGGCTCGACGGGTGCGGGTGTAAAGCCTTCGTCGACATCGCATTTTAGCTGGCGCAACAACAATATATCGATATACAAAGCTTTTGAACATCAGCACTTAATGGAAATTGGGCAATCGATGCGCCGTTTGCAAGAAGGTTTCGACAAAGATATAAATTTTATTCCCGTACGTGGTAATTTTGCACGTGGTATTTATGCTACTTCATATGTTAATTGCAATTTGAGCTTGGATGAAGCCAAAACATTGTATAAAAATTATTATAAAGAGGCTGCATTTACTTTTGTAGTCGAAAAAAATCCTGATATGAAACAGGTGGTGAATACAAACAAAGCGATTGTTTACCTCGAAAAACATGGAAGCAAATTGCTTATAGTATCGATGATTGATAATTTGTTGAAAGGTGCTTCGGGACAAGCGGTACAGAATTTTAATCTCGTTTTTGGTCTCGACGAAAAGGCTGGACTTGGTCTCAAAAGCATAGGTTTTTAGATGTACACAAAATTTTATGAAAAATAGCGCACATTCATAATCATTTTTAGAGCTAAATACAACGGATAATGGAGCTTGTGTTTGGCTCTTTTTTGTGCAATAAAAGTGTTGTTGTTTCGTAATGCCATTTTGCTAATGTGGGTTTAATATTACATTTTAATTTTTTTATTCGATGCAGTTGAATCATATTTTACATTTGTTCAAACGATATTATTATATCGTCATTATTGTTGTATTAGCATTTTTTCTTTTAGTAGGATTAATTTTAGGACATGTAAATTCCGTTAAGAAAAGATTTCCGGGATTTCAAAATTATATTAGTATTGCAAATGCTGGTAAACTTTATTATTCGGGGGCAGTAAGTGCTAATGATGCGCGACGTGTAGCGCAAATGTTTTTCGATGTCGGTTTTTTTGGTAATAATAACGAAGAAGATGTTGTACTTTTGGATTCGCGTTTCAATAAATTGTCACTCATCGTTCCTTTTGTCGATAATACCATTATGTCCGACATTGATTTGTTGGCAAATTTTATGCAGTTTGAGCACTATTTAAACGAAAATTCGGGTTTCGATACACGCATCGAAATTGCATTCAGCGATTTTTATTTGACAAATATTATTGAGCTGCCAAACATCGATTATCTAAAAGTTATTGCTCAGAAGCATGCGCCATTACAAGTACATGCCGTAAATTGTTTTCATAATATATTGTACAACGAACAAATGCCTTCGGAGCATGTTCGGGTAATGGAAAAAGCAATGCGAAAGCTTCAATATTATTTCCCAAAATCGATGAGAGTAGATGTTTTTTTTCTGAACCAAATCGATAACTATTGTGTGAAATTGTATCTGTCGAAAGTGTGGTGGAACGATAAGGAAAAGTTAAGAATGATAAACGAAATGGCGAACTATATCGAGTATTCGGGTGTTGATAAGTCGATTGAAGTGGTTTTAATAGACAATGAAACAAATGAAGAAACTAAAATTGCGCGTGTGAGGGATTGATTGTGATAAAAAACAATGACTAAGTTTTTGATTTGTATATAATTAATAATGCCAAAATGAAAAAAAATCTCATCATTAACGGGCATCCCATGAAAGATAGTTTTTGTGGAGCTATTGCCGAAAAATACCAAAATGCTGCATTGATTAGTGGTGCACAATGCGAAATCATTCATCTTATCGATTTGCAATTCGACCCAATTTTGCGTTTTGGTTACACAAAACGTATGGAAATGGAACCCGATTTGCTAAAAGCGCAAGCAGCCATTGCCGATGCCAACCACATTGTTTTGGTTTATCCCAATTGGTGGTCCACATATCCTGCCTTGCTCAAAGGCTTTATCGACCGTAGTTTTGTGCCTGGTTTTGCATTTAAATACCGCGAAAATTCGCCCTTGTGGGACAAATTACTTAGCAACAAAACTGCACGCATGATAGTAACTATGGATACGCCCACATGGTTTTATAGTTTGGTTTACAAAAACTGCGGTCACAATGCTATAAAAACAGGGGTGCTCGAGTTTTCGGGTATTAAACCAGTGAAAATAACGAGCTTCGCGCCGCTCAAGGGTTCTTCTGTACAACAGCGCACAAAGTGGCTCGACAAAGTTGAGCGCCTTGGCAAACAAATGATTTAATTAAGTATGGGTTGAAATAGAATACCGTATTTAAAACAAAATCGGTCAAACATCTTACAGCATTTAAATCGCTAATTTCGTTGGTGCGTATTTGCTGTGAATGCAATGCGGAGATTCGCGTTTTCTTACAAAAAATAATATGTCGTGAGTAATGACAATTACTTAATTAATTATTAGCGTGTGTGTTGCAATGTTATATGTGCTGACCATTTTTATATCTACTGTTGTTGTCGATTGAATATTTCGAAATTCTGACTTCGGAATGCCTATGAAACAGTCCGCATCAGGACATATAAATACGACAATGAGTCGCTCCTGCCTGCCACTGGCAGGCTTGCCTATTTTTGGTCGGGTCGAAATTGGACAATGATTTTTGTGCAATTATAATGCGCGATGCTGTGCGTGTGGTAAGAAAAAAGTGTCGAAATTCGACAATGATTTTTGTGTAATAGGTGCTGTTGTTTCTTTTTTGCCAAATGTCGATTGCCTTCAATAAAAAATTATACAATATCATCGCAAATATCTTCGAGTACCTGATACACAATAGGGCAAGTGGACGCATTTTTGATGGATAAAGGGAAAATTTGAGCAAATTTTTTGCGATCGGTGTGTGGATATTCGCGACAAGCTTTTGGGCGAGCCTCGTAAATTGAACAGTAATTATCGTAGCCCAAAAATGGACAGGGCATAGTTTTGAAAACTGTGTCGCCGTCTTCGTCGATGCGTAGATAGTTGTCGATTAGCGTGTTGGGTTTAATTCTTAAGGCCTTGGCCATACGCTCAACATCTTTATCGCTAATGCGTGGGCCTAATGTGCGACAACAATTGGCACAACTCAAACAGCTGTAGTAAGCCGATGCTTTATCGTGCAAAGCATGTACTTTTAAATCACTTTTTTCGAGCTTTTTTTTGTTTTTTGCAAAATATTTCTTCCATTTCGCTTCATTTTTTTTAGCATCGGCAGCAAGTTCTTTTATGTTTATATATTTGTACATCAATACTTTATTTTTATTCCGTTTTGTTTGCAAAGATAATATTAAATTTGATTGATTACAAAAAGATAGATATTTATTCAAAAAGTAGTATCTTTGCAGCCGCTATTAATATAAAATTTTTATACTTTATGAGTCTATTAAGCACTGTATTAGGACAATACGATACGCCGCAAAAGGCAATGGAAATTGGGGTTTATCCGTATTTTCGTCCTATCGCTTCCGATCAGGACACCGTGGTGACCATTCAAGGCAAGCAAGTATTGATGTTCGGTTCGAATAGTTATTTAGGTTTGACCAATCATCCTCGTTTGAAAGAAGGAGCAATTAAAGCCATCGAAAAATATGGAACAGGTTGTGCCGGATCTCGATTTTTGAATGGAACCCTTGATATTCACTTAGAATTAGAGGAGCGTTTGGCACGCTTGGTAGGCAAAGATGAAGCTTTGGTGTATGCTACTGGTTTTACTGTAAACTCGGGCGTGGTTCCATGTATTACAGGTCGTGAAGACTATTTAATTTTTGATGAATTTGACCACGCTTCGATTATTGAAGGTAAAAGACTTTCGTTTTCGAAACAGCTTAAATTTCGTCACAACGATATGGATGCGCTCGAACGCCTTTTGGCAAAATGCGAACCCGACAAATTAAAAGTGATAGTTGTTGACGGTGTGTTCAGCATGGAAGGTGATGTAACGAAACTGCCCGAAATTGTTGAGTTGTCGAAAAAATACAATGCATCGATTATGGTTGACGAAGCACATTCGTTAGGCGTTTTTGGAAAAACAGGTGCAGGTGTTTGCGAACACTTTGGTGCTACCAATGATGTTGATTTAATTATGGGAACATTCAGTAAATCGCTCGGTACTATTGGAGGTTTTATTGCAGCTGATAAAAATATTATCAATTTCTTGAAACACCATTCGCGTACTTTAATTTTCAGTGCATCAATTACACCAGCATCAACAGGTTGTGTGTTGGCTGCGCTCGATGTAATGCAAGATGAGCCATGGCGTATGGAGGCATTGTGGCGAAATACGGAACGTGCAAAGGCAGGGTTTTTGAAAAATGGTTTCGAAATTGGTCCAACCGAATCGCCCATTATACCATTGTATGTGCGCGACAACAATAAAACATTTATGCTCACACGCATGCTTATGGACGATGGTGTGTTTGTAAATCCGGTTGTTTCGCCTGCGGTTCGCTCCGAAGATTCGCTCATTCGTTACTCGTTGATGGCAACGCACACTTTCGAACAGATTGATGAGTCGATAATGAAAATTTCGGCCAATGCACGCAAATTAGGCATTATCGAATAAATATATATTTAGCCATTTGGGCAAATTGTTTTTAGTAAAATATTGGGAATAGGACAGCTATCTTTTTTAGCTGTTCTATTTCTACGTTTATAAAAACTATGTTTATTTAACATATTGGACAATTATAATTTGTTCAGATGCCATCTGTTTTTTATTATTGAATAGGTATAAATAAAAGATATAATTTACAATGATTTCAGTTTCAAATTTAGCCATACAGTTTGGCAAACGTGTTTTATTTCAGGATGTTAATTTAAAATTTACAGCTGGCAATTGCTATGGCATAATTGGTGCAAATGGTGCTGGTAAATCAACGCTCATTCGCATTTTGAGTGGCGATTTGGATCAAACACGCGGCACAATACAATTTGGGTCAGGCGAACGGCTTTCGGTTTTAAAACAAAATCACTACGAGTTCGACGAGTTTACAGTTCTCGACACGGTAATGATGGGGCATACAGTGCTCTGGAAAATTAAAGAAGAAAAAGATGCCATTTATTTAAAAGAAGATTTTAGCGATGCCGATGGTATACGTGCTTCGGAATTAGAAGATAAATTCAACGAATTAAATGGTTGGAATGCCGAAAGCGATGCTGCTGCTTTGCTAAGCGGGTTGGGAATTAAAGAAGATTTGCACTATCAATACATGAAAGATTTGAGTGGTAACGAAAAAGTGCGTATCCTTTTGGCGCGTGCTTTGTTTGGTAAGCCCGACAATCTTTTGCTCGATGAGCCAACCAACGACTTGGATGTGGAAACTGTAATGTGGCTCGAAAACTATTTGGCCAATTACGAAAACACTGTTTTAGTGGTTTCGCACGACCGTCATTTTCTCGATGCTGTAAGTACACACACGGTCGATATCGATTTTGGCAAAGTACAACTTTTCTCGGGTAACTATTCATTCTGGTACGAGTCGAGTCAACTTGGTTTGCGTCAGAACCAAATGCAAAACAAAAAAGCTGAATAAAAGCGTAAAGAGTTGGAAGAGT
>CAZEVV010000007.1:9159-38849 GCA_964515675.1 uncultured Paludibacter sp. | reverse complement strand
TCAAATTTCGGATTTTTCAGCTTGCGAAAATATGCCACTTTATGGACAGACTCTATATAGTCCTCTACTTCAAAAAAAAGAATTCTCATTTTGCAAACTCATCCTTTGTTTTTTTATTACTCAATTTATCTTTTACCTATTCATTTATATCTCAATCACACAATTATCAATCAAAAAAAAATGAATTGTATACCCATTTTTTATTACAAAATAAAGCTTTAAAACAGTGCTGAATAAGAATAAAAACAAAATTATTTAAAATGAACATGTTAAATATCGTAAACAAACCAATATTGTCGAATTAATTTTATTTCTTTGCAAACAATTAATAAGCTTATTAAATACAATAATTAAATATGGATATTAAACAAGATAAAAGTATGGAGGAAACTATTCTTGAAACAGCCGAAAGCTTGTTTTTAGAAAAAGGATTTGAGCGAACTTCAACAACACAAATTGCAAAAGCTGCGGGTTGTAATCAGGCACTTGTGCATTATTATTTCAGAACAAAGGACAATTTATTCAATACCATTTTCGAACATAAATTCAAGGATTTTTTCAAGTCGGTGTTTAGAATTGAGAACATTGAAAAAATGAATTTCAAAGAAAAGCTTCAATATATCATTGAATCGCATTTTGATATAATTTCAAAGAATCCGAAAATGCCCAATTTAATACTTACCGAATTTACTCGAAATCCGGATCAAGTAAAGCTCTTGAAAACAAAACTACAAGATTTGCCTTTGCAAATTATATTGCAAATGGAAAAGGAATTGGAAAAGGAAATTGAGGAAGGTAACATTAGGTCGATAACATTATTGGATTTAATTATTTCGATAGTTTCATTAAATATCTCATTGTTTTTGATTTTCCCTGTATTCGAAAATTTATTATCGTGGACAGAGGAACAAAAAAAGGAAATATTATTGTTGCGTAAGGCCGAAAATGTGAAGTTAATAATAAATAGTTTACGTCCATAAAAAGGTGGATTGACTCCATAATATTAAAAAAACGAGAAATGAAAAAACAGATTTTAAATTTAGCAATGCTATTTCTGCCATTTATTACCATGGCACAAAACTTGACCGTGGAAGATTGTTACGAAAAAGCCAGAAACAATTATCCATTGATTAAGCAGTATGGTTTAATTGAGAAAAGTTCGGATTACAACATTTCGAATGCCAACAAAGCCTATTTGCCACAATTAAATTTAACAGCACGAGCTACTTATCAATCCGATGTAACACACCTACCAATTAGTTTACCAGGGCTTACAATACCTGAGCTAACAAAAGAACAATACCAAGCAGTGCTCGAAGCTAGTCAGCTGATATGGGATGGGGGATTGATAAGTGCACAGAAAAAGAGCATAAAAGCAACAACCGAAACCGAAAAACAGAAGCTCGAGGTTGATTTGCATGCCCTCAACGACCGTGTGAATCAGATTTATTTTGGAATACTGCTTATTAATGAGCAGATAATATTGAATGAGATACTACAAAACGAATTGAAGGTTAATTTAGAAAGACTGAATGCGCTTAAACAAAATGGACTAGCAGCACAATCAGATTTAGATGCCATACGTGTGGAGCAACTCAATGCCATACAACGAGAAACTGAATTGAGAAGCACACAAAAATCATTTCTTCAAATGCTATCGGCACTAACAGGTGAGTTGATTACAGAAAAAACTGAACTTCAGAAGCCAATTATATCAACAACTGAACTATTTAATGCCGAGAACAATCGCCCCGAACTAAAACTATTCGAAGCACAACATATTCTATTCGACAGTCAGAAAAGCAGCATCTTTGCAAGCAGTTTGCCAAAGTTAGGACTTTTTGTCCAGGGTGGCATAGGCAAACCTGGTATGAATATGTTAAGCAATGAAGTTTCACCCTTTTACATTGGCGGTGTACGCTTATCATGGAACATTAGTAGTTTGTATACCCAAAAAAACAATCTAAGTAAGATTGACATTAACAAAAAAACTGTTGATATACAAAAAGAAACCTTTTTATTCAATAATAAGTTATTGACCGATCAACAAAAAAATGATATTGAGAGACTAAAACAAATTCTGAAAAACGATGATGAAATAATCGAATTAAGAAATAGCATAAAAAAAACAGCAGAAGTTAGGGTAGAAAATGGCACACTTACAGTTAGCGATTTGATAAGAGAAATAAATGCCGAAAACATTGCTAAACAAAACAAGTCATTACACGAAATACAACTATATTTAAGTGTATATCAATTAAAACACAGCATTAACAACTAACAAAATTATTAACAAAAAAAAAGCCATACAGCCATTCATTTTTTTAAATTGAATAACAAAGACTTTAAAAAAATGGGAGAGCTACAAACGACTAATATAAATCAATATAAAAATTGTATGAAAACGAAAACAAATTTTAGACCCACAACATTAAGCACTTTTACAATAGGGTTTTTACTATTAAGCACATTTTTAAGTGCTTGCAAAAACAACAATGAAGACTTTGATGCTTCGGGGAGTTTTGAGTCAACCGAAGTAATTGTATCGGCCGAAGCCAGTGGTAAAATCATTAATTTTGACATAACTGAAGGGCAGCTTTTGGAACAAAATCAAGAAATAGGCCATATCGACAGCGTACAGCTTGCATTGCGAAAAAAACAAATACAGGCTAACCAAAAGGGCTTGCAAAGTCGACGCCCCAATGTGCAGAAACAAATAGCAAGCCTTGAGCAACAAATTGCCACAGCAAAAAACGAGAAAAAAAGATTTGAAAATTTAGTAGCCGCCAATGCTGCCAACACCAAACAATTGGATGATATAAAAGCACAAATTGCAGTTTTGGAGAAACAATTGATTGCGCATCTATCCACACTTGAATCGACCAATACAGGCATTTCAGAAGATAGCGAAGCTTTGAATATTCAGATTGAGCAAATTGATGACCAATTGCAGAAATGCAAAATCATTAGTCCAATAAAAGGTACTGTACTTCAAAAATATGCCGAGGCTGGCGAAGTAACTATGCCTGGTAAAGCATTGTGCAAAGTAGCAGATATTGAAAATATGATTTTGAGGGCCTATATTACTTCCGACCAACTCAACAAATTAAAAATTGGACAAAAAGTAAAAGTTTCAGCTGATTTTGGCGAAGATGAAATGCGAACCTACGAAGGAACAATTGCTTGGATTTCGAGCAAAGCTGAATTTACGCCTAAAACGATTGCAACACGCGACGAACGTGCGAATATGGTTTATGCCATAAAAATTAATATCAAAAACGATGGTTTTCTCAAAATTGGCATGTACGGAAATGTCAACTTTTAATTGTTGATTTTTCAATTTAATCTCGGATAGCACTCCGAAAAACATAAACAGAACAAATGGATACTGCAAAACAAAATACAAACTATAGCATACAAATTGAGTCGCTCAACAAAAGTTACGGAAAAGTTGAAGCCCTGAAAAACATCCATCTTAATGTAGAAAAAGGAGAGATTTTTGGGATTATTGGACCAGATGGTGCAGGCAAAACAACACTTTTCCGTATACTTACAACCCTAATACTAGCTGATAGTGGCAAAGCAAGTGTTGCAGGATATGATGTGGTGAATGATTACAAAAAAATAAGAGAATGTGTAGGTTATATGCCCGGTAAATTTTCGTTGTATCAAGATCTTACGGTGGAGGAAAATTTGAACTTCTTTGCCACAGTTTTTAATACAACAGTTGAGCAAAATTATGATTTGATTAAAGATATATACATACAAATTGAACCATTTAAAAAACGACGTGCTGGCAAACTATCGGGTGGAATGAAACAGAAATTAGCCCTAAGTTGTGCTTTAATACATAAACCTACTGTGCTTTTTTTAGATGAACCCACAACAGGAGTCGACCCTGTATCGCGAAAAGAATTTTGGGCAATGCTAAAAAAACTCAAAGCACAAGGCATTAGCATAATTGTATCAACACCCTATATGGACGAAGCGAGTCTTTGCGACCGTATTGCACTAATACAGAATGGTGTGTTTCTGGAAATTGACAGTCCGAAGAACATAGTTTCGAAATACAAAGACAGATTGCTTGGTGTGAAGGCCGACAATATGCAAAAGCTTTTAATTGATGTCAGAAAGTTTAACAACACAAAAAGCAGTTTTGCTTTTGGCGATTCAATACACGTAAAAGTAAATTCGCTCAATTTCGACACAGCATTGTTGAGCAACTATTTAACAGAAGCTGGGCATAAACATATCTCGATTCAGGACATAGCACCGAGCATCGAAGATTGTTTCATGGAACTTAGTGAAAGTAGATTTTGAGATGTTTATGAATAAAGCTGCAAAGCACTAAAACAAAAAAAAAATGAATAATTTGCAACATACAGCGAACGACAAAGTAATTATTGCCCAAAATCTGACAAAAAAATTTGGACATTTCACTGCTGTCGACAACATTTCCTTCGAAGTGAAAAAAGGCGAGATTTTTGGATTTTTGGGTGCCAATGGAGCAGGAAAAACAACAGCCATGCGTATGTTATGTGGCCTAAGCATTCCTAGTAATGGTACTGGCATAGTAGCAGATTACAACATAGCCCTTGAACCCGAGAAAGTAAAGAAAAACATAGGATATATGAGTCAGAAATTTTCGCTATATGATGACTTAAAAGTGTGGGAAAACATAGAATTATTTGGCGGAATATACGGTATGTCGAAAACAGAAATAAAACAAAAAACGGATGAATTGCTCGCAAAGCTTGAATTTGAAGAACAGCGCAATAAACTCGTAAAATCTTTACCCCTAGGTTTAAAACAAAAACTTGCTTTTTCGGTGTCGGTTTTTCATCAACCCAAAGTAGTGTTTTTGGACGAACCCACAGGAGGTGTTGACCCTATAACGCGTCGAAAATTTTGGGAGCTCATTTACGATGCTGCTTCACAAGGCATTACCATTTTTGTAACAACCCATTACATGGACGAAGCTGAGTATTGCGACCGCGTTACAATTATGGTGGATGGCCGCATTGATGCTTTGGATACGCCCCGAAATTTAAAAGCTCAATTCAATGCCCAAAATATGGATGAGGTATTTACTCAATTGGCTCGAAAGGCAAAACGAAGCGATATTTAAAAATTTGAAAACAACAATAGTCAGCCTTCAATACAAAAAAAAGATTGTTTGCTTTAAAATAATGCGTATTATGTAATGCAGCAATTTAAAGCTTATAATATGCTGATTATTTTTAAATTCAAAATACTTACATCATACGTTGCAAATAAAAAATAAAATTCAAATACTTTACAATGAAACAACTATTTTCATTCATTCGAAAAGAATTTCTACATATTTTCAGAGACAAAACAACCATAATGATTTTGTTGTTGATGCCAATTATTCAAATAATACTATTTGGTTTTGCACTCACCACTGAGGTGAAAAATACGCATATAGTTATATTGAATAACACACAAGATGAGTTATCGCAAAGGCTCATACAACAAATTGATGCAAGCGATTATTTCGATGTAGCAGCTATTGTGCATAACACAGCTGAGATAGAAGATAATTTCAGAGATGGTAAAGCAAAATTAGCCATTGTTTTCGAAAACAATTTCTCGCAAAACTTAACGCATATTGGCAAGGCAAACATACAACTAATAGCCGATGCAACAGATCCAAATGCAGCCACCTCATTTGTTTTTTATGCCTCAAATATTATCAATTCATTTCAACAAGATTTAAACCAAGTTAAAGCACCAACTGGTTTTGTTACACCCGAGATAAAAATGCTTTACAATCCACAAATGATAGATGCATTTAATTTTGTACCTGGTGTTTTGGGCATGATTATGATGCTCATTTGTGCAATGATGACATCCATTGCCATAGTACGCGAAAAAGAAATGGGAAATATGGAAATATTGCTCGTTTCGCCCATGAAACCGATATACACAATATTATCAAAAATAGCCCCCTATTTCGTTTTGTCGTTTGTAAATTTTGCAACCATCATGCTATTGTCGGTTTTTGTACTCAAAGTGCCCATCTCAGGCAGTTTATTGAGCTTAGTTTTTGTATCAATTTTATACATTTATGTTGCATTGGCGCTTGGGTTACTTGTTTCAACACTTACAAATTCGCAACTCACAGCCATGATTATATCGGGCATGGGCTTTATGATTCCAGTAATGTTACTATCGGGAATGATTTTTCCTATCGAAAATATGCCACTGCCATTACAAATAATATCCAACATTGTACCAGCTAAGTGGTATATTATTTCGGTAAAAGCTATAATGATTAAAGGCTTAGGTATAAGCGCTGTACTTACCGAAGTAGGCATTATGGCCCTCATGGGTGCAGTATTAACCGCTATTAGTCTGAAAAAATTCAAAGTCAGATTGGAGTAAAAAAAATGTTTGTATTATTTTTTTAAGTAATAATTTCAGAAAACAGTTTAAGATATGATACAATTTTTATTGAAAAAAGAATTTAAACAATTGATTCGCAACAGTTTTTTACCGAGAATGATTATCATGTTTCCGGTTATGGTGCTGATGGTTTTTCCATGGGCCGCCAGTTACGAAATCAAAGATATGCACCTAGCAATAATTGATAACGATAAATCATCCTATTCAAAACAGTTAATAGAAGCAGTTACCAGTTCGGAGTATTTCAAACTAACGCATAGTTCCAACTCGTACAACGATGCGCTTAAAGCCATTGAATTGAATAAAGCAGATGTTATTTTTGAAATACCAGCCCATTTCGAAAAAAACATAGTAAACACACAAGGTGCCAAAGTAATGATATCGGCCAACGCAGTAAATGGTATGAAAGCGAATATCGCAATGACCTATTTGTCGCATATTATTGGCGATTTCAATTATAATATTATTTCGGAATTTACGCCTTTAAAAGCAGTAAATAATACTGCACAAATAAATATTCTATCACAATTTTGGTTTAATAAAAATCTAAATTATCAGGTTTTTATGGTTCCTGCTTTAATGGTGATGATACTTACTTTATTGTGCGGATTTTTACCTGCCGTGTCAATTGTTTTCGAAAAAGAAATGGGCACAATCGAACAAATGAATGTAAGTCCGGTACCTCGCTTAACATTTATTTTAGCCAAATTAATACCCTTTTGGCTCATAGGTTTTATTGTCATTTCGATAGGCTTTATCATTGCATGGGCAGTATATGGTTTAGTACCGGTGGGGCATTTCAGCACCATTTATCTTTTTGTAACCATTTATATTTTAGCTATTTCTGGTTTAGGATTGGTTATATCGAACTACGCAAACACCATGCAACAGGCCATGTTTATTGTGTTCTTTTTCATGCTATTGTTCATTATGTTGAGTGGACTTTACACACCTATCGATAGTATGCCCGAATGGGCAAAGGGAATTGCAGCCTTCAATCCACTTAAATACTTAATGGAAGTTATGCGATCTGTATATCTTAAAGGTAGCAATACAATACAACTTTGGAGTCATTTGCTTATATTAAGTATTTTTGCAATTATTTTTAATGGTTGGGCCGTACTAAGCTACCGGAAAAGTTCTTGATTATTTCGTATTCGGAATACTTTGTCTGTCAAATTTAATATAAAATAGTTACATCGAATTTACACATCATTACAATCAATAATATGTTTTGAAGCAAATTATTGATAATTAAAACGACTATTGTTCAGTTAAAAATATAAGATACTTCTCTTTGATATGAATGACAAATTATTATGTCATTTTTTTATGAAGGTTTGGTGTGAGCGTACCCGATTATCCCTAAAAATGATTTGCCACACAATCATCAACATATTGGCTCTTAGTGTTTAATCTGAATAAATTATGCATCAAAATAATTGTTTTCAAAACATATTTTCTATCTTTGCAAATATTCGCGTACTAATTTCTTATGATTGCTCAAAAAAATATATTTATGCCTGGAATTTCGAGATTTTACGTAATCATAATATTGATGAACTGTAAAAGACCATAATCCAACTCATTTTCATGTTTGGTATGGCGATTTTAAGGCAATTGTTAGCATAGATGATGGAGTAGTTAAGGAAAAAATGCCTCAAAGAGCACTTAAAATGGTTTTTGAGTGGTTAGATAATCACAAAAGTGAGTTAATGACCAATTGGGCCTTGGCTCAGTCGGGTGATGAATTATTTAAAATTGAACCATTAAAATAATACAATATGTTTTTGGAAATAATTAAGGCAATATACATAGCCGATTACAAAATTGAAGTGGAATTCAACAATGCTGAAATATTTGTTGTAGATTTTGAACATGAACTTGTTGGGAATATTTTTCAACAATTGAAAGATATTGTTGCATTCAAAAAATATAGCATTAAATTCAATACCATTGAATGGGAGAATGGAGCCGATTTTGCGCCTGAATACATATATAGTTTAGCAAAACCAAATCACTCTATTGCCAGCGAACCTGAAAGTGAATATGGTTATTAGATTTTTAGCAAAAACAAAAACTTCCTGCCATAATTGAGCATTTATTGTTCAAGAAAGTGTGGAAATCCAAACAACAGCATTAAAATATCTTATCAAAAAACAACAAATTTAACTAAATTAGCTGGCGAAAATATCACACGTGATGTAGGTGAAAATCACGTGTGATGTTGGGTAATATCACGTGTGATGTTGAGCAATATCACGTGTGAAAATAGGCAATCTCACGTGTGATTTTCCTGCCTCATTAACCCAACTGTATTTCAAGCACTTACATTGAGTCATTATAGTTAAATCAAAACATAATAAACATTAACGAAAAGTACTGATTAAGTTTTATTAACAATCCATATATCAGTAATAAACACGCCACACTGCCCACTTTTTTAAACCCTTGTTAAGCAAAGCATCAAAAATTCGTAATTTATTGGCTTTTGTGCGTAATGTAGCTTATCTTTGCAGCGTTAGTGTTTTATGCTAACAATTAATTTCGAACGGAGTACAAGTTTCGTTTTTTCGATTCGACAACAAACAACAAAAACATATTAAAACGAGGATAAAAACCATGAGGATAAAAACCAATTTTTTCGCACTAATCATACTGTTGATTGTTTCGACAAGTGCTTGGTCGCAGGCGTTTAAGTTTGCGCTATTTACCGATTTGCATATACAGCCCACCAACCCCACGGCTGCACTCGATTTGCAGGCTGCCGTGGCCGATGTGAATGCACGCAACGACATCGATTTTGTAATTGTGAATGGCGACATTACGGAGGAGGGCGATTTTGCTTCGCTCGTGCATGCCAAACAAATGCTTGACCAACTGAAAGTGCCGTTTTATGCTAGCATGGGCAATCACGAAACGAAATGGAGCGAATCGGGCGTAACCGATTTTTATAAGATTTTTGGCAACGACCGCTTTGCTTTCGAACACAAAGGCTATCAGTTTGTTGGCTTCACTACGGGGCCAATAATTAAAATGGGCGACGGACATATTGCACCGCAGGATATTGCTTGGGTGAGCGAACAATTGGCACTTTTGGACCCGGCCAAACCGCGCATTGTGGCTACGCATTATCCGCTGCTACGGGGCGATATCGACAATTGGTACGACATGACAGACCGCCTACGAAAATACAATATTATTGCTGTGCTGAGCGGACATTACCACCGCAATGCCTTGCTGAGCTACGATGGATTGCATGGCATAATCAATAGATCGACTTTGCGTGCCAAAGAGCCTGTGGGCGGATATAATATTTACGAAATATCGGATTCATTGCGCATTGTGGAACAAAAAATTGGTCATGCCCCACGCCAATGGTTGGCTCTCGACCTCGAAAAACGACAATTTGAAGCGCCCGACCAAAGCATTCGTCCCAATTTTGACATAAATAAAAATAATAAAAACGCAAAAGTAAAATGGGCAAAAAACATCGACGTAGCCATTTACTCGCGTCCTGCCTTTGATAAAAACCGAGTATATTTTGGCGACGACCTTGGCTTTATGCACTGCATTTCGGCACGCAATGGCAAAGATATTTGGAGCTACAAAACGGGCAGTCGCATAATTTCGTCGCCCGAAGTGAGCAATAACAAAGTGGTTTTTGGCTCAACGGATGGAAATATATATTGTTTGAACGCAAAAAATGGGCAACTGATATGGCAATTGAGCACCGAAAAAGCAGTAATGGGAACGCCACTCGTGAGCAACGACACTGTATTTATTGGTGGCAGCGACGGACATTTCAGAGCCATCGACCTGAACACTGGCAAACTGCATTGGACCTACAATGGCGTGCAAGGATATGTTGAAACGCAAGCCGCCGATGCGGGCGACAAAATAATTTTTGGTGCTTGGGACAGCCATTTGTATGCCCTCAACAAAAAAGATGGATCGCTGGCATGGAAATGGAACAATGGCAACACGCGCATGCACTTTTCGCCTGCTGCTGTGCTGCCTGTTGTGGCGCATGGCAAAGTGTTTGTTACTGCCCCCGACCGCTTTTTTACGGCCATCGACATAAATACTGGACAAACCATTTGGCGCACCAACGAGCATCAAGTGCGCGAAACAGTAGGACTCTCGGCCAACAAAAAAATGGTGCTGAGTCGCTGCATGAACGATAGCGTGGTGGCCATGTGTGCCATGAGCGATACGCCGAAAAAACTGTGGAAAACCAATGCCGCCTATGGCTACGACCACAACCCAAGCATGCTCATTGAGCAAAATGGAACAATAGTGTTTGGCACAAAAAACGGACTTTTGCATGGCATCGATTTAAATACAGGCGAAGTAAAATGGCGCTACAAAATTGGAAATTCAATTATTAACACCATACGCTTTGGCAAAAAAAATGCGTTTTTCGTTACAAGTTCTGGTGGCGATGTGGTGCTTATGCGTTTTAAATGATTATTTTTGCAGCATAAAAAATAAATTGCAAAATGAAACTCTCAGCAATAGCAAAAGCACTCAACTGCAACGCAATAACGAACGACACCGAAATAATGTGGCTACTCACCGATAGCCGCACACTGTCGTTTGCCAACGAAACATTGTTTTTTGCCATACACACGGCCCGCAACGACGGACACAAATACATTGGTGAGCTTTACGACAGGAAAGTGCGTTTTTTTGTTGTTGAGAAAAACGAAAACTACAACGAGACATACCCCGATGCAGTGTTTTTGCATGTAAACAACAGTTTAGCTGCCCTGCAAACGCTTGCGCAACAACACCGACTGCAATTCGACATTCCCATCGTTGGCATTACAGGCAGCAATGGTAAAACCATTATCAAAGAATGGCTTTACCAATTGCTTCACACCGACAAACAAATTGTGCGTTCGCCACGTAGTTTCAACTCACAAATTGGCGTTCCGCTTTCGGTGTGGCAACTCAACACAAACACCGAATTGGGCATTTTCGAAGCGGGTATTTCGCAACCCAACGAAATGGAAAAACTGGCGCGCATTATTCAACCAACAATAGGCATTTTCAGTAATTTGGGCGATGCACATCAAGAAAATTTTGAGAGTTACAGTGAGAAATGCAAAGAGAAACTCCATTTGTTTAGCAATTGTAAATATCTAATTTTCAATGCCGACAACGAATTAATTGCACGCGAAATTGAGCATAGCCATTTGCATGCACAAATTTTCAGTTGGGGAACGCAGGCGAGTAATTATTTGCAAATAATATCCAAAGAAATTAAGCAACAACAATGCATTGTACAATATAAAATTGAAAACAAAGCGCATTGTCTTACTTTGCCATTTACCGACGAGGCTTCAATCGAAAACCTCATGCATTGCATTTGCACCCTGCACTGTTTGGGTTACCAAAATACCGACATACAGGCGCGCATGTCGCAAATCGAAAAAATTGCCATGCGCCTCGAACTCAAAGAGGCTCACAACGACTGCATGATAATTAATGACAGCTACAATTCGGATTTGAATTCGTTGTCCATCGCACTCGATTTTTTAAACCAACAAGCCACCGATAAAAATATGGAGCGTACCGTTATTTTGTCGGACATGCTCCAAAACGAGCGAAACAGCGATGTGCTTTATAGCAAAATTGCCAAACTGCTGAAAGCGGCCAACATACAACAACTCATTGCCGTAGGCGAAAATCTTAAAGCCCATGCCGCAAAATTCGATGCCATTGCTTGCCAATTTTTTCAAAGCACCGACGAGTTGCTCAACTCAAAATTGCTCAATAGCATCCACCAACAATTGATTCTGATAAAAGGCTCGCGCCACTTTCAGTTCGAAAAACTGTCGGCACGCCTCGAACGCATTGCCCACGAAACAAAATTGGAGGTGAACCTCAATGCGCTCATACATAATTTTAATTATTTTAAAGCCGCGCTAAAGCCCGAAACAAAAGTAATGTGCATGGTAAAAGCCTTTGCTTATGGCAGTGGTGCGGTGGAAATTGCTCGCACTTTGCAACATCATAAGTGCGATTACCTGGCGGTTGCATTGGCCGACGAGGGTGTGGAGCTTCGCAACGAGGGCATACGCATTCCCATTGTAGTGATGAATCCCGAGATGAACAGTCTCGACTTGGTTTTCGACCATGCGCTCGAACCCGAAATTTACTCCTTTCGCATACTCAAAGCATTTATTGCTGCTGCCCAACGTTTGGGAATAAGCAATTACCCCATTCACATAAAAATTGATAGCGGCATGCATCGCCTAGGCTTCGACCCCACGGATATTGATGCGCTCATCGACATACTGAGCAAGCAACAACAACTCAAAATACGCTCGGTATTTTCGCATTTAGCGGGTGCCGACAATGCCGAGCTCGACGATTTTACACACCAACAAGCACGCAGTTTCGAAGCTTCGGTGGCCAAAATAAAAGCCGCTTTTGCGCATAATATTTTCACACATTTGCTCAATTCGGCAGGTAGCGAGCGCTTTGCACAATACCAATTCGACATGGTGCGCTTGGGCATTGGCCTTTATGGTGTGAGTGCCAACAACAAGCCGCTCCGACAAGTTTGCGCACTAAAAACCACCATTTTGCAAATAAAAAACATTAAAGCTGGCGAAACCGTAGGCTACAGTCGCAACGGAAAAGTAGTTGCCGACACGCGCATTGCCACCATCCCCATTGGCTATGCCGATGGCCTCAACCGACGCTTAAGCAATGGCGCTGCCGAAGTTTTTGTAAACGGACAACGCGCCAAAATCATTGGCAATATATCCATGGATTTGTGCAATATCGACTTGCAAAATATTGATGCAGCCGAGGGCGATAGCGTGGAGATTTTTGGCGAGAATATCTCTATCAACGAATTGGCCGCAACACAAGGCACCATTCCCTACGAATTACTCACTTCCGTATCGCGCCGTGTAAAACGTGTGTATTATCAAGAATAAAAAACAAAAATGATAGCAATATTAATAACCGACAACAAGCCTTCGGATGCACTACTGATGATGGGTGAGGATTTGGCACAAAAATTCGACAAAGAACTGAAAATAATTGTTCCAACCAATATAATCGTCGAAGCAATGCTACACAACATCATAGTTTTTGATACAAATGAAGCTGAACTAGATATTTTTTGCGATACGCACGATATTTCGTTTTTGCTCATGCAATGCACCGACAATGGGCGCAAAAACATACAAAAGCTACTCAACGCCACACGCAACTTGCGCATTCCGCACATGATACACAAACAAAATCAAGCACTTACACTTTTCGAGCAAGTTTTTGTGCCCATCACCTATCTCGAAGAGGAGGTTGAAAAAGCGCAATTCGCCGCAGCATTTGGTCGGTTTTTTGGTAGTCACATTCACATTTATCAGGCCAACGACTATGGCAGTAAAGCACAAAAAAACTGTGAGCGCATCCTACAATTTATCGAAAAATTCGATATTAGTAAAACCATAAACAAAGGCAAAAAGGACAGTTTCGGCATCGAAAAAGAAGTCTGCGCTTTGGCCGAAAACCAACGCAACAGTCTTGTGCTACTATCCGCCTCGCGCGAGTATGGCCTCGACGACATTATTTTTGGCCCCAAGGAGCTCAAACTCATCCGAAACACCCAAACTCCCATTTTGCTCATCAACCCACGTGCCGATTTGTATGCACTTTGCGATTGAACGAAATTATACATTTATGAAAGCGGTGCAAATGCGGTTGGAATAGTTTTATTTTGCATCGACACTGTAAATGACACTGTAAATGAAAAAACAAGTGATTATGACACTGTAAATGATACTGTAAACAATCTTGTATTAGATTTAATAAAGCAAAATACATTGATTACTTCAAGTGAAATTAGTAAACAATTAAATATAAGTTTAAGTACAGTAAAACGCAAATTAAAAGCACTTAAAGATACTGGAAAAATCGCACGTATCGGAAGCGACAAAACAGGTAGTTGGAAAATAAAGTGAAATGAATATTAGTTCTCTACAATAAAACATTTTTCCGTTACAAGCCATTGGCAATGCTGAGCCGCTTTCGTGAAAAAACATATTTATAGTTCAAAGTTTAGAAAATTTTGGTTTATACAATTTTATTAGAAACAACACATACAAAAACTTATTAATTAAATATTTATTTTTAAATTTGTAACTGCATGGAGTAAGCGTATTCTGCTAACAACAAATAACTAAAATTTTAGCATTAATTCAATTTACATACCCCACGCATGAATTAACGAAGTATAATAAAACCAAGATATAAAACTTATATACATTTTGCAATTAAAATTAAAATGTTCGCTTAGCGAATTTAAAGCTGATATTTGAAAAAAACAATTTAATTCGAAAAAATGGTAGACGTATGAATGTACAAAACACTGATAATATTATAATAACTCACTGTAACAAGCTATACCAAGAAATTGATCAATTAATTCAGGATACAAAACATAGAGTTTCGATATATTTAAACTCCGAAACCACTTTACTTTACTGGGGTATTGGAGCTTATATTAATAATGAACTAAAGCAGGAAATACGACATGAATATGGTGCAAAGATACTTGCGACACTGTCGCAACAATTAACACATAAACACGGTAAGGGCTTTAGTTATTCAGCACTTACACGAATGAGTTAAGTTGCCAATAAGTTTGACAAATCAATTATTGCGACACTGTCGCAACAATTAAGCTGGAGTCATTTTATTGAGCTTGCAACAGTGGAAAACCGAGTTAAAAGGATGTTCTATATCCAAATGAGTGTATCGCAACAATGGGGTATCAGAGATTTGCGAAAACAAATTGAAACGATGGCTTTCGAGCGATCCGTACTTGCACAAAAATCAGAAAATGAAATTATGACATTATTGTCTACGGGTGTTATTGAAAAGACTTTAGACCCCGATTTGGTTTTTAAAAGCACGTATATCTTGGATTTTTTAAACCTTCCATATTTACACTCCGAAAGAGAACTAGAAAATGCAATTTTATTACAGCTTGAAAAAATTCATCATGGAATTAGGAACTGGCTTTGCTTTTCTTGAACGCCAAAAGCGTATTCAAGTAGATACAATAGATTATCAACTCGATTTACTTTTTTACCACCGAAAGCTAAACAGATTGGTAGCAATAGACCTCAAAATTGGAAAATTTAAGCCCAAATATAAAGCCCAAATGGAACTTTATCTACGCTGGCTTGATAGACACGAACGCCAAGTACAAGAGGAAAAACCTATTGGGTTATTGTTGTGTAGCGAAGGTAATACTGAACACATTGAGCTATTAATGCTTGATGAAAAAGAAATTCGAGTGGCACAATACCTTACCGAATTACCCGACAAACAATGGTTTGTCGATAAATTGCACCGAGCCATTGCTATTTCGAAACAAAACACCGAAATTTCAATTGAAAGACTGCCCGAAGAGTAACAATAAAAAATATAAAACTTCCTTTTCTCACACAACACCCTAAAAAGCAAATACACAACAATGTAGTTTTGAGCTATTTTTTGCTTTTCATATCATGCCCAACAACAAAGCTTCATTACTAAACAACACACACCCATCCTGTCAGTCATACCGCAATTAGCCTGCAAAAAACTGACAAAATGCCACATTTAATGCCAATTTCAGCAACAATGTGGGTGTGGCAAAAAAATTGTTGTTGTGCGCGTACTTAATATTCAATAAAAAAAATAGACATCGACATGAAGAAAGAAAAATCAAAAGCTGAAAACGAAGCAACAGTTGAACAAGAAGCGCAAGATTTGAATACACAAAATACGAACAACGAGTCATCGGAAGTTGAAAATACCGAAAACAGCGAAAATAGCCTTGAAGCACAAATTGAAACTTTGCAACAAAAATGCGAAGAACTAAACGATAAAAACTTGCGACTAATGGCTGAGTTCGACAACTATCGCAAACGCAGCCTCAAGGAGCGTTCGGACTTGATAAAAACAGCAAGCGAAAGCGTTTTCGTGAACATTCTGCCCATGATCGACGATTTTGAACGCGCGCTAAAAGCCACCGAAACGGCCAATGATGTTGATGCTTTGAAAGAGGGTGTGCAATTGATTTACAACAAATTTATTGCTTTCCTTTTGCAAAACGGTGTAAAAGCCATCCCTACCGAAAACGAGGTTTTCAATACCGACTTGCACGAAGCCATTACTACTTTTCCGGCGCCTAGCGACGATATGAAAGGCAAAATTATCGACTGCGCAACAAAAGGATACACAATGAACGATAAAGTGATTCGTTTCTCGAAAGTTGTTGTAGGAGAATAAATTATAAAAAAAATAAGATTGCAATCAAAATATAGCTAACCACAAAAACCAAATTTAGCACTATTGTTGAGTTAATCAAAAGTTTGAAGAAAACACCGAAGATTAAAATGTTGACAAACACAATCTTCCAGCCCGATAGCTAGCGGGACAATTCTTCAAATTAACATTATTATTTTGCAAAATAAAAAATATTATGACCAAAAGAGATTTTTACGAAATACTTGGCGTATCGAAATCGGCGACGGCCGACGAGATTAAAAAAGCATACCGCAAAAAAGCCATCGAATTTCACCCCGACAAAAACCCAGGCGACAAATCAGCCGAAGAAAAATTCAAAGAGGCTGCCGAGGCTTACGAAGTTTTGAGCGACCCGCAAAAGAAACAACGCTACGACCAATACGGGCATGCCGGACTAGGTGGCGCAGCAAGTGGCGGCTATGGTGGCGGCATGAGCATGGACGATATTTTCTCGCATTTCGGCGATATTTTCGGTGGGCACTTTGGTGGTGGCGGCTTTGGTGGTTTTGGTGGCAGTTCGCGTGGCGGACAACGTGTGCGCCGTGGAAGCGATTTGCGCGTAAAAGTACGCCTCACCCTTCAAGAAATTGCTACTGGTGTTGAGAAAAAAATCAAGGTTAAAAAATATGTCATGTGCTCGCACTGTAACGCTACAGGGGCAGCCCATGGCTCGAATACCGAAACTTGCGGCACTTGTCGTGGCACTGGCCGCGTAACCCGCGTGCAACAAACCATACTGGGGCAAATGCAAACGCAAAGCGAATGTCCAACTTGCCATGGCGACGGTAAAATTATAAAAAATAAATGTCCGCATTGCGCTGGCGAAGGTATAGTGCGCGACGATGAAGTGATTAGCATCAACATTCCGGCTGGCGTAATGGAAGGCATGCAACTATCGGTGAGCGGCAAAGGTAACGCAGCTCGCCGTGGTGGTGTGAATGGCGACTTGCTCGTAGTTATCGAAGAGGAAGCGCATCCCGAACTCATTCGCGACGAAAACGACTTGGTATACAACCTTTTGCTACCATTTACAACTGCTATTTTGGGTGGCACTGTCGAAGTTCCTACTGTCGACGGAAAAGTTAAGCTCAACATTGCAGCAGGCACACAACCGGGCAAAGTGCTACGACTAAGAGGAAAAGGATTACCCAGCGTAAACCGCTACGGCACAGGTGATTTGTTGGTAAACGTGGGCGTATATATACCCGAACATTTAAGCAAAAGCGAAAAACAAACCATCGAAACCTTGGCAAAATCGGACAATGTAGAACCCAACAGCAATGCCAAACGCGACTTTTTTAGTCGATTTAGAAATATGTTTGAGTAGAGAAAAGTTGGGGTTCTGCCCAAAAGAAGCCCCCCAGCCCCCTCAAGGGGGTGTAAGAGATTTGTAAAAATTCTTAGACATGCAAAGTATTTACAAAAAAAACTATCGACATTAGTTGTCGATAGTTTTTTTTGTATCACTTTTTAGCTATTTGTTTGCAACAACGAAATACATTTCAACTCCCCCTTTAGGCGTTTACCTCATGACCTAAGGAGGGAGGGGATGGGGGGCTTCCTTAGAACGAAAATGCCTCTCCTGCCAAAACATTGAAGCCTTGCACATCGTAGCCGTAAAACTCTTGGTATTTGCTATTGAAAATATTATTGACGCGTCCGAAAACTGTGAACCAATTCAAATACGAATACGAAACGCCTACATTCATATCAACTTTAGGACTCAACACACGAATGTCGCTGAGTGTTTCGCCAAATTTTGTATAGCGTTTACCCTCGTAAAACAAGCTCGCAGTTACATTTAAATTGCGATTAATTTTCACATCTGTTGTAGCATCAAACTCCCACTTTGGTTTGTTCCATGCCAAAAGTTCATCGTAGGTAGTCCAACTATTGTAGGCTCCTTTTAGTTGAACATTCAAAATATCGCGCACATTGTAGTTGGCACGCAAACCTATTTTCAACAAACTTGCATTGCTGTAAATCACATTGAAACGGTTTGTGAAAATTACGGTTGAATCAACTCCCATTGTAGTAGGGGCTATAGCCTTATAATCTTTATTTACAAAGAAATACTGATTGTCGATGTACTGATAATTCAGAAAGCCATCCACCAATAAGTTATGTATTGGCTTAAACTTCAAACCAACATAAGCATTCACAGGCGTATAGGTATCGCGCACGCGGGTATCGGCAAATAGGAAACGATTTTCGGCAAATAGTTTATCCATGGTATTTACATCGTACGAACCCCCTACTCCACCGTAAATAGCTAAATACTTGGGCACTGCACGCCACTCGGCACTAATATCGGGCGAAGGATTGAATGCTTTGCCGTGGATAACCGAAAACGACGATTTCACACCCAAACGTACATTCCAGGTAGGGCGCTCAAAACTGTAATACGGATTAAACGCAAATACATGGTAAGCATCCCAAAAGTTAATGATATTATCTTTGGATTTATACAACAAGTTATACAAGTCGAAATCCATTCCTAAGCGGTTTTTCTGATTTTTATT
Source organism: uncultured Paludibacter sp. (assembly GCA_964515675.1). GTDB lineage: Bacteria > Bacteroidota > Bacteroidia > Bacteroidales > Paludibacteraceae > Paludibacter. The sequence continues at coordinate 19,575 of CAZEVV010000007.1, read as the reverse complement.
ATTAAATCCAAATTTGGTATGAAACACGTTCTCGGTTAAACCAGCACGCGAATCGAATGCGCGATATTCGAACTTGGCCTCGTAACGCAAAGCATCGGTATTGGGTAACGAACGAACACCAGCAAAGGCATTGAAACGCCACAAAACATTGCTATTGCTCATATCGGCAAGCTCGCCAGCAGTAGGCTTTTGCGCCACACGATTGACACGCGTAAAATTCATTTCTTCGTATTGCCAGGTTTTATCAAGTCCACTTAGGTCGAGCACATTCACACTTTTATCAAAATTATCGCCATAATATTTAAAATAATGGTGTCCCAAACCTAAGCCCGAAAACAAATCGAACTTTTTAAAATTCTTATCGAACGAAAGCGCCGTACGCGAATCGGAATTAGTTCGGGCATCGAAAGTACCCAAGTGATTGGCCTTCAAATCGAGGCGCATATCCGACAGTTTCACGATAGGCAACGCAAAATCGAGCATGGTGTTGGCGTAATTTCCCAAACCAGCACGCACATAAGCATCATTTTTCGCTTTGCGACGAATGTTTTCCAACTCGGCAGCCGAAAGTGTTTGTACATTTTGACCAACAGCCATTGGGAAATTAAAATCGCTATATTGTGCCGCTGTTTTCTGAATATCAACTTCTAACTGCTGTGGCACCGAAGTTATTTTTCCTGCATCCTGTATCGCAGGCTTGTACTCACGCTCTACAGTCACATTTTGCTCCACTTTTTTCTCTTCGGTTTGTGTAGTTTGTGCATCAACCGAAATAGCCAATGTGCCTACGAATGCGGCAAGCAACCATTTATATTTGTTCATTGTATTCAATGTTTTTAATTTTTCATTTAAAAATAATGCCTTCATAATCAATAAATTTATTTTTGAAATTAATTGACAATTCTTGAATTTTCGCGCGCTGCAATGGCATTTAACCTATCAGTTATCATCACTTGCACATCGTCGTTCACCGTATAATTGCGTTGTAAGCTCAACAAATATTGTTTGGCCTGAAAGTCATTTGATCTTCTGATATAAACATCGGCCAACACAATAAAACTACGTGCCAACCAATATTGGTGAGGCGTGTTCATGCGTGTAAAACTCATAACTTCGTTTTCGGCATCGTCCAACCTACCTTGTTCAAAATAGATATTGGCCAACAAAAATTTTGCCTCGGCGCCACTTGCTGTGCGTGTGTCGGTTGATAGTGCTTTAAAATCGACCGTGGCTTGTGCTACATTGCCCATTGCCAAATATGCTTTTCCGCGATTGTATTGCGCTTCGGTGCGTAGCTCAGCATTCGAGCGGGCATCGTTCATTATTTCGTTGGCTATCGAAATGGTTGTTTGTTGGTCGTTAAGGAAATAGCTGCAACGCAACACTCCTAGGCGTGCAATATTCCTATTTTCGGTTCCTTGCGCTATATTTTGCAACTGTTTAAAGTATTGCAACGAACTTTGATACTCTTTGCGATCGTAAGTAATTTCGGCTGCACGCATGGTTGCTTCTTCGATAAATTGATTACCCGGAATCAACAATAAAGCCTGAAAAGCTGTCAATGCTGCTGCTTTATCATTTAATCGATAATAACTATCGGCAATATAATATTGTGCATTGGTACAATATTTTCCACCCGCGCAAAATTGCTGAATATAAGCACGTAAGCCTGTAATTGCTTGTGCATAATTAGCATTCATATACTGACGTTCGGCAGCTATGTACGAAATCGAATCTTCGCGATTGCCACCGCCAGTATTTATTTTCATGTTCAATGTGCGTGTGTAAGCCAAATATGCAGCAACATCATTTATTTCGATGTATATTGCCTCTAAACTCTCGAGTGCCACATACGATTCGGGCGTTCCAGGATATTTCGAAATTACATTTTTATAAGCCGAAATGGCTTGCGTGTTGTTACCCTGATTGGCATATGTCATACCAATTTCAAGTCCAGCTTTTCGTGCCATTGCACTATTGGGCTGTGTGTCGAGCAATCGCTGAAATGTTGATATAGCACGACTTTCGTTGTTCAACATTATATAGGCACGTCCCATTTCGTACAAAGCATCGTCAACATATTCCGAATTGGGATAGGTGCTGATAAGATTTTCGAGGCGCGAAATTTTTGTGCTGTAATTGCGCTGCAAACCTGCTACATAAGCACTCTGAAACAATGCATAGTCGCCCGTGTTAGGACTTGCAGCTGTGGCGCGTGCATACATTTGTTCGGCACGTGCAAAATCGCGGTTGTAAAAATAACAATCGCCTGCACGATTCAATGCATCGGCATAAGTTGTAGCCTGTGTATTGGTTTCGGCCGATATATAACGGTTGAACCACGTGAGCGCTTCGTTGTAATTTTTTTGCGAAAACAATGCATAGGCCATCGAATAGTTGGCAATACGAGCATTTACGCTATTTCTCGATTGTGGATTATTAAAAAACGAACGTAAATCGGCTATACTTTTGGCATTGTCGCCTGTACGGAAATAACTTTCGGAACGCCAAAAATAACTTTCGGCCGAGTATTTACCTGTTGTCGAACTTTGCAACGATAGTGTAAAATACTCAATCGCTTTGGCAAAATTATTTTGTATAAATGCTTCTGTTCCCAATTGATACAAAAGAAACTGACGTGCTTCGAGCAGTCGTGGTGTGGGGTTTTTTATTTTTTGTATCGATTGATAAGCGGCTTCGTAATTTTTGGTGGTCATAAATACCGTTGCCAAATAATCATATGCTTTGTTTATGTGTTTCGAATTGGGAAACTCGTTGATAAATTGGTCGAAAGCCGTAATTGACTCACCAAATGCAGTGGTTGTTTCGTAAGTTGTGAGTGCGTAATTAAACAAAGCCTCTTCGCGTACCGAAGCATTGAATTTTGTTTTAGTAGCTTGCTCAAAAGCCAAACGTGCATTTACTTTGTCGTTCAATTTCACATAAGCATTCCCTAAGTGCAAATAGGCATTTTCGGTCATCTCGTCGTTTTCGGTGGTCGTTTTCGACAAATAATTCACTGCATTTTGGAAATCGCGCAACTGAAAATACGATAACCCTAACTGATACATATTGTTACGTAAAACTTGTGGCGATATGCTTTCGTACTTCTTAAAATTCTCAATGGCCTTGGCATAATTTTTTTGGTCGTAAGCAATTTCGCCCATTATGCGATAAATTTCGGCATTGTTTGGGTTGTTCGGATTGTTTTTCAACAGTTGCTCGGCACGTGCATACAATTGGTCGAAATTCTTTTGTGCATAATATATTTGAATAATATAGTATGGTACAATATTTACATATGCCGGATTGTTTTCAATTTTCAAAAACTCAGGCAATGCAGCCGCATAATTTTTTAAAGTGTACTCAGAATAAGCATAATAATAGGTTGCCGACAAGTCGTAACGCGTATTCATATCTTTCAGCTCTTTGAAGATATTGCGCGCAGCAACATAATTTTTGGTTTCGAGATTGCTATAACCTTTGAAAAACAAAAAGCTCACACGCTCATCCTTACCCAATCGTTTGTCGTTCACCTGATTGAAATAAGCCAAAGCAGCTTTATAATCTTTTTTCTCGTATTCGAGCATACCCAACATCAACTGCGTTTTGTCGAAAAACGGCGTATACGGGTGTTTCAACAAATAGGCTTTAAGTCGTATTTCGGCATCGTCCGAACGTAACTCATAGGCATTGGCAGCCATATAATATTCGGCCTCCTGTATTTGCCCTGCCTTTGTTTTATCGGTATTGCGCAAAAAATCCTCGAAACTTCGGTACGAAGCAGCATATTTGCGTTGATTGAACAACTCGCGCCCTTGATTAAAAAGAACATCGTCGTTCGTGTAAATAAGCGTTTGTTGTGCATGCAAAGCCGTAATGGCCAAAACACATACAAACATAGTCATTGCAAAAAATTTTCTCATCTGATTATCATTGATTTAGTTGATAGAAAATAGTTTTATTTTTATTTTGATAAATAACGATATGAAATTGTTATTGCTTTCATATACTTAAAAACGAAAACATTTTGGCAAATATACAAATTTCGAGCCATTTATAAGCCAGCTTTGTACATTGCAACTGCTTTTTTTATCGATGTTAAACCAAATTTTTCCAAATCGAGCAATTCTCGTTCAACAAAAAAACATTCCGACACATCGTCGGCCACAGTTATTTCCTGTTTTTCATCATATTTTATTTCAAAAAACATATCGAGCGTTGGTATGTCCAAACCACTGTATTGGTACACATTGGGCAACGAAAAAATATATTTGGGCTTGGGCACATCAATGTTCAATTCCTCTTTCAACTCTCGACTACATGCCTCTTCGGCACTTTCGTCGTTATCCACAAATCCACCAGGCAAATCCCAAGTTCCCTTTGCGGGTTCGTGGGCACGCACACATACCAACAAGCGACCTTTGTTATCGGTTACAAATGCCGCAACTGCTGCCGAAGCATTCATATAGTACTGAAAACCGCATTTCTCGCAGCGTTTCGATTTTTCGTTGTTATGCACAAAAGCTGCACTGCCACATACCGGGCAATATTTAAAAAAACTTGAAAACTCCATTTTTATTCTCTTTGTATGGCTAATATTTTTAATGCAAACAAAGATACAAAAAATTCGCAATGCATTAACAGTAAAAATTGTATTGTATTGAAAACAAATAATTCAATAAAAATATTATGTAAATCGGAATGCATTCAAGAAGTATTTCGATATATTTTTTTTACATTTGCTGTTAAAATTTGGCATTCTATTTTAAACAAAAAATCAAATATCTAAATATAAATCTATTAATATAATTGTTCTTAATTCCCCCTTGTGGCGTTTACCTCATGACGTAGGAGGGAGGGGTTGGGGGGCTTAAATTAAACACAACAAGTATGACAACAAGTACTGAACATAATAATCGAATGGCAAAAATGACTTTTGCATCGGTTTATCCTCATTATTTAAATAAAATTGAAAAGAAAAACCGTACAAAACAAGAGCTTTTAGCTGTAATCGAATGGCTTACGGGCTATAACGAGTCGGACATTCATAAGCTCATCGAAGCAAATGTGAGTTTCGAAACATTTTTTGAAAAAGCGACACTAAACCCCAATGCAGGTTTAATTACAGGCTCAATTTGTGGTTACCGTATCGAAGAAATTGAAAACCCATTGACACAAAAGGTACGCTATTTGGATAAATTGGTAGACGAATTGGCCAAAGGACGAAAGATGGAAAAGATATTAAGGCAATAATGTGACAAAAAAAATATCGTTCCAACATATCTGCTGAAACGATATTTTTTTAAAATTGACGTTTTCTCAAATCCCTCTTTTGGTTTCGAAGTATTTTTTTTCGAACGGGATTGGGGGCTACATTGCTATTTTTCGTTGCGTTCAGCAATCCAATTTTTAGCATTTACAAAAGCTTCAATCCAAGGCGTTACTTGGTCGGAGTTTTTGCGCTCGCCAGGGTAGTTGGCACATTGCCAAGGGAAAATGGCACGCTCAGGGTGTGGCATCATGGCCAAATGGCGTCCATCGGCCGAGCAAATACCCGCAACATTGTAATCGGAACCATTCGGATTGGCCGGATAGCTATCGTAAGTATATTTTGCAATAACATTGTATTTCGATTCGCTTTTGGGCAGACTGAATTTTCCTTCGCCGTGTGCCACCCAAACGCCTAATTTACTTCCACTTAGCGAGCCCAACATTACCGAATTATTTTCAGGAATAGTTAAACCAACAAAGTTCGATTCGAATTTGTGCGAGTCGTTGTGCAACATTTTTGGTTTCACATCGTGCTCAGGTGTAATAAGTCCAAGCTCAATGAGCAGCTGACAGCCATTGCAAATACCCAAACTCAATGTGTTTTCGCGCGCATAAAATTTGTCAATGGCTGCTTTGGCTTTTTCGTTGTAAAGTATGCCACCAGCCCAGCCTTTTGCCGATCCCAAAACATCTGAATTCGAGAATCCACCACAGAAAACAATCATATTTACATCTTCCAATGTTTCGCGACCGCTAGCAAGGTCGGTCATGTGCACATCTTTTACATCGAAACCAGCCAAGTACAAGGCATAAGCCATTTCGCGCTCACCATTTGTTCCTTTGTCGCGTATGATAGCTGCACGTATGCCACTTTTTTGGCGGTCGGGCGAAATGCCATATTGCGACATTTTGCCATTGAAACCACTATTGAAAGCAAACTGAAGTGCTTGATTTTTATAATTTTCGAAACGCGAACGGGCACATTCCTCGCCACTTTGTTTGCGGTCGAGCAAGTACGAGCTGCTATACCAAATATCACGCAGTTCGTTGATAGAAAACGTGTATGATTCTTTTTTGCGATTAATTTCGAGACGACGCTCTTCGATAGGTTTAGCAATACGTGCAAAGCCAACACCATTGCCTTCGAGAATTTTCTCAACCGCTTTGCGGTCCTTTACTTGAATAATTACCCCAGGATTTTCGGCAAAAAGAATTTTTACCAACGAGCTTTCGGCAATATAATCGAGATTTACACTCAATCCGCCTTTTGTGTTGGCAAAACACATTTCGAGCAATGTGGTAAACATACCACCTTCCGAAATATCATGACCAGCCAAAATTAAACCATCGGCTATCATTTCTTGTACACTATCAAAAGCCGCTTTAAAATATTCGGCATCGGTTACAGTAGGTACATCATCGCCAATTTTACTAAGCGTTTGCGCCAATACAGAGCCACCCAATTTGAAGCTATCAAACGAGAAATCGATATAATAAAGTACCGATTTTGGTTCGTCGACCAATACTGGACTAACAGCTTTTTTAACATCGCTCACCTCGCCAGCAGCCGATATTATAACTGTGCCCGGAGCAAACACTTTGTCGTCGCCATACTTTTGCGTCATCGACAATGAGTCCTTTCCTGTTGGAATGTTTATCCCTAAGCTACAAGCAAAATCCGAACAAGCCTCAACAGCTTTGTAAAGACGCGCATCTTCGCCAGGATTTTTGCAAGGCCACATCCAGTTGGCACTTAGCGACACACTTTCGAGCCCGTCGGTAAGTGGTGCCCACACAATATTTGTGAGTGCTTCGGCAATTGCCATTACCGAGCCGGCTTCCGAGTTGGCCAAAGCAACCAAAGGTGCATGACCAATAGATGTTGCAATACCCGTTTTTCCGCGAAAATCGAGGGCCACCATACCCATATTATTGAGTGGTAATTGTAATTCGCCCGCACATTGTTGCATCGCAATTTTACCTGTCACCGAGCGGTCAACTTTGTTAGTTAACCAATCTTTACAAGCTACCGACTCAACTTTTAGTACATTTTCGATATATTGTTGCAATTGACCTTCTTCAATTTCGGCATTTTCAAATTTCACGTCTATGCTATTATCTGTAATTACCATGCGTGGCGTTTTGCCAAACATGTCCTCCATTTTCAAATCGATCGGTTTCAGGCCGTCGGCCTGTTTGAATACGAATTCCATATCACCAGTGGTTTCTCCTACAACATAGAATGGCGCACGTTCGCGCTCGGCAATTCGTTTAACAGCCTCAACATCTTCATTTTTAATCACCAATCCCATGCGTTCTTGGCTTTCGTTGCCTGCAATTTCTTTTGCACTAAGCGTTGGGTCGCCCACCGGAAGCGCCGACATATCAATCACACCACCGGTAGTCTCTACCAATTCCGACAAACAATTGAGATGTCCACCTGCGCCATGGTCGTGTATCGAAATTATTGGGTTGCTATCAGCCTCAGCCAAAGTACGAATTACATTCGAAACACGTTTTTGCATTTCGGGGTTGGCACGTTGCACAGCATTCAGTTCAATGGCATTGTCGTAGGCACCAGTTTGCACCGACGAAACCGCTGCGCCACCCATACCAATACGATAATTGTCGCCACCCATAACTACAACTTTCTCGCCAGCTTCTACATTGCCTTTGAGTGCATCGCGCATAGTACCAAAGCCTACACCACCAGCCAACATAATTACTTTGTCGTAACCATATTTTTTGTCATTTTCCTGATGTTCAAATGTCATCAACGAACCACAAATAAGTGGCTGACCAAATTTATTTCCAAAATCCGAAGCGCCATTTGAAGCTTTAATCAAAATTTGCTCAGGCGTTTGGTACAACCATTTGCGTGGAGGAATGTTAACTTCCCAAGAAGCCATAGCCCCTCCCAAGCTCTCCACAGAGGAAGAGTTTGAGTTAGCTCCTTCAATTACAGGACTATTTTCAAGTCCCCCTGTGGGGGATTTAGGGGGCTGTATTATTGTTTTATTTCTCGGATAACTTGTCATGTACACAGCAGTACCAGCAATAGGCAAACTAGCTTTACCCCCACCCAAGCGGTCGCGTATTTCGCCTCCTGTACCAGTTGCAGCACCATTAAAAGGCTCAACAGTAGTTGGAAAATTGTGCGTTTCGGCTTTGAGCGAAATTACGGATTGTATATTTTTTGTTTCAAAAAAATCGGGTTTGTCGCCACTTGCGGGTGCAAATTGCTCAATTTCGGGTCCAGCATTAAAGGCAACATTGTCTTTATAGGCCGACACCAATTTATTGGGATTGTGTTCGGATGTTTTTTTAATGAGTTTAAAAAGACTCAATTCTTTTTCGTCGCCATCCACCACATATTGACCGTTAAAAATTTTATGGCGACAATGTTCTGAGTTCACTTGCGAAAACCCAAACACCTCGCTATCTGTAAGTTTGCGACCAACTTTCACACTCAAATCATTGAGATATTGTACTTCATCTTCGCTCAAAGCCAAGCCCTCTTGCTCGTTGTAAGCCGCCACATCGTCGATATACAATATTGGCTCAGGCTGTTTGTTTATTGTAAAAATGTCCTGGTTCAATCCCGAATAAATGCGTTCGAGCATGGGGTCGTAGCTCACACTGCCCTCAACAGAAGGCGTTTGTGGCAAAGCACTGAACGATTCGATACGAAAAATGCCGCTGATACCCATATTTTGAGTTATTTCAACGGCATTTGTACTCCAAGGAGTTATCATTTCGCGGCGAGGGCCGACAAAGTTACCCTCCAACGAAGGAACCTGCATTAATTTAGCATCACCAAAAAGCCACTCGAGCTTTCCAACTTCTTCGGCCGACAATTCTTTGTCCGACTGAACAGCAAAGATATCGTGCGTGTTGGTTTTAAAAAAATGAATCATTTTTACGGATATTTTTGATTATAATTTACGTTTTCGTAGCGCTGAAATTTAAGCCGCAAAGATAATCATTTTTTGTTGTTTGAAAAAATCAAAATTGGGCTTTAGTGCTGTATTTTATTATTACGACAGGGGCTAAAATGCATAAATATAAATAAATGCAATTAATATGCAAATAAACGAGGGTTTGTATTTAAAATAATTGATTACAGAAAAATAAATCATCTTTGAAAATTACTAAATTTTCAACTGCACAAATCCAAATTCAGAATTACTATTTCGAACATTTCTAATATAATTTCTGTTTTATGGCTTGTAATTACAAATAAAAAAAAATGTTAGTAAATAAAATTGACAGAAGAATATTAAAGGAACAACTGGCCAATGAGCCTTTCAAACGTCGTACTATTTCGTTTTACAAATACTTCGAAATTGCCGATCCACAGGCATTTCGCGATGCATTATTTGTTGAATGGACTGCGCTCAATTGCTTTGGTCGCATTTACATTGCCCGCGAAGGTATAAATGCTCAAATGAGCGTGCCCGAACACAATCTCGATGCTTTTTTGACACAGCTATACAGCATTGCTCAACTTGACAATGTGCCTATAAAATATGCCATTGAGGATGATGGAAAATCCTTTTTCAAACTTACAATCAAAGTTCGACCAAAAATTGTAGCCGATGGATTGGAACACGGCACTTACGACCTCTCACGCGTAGGCAAACACCTTACTGCCATCGAGTTTCACGAGGCACTGGACAAGCCCAACACTATTGTGATTGACATGCGCAACCATTACGAAAGTGAAATTGGACATTTCGAAAATGCTGTTTGTCCCGATGTGGATACTTTTCGCGACGAAATACAATGGGTATTGGAAAATTATAAAGCGGAAAAAGACAAACAATATTTACTGTATTGCACAGGTGGCATACGATGCGAAAAGGCCAGCGCATTTCTCATCAACAATGGCTTCGAAAATGTGGCACAACTCTATGGTGGCATTATCGAGTACGCACAACAAATAAAACAATTGAACATTCCCTCGAAATTTAAAGGCAAAAACTTTGTGTTCGATGAGCGCTTGGGCGAAAGTGTCGACGGAACAATCATTTCGCGATGCCACCAATGCGGCAAGCCAGCCGACACACATGTAAATTGCGCCAACAACGATTGCCATTTGCTTTTTATACAATGTGCTGAATGCAGCGAAAAATACGATGC
>CAZEVV010000007.1:0-9059 GCA_964515675.1 uncultured Paludibacter sp. | reverse complement strand
TATATTCATTTGCAATATTACTTGCAATGAGTGCTGTTTACAGCATGAAATTGCACACCTTAACTGCACTGCCTATGCCCAAACAAGGCTCGAAGCTTTGCCAATCGGGGCCCTACCGCATATTGCGACATCCAATGTATAGTTCGCTATTGCTCATTATGTTGGCGTTTTTGATAAATGATTTTAATTGGTGGCGAATGCTTTCGGCTTTGCTTTTGTGTGCGGTAATATTTAGCAAAATAAAAATTGAAGAAAAGGCTTTGTTGCAAAAATTCGACGATTACAGCCTTTATACAAAAAAAACATGGGCCATTGTACCATATATATATTGATACAATAGCCCTATTATTTTTTACACTGAAAGCGAATTATTTCAATTCTAAATACACATCATTTTCTTCGGCAATTTTGCGCATATTCATCAAGGCATAGCGCATGCGTCCGAGTGCTGTATTGATGCTAACATCGGTTTTTTCGGCAATTTCCTTAAAGCTCAAATCCTCGAAAAAGCGCATTTTCACTACCGACCGTTGCGACTCGGGCAAAAACTCCACCAAGCGCTTCACATCTTGCAAAACCTGCTCGTTCGACACAATATCTTCGTATGATTTTTCGGAAAGTTTGCTATTGTTGCCAATTATGTCGAACTCAAAACTATCGGCCGAACAAGTATTTTCGTTGCGCTCGCGCCTGAAATGGTCGATAATCAAATTGTGTGCAATCCGGTTTATCCAACCCAAAAACTTGCCATTATCGGTATAACGACCCTGTTGAATGGTGACAATAGCTTTACAAAAAGTTTCCTGAAATATATCTTCGGCCAATTCCTTGTTGTGTACAATGAGGTAAATATATGCGTACACCTTCGATTTGTATCGCATTAAAATTATTTCGAAAGCCTTATTATTGCCATTTTCGTACAGTTCAACCAATTGCTCATCGGTCATTTGTTGTAACGTTTTCATGCTCTTATGTTTTAAAATTAAGAGTATAATTCTTGCAATAGGCGTTCAAAATTTTAATGGATAAATACTATTTTTTATTATTTCAATATGCAAATATAATCATTCAAATGTTAAAACCAAACTTTTTTGCAAATAAATTATCTACGAATAGAAAATATCTGTCCTTAAATATTTTTCACAACTTAAATTCAGCAACTTATGAATATGAATTTAATAACAATAAAAATATTTTTTTTGTTCACAAAAAATAATTGAGCTTACATTTTAGCCAAACATATTATTAATCCATACATAAATGACCAAAAATTATTAAAATTGATCTTAGAATGTAAACACAATAAATATCTAATTACAATGTTCAATCAGATTGTGTCGTCGATTTTTAAATCATTACCACATTTACTGCAATAATTATCGTCATCGGCACATTCTGTTCTACAGCGTTTACAAATTTTATTTTTATTAGTGCTATTCAAACGCGACATTTCCACAGTAATTATACCTGTTGGCACGGCAATAATGGCGTATCCTATAAGCATAGTAACCGACGAAATAAACTTACCCAATACAGTGGTAGGCACAATATCGCCATAACCTACTGTAGTTATAGTAATTATGCCCCAATAAATACCTTGCGGAATGCTGCTAAAGCCATTTTCGCCACCCTCTACTACATACATTGTGGTACCCAAAACAATCACAACAATAAGCACAACAAACATAAATATACTTATTTTGTACAAACTCCGCTTTATCGACATTATTAATGTAAGCGCCTCGGCATTGTAACGCACTAGTTTTAGCACCCTGAAAATACGCAACAACCTTAATATACGAACCACAATAAGATACTGAAATCCGAAGAAAAATAAACTTAAATAGGTGGGTAATATTGACATTAAATCAATCATTCCCCAAAAACTAAAAACATATTTTGTTTTGCGTGGCGACGACCAAATGCGAACCACATACTCCAAACTAAATAAAATGGTAAATATCCACTCAAACGTTATAAAGCTCCCCGAATATAATAAATTTACCGCAGGTACACTATCCAAAGCGGCTAGAACTACACTTGCCAATATCACCCACAAAAGCACAACATCGAAACGTTTGCCCATAGGTGTATCGCTCTCAAAAATAATTTTGTAAACCTCGTCTTTATCAATATTTATCTTTCCAATTTTCATATCAACAGCCCAATATATTTAATTTTCAATTAATTACATCAACTACATTTTTAGTTGCATTTAAATACGAATATAACAACACTATATTTAACAACACTATATTATTGTGTCAAAACGCCCATATTTCACAACACTACAAAAATATGCATTTTATTTATATTAATTTGAATTTTAAAAAAAAATCTAATAATTTTAAATGCGAATTGTGCACATTGTTGATTGATTGAAAAGAAAAAAACTTATTTTTGCAAAAAAAATCAAATCAAAATGTTATCATACCCCAATGCAAAAATAAATATCGGACTTGACATTGTTGAAAAACGACCCGATGGCTACCACAATATCGAAACAGTATTTTATCCCATTGGCCTGTGCGATGTATTAAATATCGAGCCATCCGAAACTTGCAGCGATTATAGTTTTTCGAGCAGTGGCATTATGGTCGACAGCGAACCCGAGGATAACTTAATCGTAAAAGCTTATCGTAAGTTACAAAGCTACTATGCTTTAGCACCCATCGATATTAGCTTTCAGAAAAACATCCCATTCGGCGCAGGTTTGGGTGGCGGTTCGGCCGATGCTGCTTTTACGCTAAAAATGTTGAACGAATTGTTCAAACTTAATATTAGCAACAACGAACTCGAAAAAATAGCATCCGAATTAGGTGCCGATTGCGCATTTTTCATTAACAACGAACCCGTTTTTGCAAGTGGTATTGGTAACGAATTCGAAAAAATTGACCTGTCGCTTGATGGTTATTTTTTAGTTTTAGTAAAACCCGATATTCATATACCAACACCTTTGGCCTACTCAAAAGTAGTGCCCACAAAACCTGCATTGTCGCTTGCCGAAAGCATAAAAAAACCCATTTCCGAGTGGAAAAATTGCATAAAAAACGATTTCGAAATGTCGGTATTTGCCGAATTTCCCGAAATTGAACAAATTAAAAATCAACTTTACGATGCAGGTGCACTGTATGCTTCAATGTCGGGCTCGGGGTCGAGTGTATATGCAATATTCGACAAAATGCCGGAATTGCCCGAATCTTTCGAAAAATACTTTGTGAGCGGAGGCATAATTAAAAGTGAAAAATGAAAAATGAAAAATGAAAAATGAGAAATGAAAGATAAAGCATTAAAAAATGAATTGTATGTTTGCGAAAGAAACTACAAAATAAACACGCTTAACATCAACAATCGCAAAAAACTGAGTTTGTTTGGCTTGTTGGGCATTTTACAAGACATTGCAGGCGAACATGCCGACATGTTGGGTTTTGGCTACAACGACTTATTGCAACAACAGTGCTTTTGGGTACTCATTAGGCAGAAACTACGTATGGAATTCTGGCCACAATGGAACGATACTATTACTGTAAAAACTTGGCCACAACCCCTATCAGGCATATACGCATTTCGAGAGTACGAAATATTTGTGGGCGACAAAAAAGCGGGCGATTGCTCAACAACCTGGATAACATTGGATAGCGAAACACGCAAACCAAAAAAACTTGAAAACACCTACGAGTATTTAGATGTTAACACAAAATTAAAGCTTGATTACACAGCTCAAAAAATTGTAATGCCGCCCAATGTTGAAAAACTCAAAAGCTTTGAGGTGCGCAATAGCGACCTCGACATCAACGAACATGTAAATAATATCAAGTATAGTCAGTGGATATTGGATGCCATTGCTTTTGAATATCACAAAAATTATTTGATAGAAGAATATGAGGTCAATTTTATGGGCGAAACATTTTTAAACAACAAAATTGATATTTACAGCAATATTTACGAAGCCGAAAAACACAACGAAAACAGCATCACTTTTAAAGCAATGCTAAGCGATAGCCCAACCACTGTGTTTATTGCGCGCTTAAAAGTAAAAAGTATCACAGAGCCATAAAAATGCTCAAAAAATCGACTCAACGGCCTCACAAATCCACTAAATATACAAAATAAATGCAAAAAACATATTTTCTTAAAACTTTAGCGAGCATAGTAATGTTGATACTAATAAAAAATTATCAACCAATAAAAAAGTTTTAAAAAAATATGGATAAAAAACTAAATTGCTGCGGAATAAGCACTAACACGCTCACCGACATAGGATTATTGATTTTCAGATTGGCAATAGGTGTATTAATGCTAACACATGGCTGGCAAAAGTTTAGCAACTTCGCAACATTAAGCACCGTTTTCCCCGACCCCATAGGCTGGGGATCAACCATGTCGCTCACAATGATTGTATTTGCCGAACTTGTTTGCTCTATCCTAATTATTCTTGGGTTATTTACCCGTCTTTCGGCCGTTCCACTTATCATAGGTATGTTAGTAGCGGCATTTATTGTACATGGAGCCGATCCATTTCAAGTTAAAGAATTAGCAATTTTGTATATGTTTGGATACATTCTGCTAGCATTTACTGGCGCCGGAAAATTCTCTGTCGACAACTATCTCGATGACTTTTATGTAAAATATTTAGGTGCATTTTACAAGAAAGATAAATAAAAAATTAGGTGTTCGCACTACACAAAATTGATACAAAAAATAAAAATAATCTCGTTTTACGAGCTTTTAATTCGCTTCGTTTTACAAAAACAAAGCTCTACGATGCCGACGATTTGTTCGGCATCGTTTTTTTTGTATCATCAAACACTACAAATACCTACAAAACAACACATTAAACCCCTCATCAAAAAATAAAAAAAAGGCTTGCGCAATCCAATAAAAAGTAGTAATTTAGTGCGATTTTTTTGATAGTAACAAAACTAAAGATAGATGATTGATCAAGACAGAATTATCAAGGTAAATATCGACGAAGAAATGAAATCTTCGTACATCGACTACTCAATGTCGGTGATTGTTTCGCGTGCACTGCCTGATGTGCGAGATGGATTTAAACCTGTGCACCGCCGCGTGCTTTTTGGGATGAATGAATTGGGCAATAACTCCGACAAACCCTATAAAAAATCGGCCAGAATTGTGGGTGAAGTTATGGGTAAGTATCACCCACATGGCGACTCATCGATATATGGCACATTGGTACGTATGGCACAATCGTGGTCGATGCGCTACCCATTGGTGGACGGACAAGGTAACTTTGGATCGGTGGATGGCGATAGCCCTGCGGCTATGCGTTACACCGAAGCACGTTTACGCAAACTGTCGGAAGACATGCTTATCGACATTAATAAAGACACTGTTGACTTTCAGTTGAATTTCGACGACACCTTAAAAGAGCCTGTAGTTTTACCTACACGTATCCCTAACTTGCTTATCAATGGCTCATCGGGCATTGCTGTGGGTATGGCCACCAACATGGCACCACACAACCTTCGCGACACCATCGATGCCATTATTGCATACATTCAAAACAGGGAAATCGAAATCGACGAACTTATCAAAATTGTAAAAGCTCCCGATTTTCCTACTGGCGGTATCATTTATGGCTATGCAGGCGTAAAAGAAGCTTTCGAAACAGGGCGCGGCAGAGTAATGGTGCGCTCGAAAGTGGATATTGAAACCGAAAATAATGGGCGCGAGCGTATCATTGTTAACGAAATACCCTACCAAGTAAATAAAGCCGAACTTATAAAATCAATTGTTGCACTCGTTGAAGACAAACGCGTTGAAGGCATTTCGCATATCAACGACGAGTCGGACCGCGATGGAATGCGCATCGTTATCGACATCAAACGCGATGCCAACTCGAACGTAGTACTCAATAAACTTTACAAATATTCGGCACTACAATCATCTTTCAGTGTAAATAATATTGCATTGGTGCATGGTCGTCCACGCATGCTCAACCTCAAAGATTTAATTCATTATTTTGTTGAGCACCGCCACGAAGTAGTTGTGCGTCGCACACAATACGAATTGGGTGAAGCCGAAAAAAGAGCGCATTTGCTCGAGGGCTTCATGATTATACTCGACAATTTGGACGAAGCCATACAAATAATTCGCAACTCGAAAACACCCGAAGAGGCACGCAATGGCCTTATGGAACGTTTCGCTTTGTCCGATATACAAGCACGTGCTATTGTAGAAATGCGCTTGCGCCAACTCACGGGCATGGAGCAAGACAAATTGCGCGCCGAATATCAAGAGGTATTGGATTTAATAGCTCGCTTGAAAGAAATTTTAGAAAACGAAGCATTGCGTATGCAAATCATCACCGACGAACTGTTGGAGGTTAGAGCAAAATATGGCGATGCCCGCCGTACGCAAATTGTATACGCTTCGGAAGAATTTAACCCCGAAGATTTTTATGCCGACGACGAAATGATTATTACAATTTCGCACCTCGGATATATTAAACGCACACCGCTCACCGAGTTTAGAGCACAAAACCGTGGTGGTGTAGGATCAAAAGGTAGCGACTCGCGCGACCAAGACTTTATCGAATACATTTACCCTGCTTCGATGCACAATACAATGCTTTTGTTCACACAAAAAGGTAAATGTTACTGGCTAAAAGTGTACGAAATACCTGAGGGATCGAAAAATTCAAAAGGACGTGCGATTCAAAACTTGCTCAATATCGATTCGGACGATAAGGTGAATGCATTTATCCGTGTTAAAGGATTGAACGATAAAGAATACATCAACAGTCACTTTTTGATTTTTGCAACCAAACAAGGTGTTATCAAAAAAACATCGCTCGAAGCATATTCGCGTCCACGCCAAAATGGTGTGATAGCCATAACAATACGCGAGGACGATCAAGTAATACAAGTGCGTATGACCGACGGCGACTCAGATGTATTGATGGCCAATCGCAATGGCCGTGCCATACGTTTCCACGAATCGAAAGTGCGCGAAATGGGACGTACAGCTACTGGCGTTCGCGGCATGACGCTCGACGAAGATGGCAGCGATGAATGCGTTGGCATGATTTGTGTAAAAAAAGATTCGAACGAGAGCGTTATGGTTATTTCGGAAAAAGGATATGGCAAACGAACATTGCTTGATGAGCGCGACGAAGAAGGCAATACGCTTCTCGACGAAAATGGTGAGCCAATAGCCGTATATCGTATAACCAACCGTGGTGGTAAAGGTGTACGCACAATGAACATCAACGAAAAAACAGGTAAATTGGTGAGCGTGAAAAGCGTAAACGACGACAACGACTTGATGATTATCAACAAATCGGGCATCACAATTCGTTTGAAAGTTGCCGACTTCCGTATTATGGGACGTGCCACACAAGGCGTGCGACTTATCAACCTCGAAAAACGCAACGACGAAATTGCTTCGGTATGTAAAGTTATGAGTGAAGTTGAAGAGGAAATTGAAAACCTTGAGGAACAAAATGGCGAAAGCGTGGAAACTCCAAACAACGAAAACACTACCGACAATGATACAGCTGTAATCGACAACAACAACGAATAAATAAACAACTCCTGAGAACAACATTTCGTCAAAAAGCGAAATGTTGTCCTCAAAAAAAAAGAAAAGTATTACAACAACAATCAAATTATTATTATCATGAAAAAAATTATTTTATCCATGATTTTGGTAATGAGCATTACATGTTCATTTGCACAAAAGAAAAATGTTTCGACAGCACGAAACAGAGCTTTAATGGAAACACCCGACTTTAAAGGCGCGCGTGACTTAATTAAACTTGCGTTGGAAGATGAAACCACCAAAAACCAAGCAACTACTTGGTATGTTGCAGGTTTAATTGGCTACCAAGAGAACGAAGCTGAAATTAAAAAAATGATGCTTTCGCAAAAACACGACATCGACAAAAAAGGTGAGGCCATTATGGAATCGTACAAGTATTTTGTTAAAGCATGGGAACTCGACCAATTGCCCAATGCAAAAGGAAAAGTACGACCAAGACACCGCGACATTAAAGCGAAAGTGAGCGAGTATTTTACTAACCAAGCCAACTTGGTAGCTTATGGTGCTCATTTGTACGAAAAAAAGAATTTCGAAAGAACAATTGAAGTTTTCGAAACATATTTAGGAATACCTAAATTACCAATGATGAACAATGAATTGGTACTCGACTCGACTTACTATATGATTAAGTACTACACTGCATTTGCAGCTATCAACGCTAAAAAGAATGACTTGGCACTTAAACATTTGCTCGAAATGAAAACAGCTGGATATGAAGAAAATGCAGTTCACCAGTTAATCTATCAAGAGTACGCCGACAGAAAAGATACAGTTAATTATGTGAAAATATTGAAAGAAGGTTTCGAACGTTTTCCGGCCGAACCTTTTTATCTTCAAAATTTAATTAACCACTATATCTTTACTAATCAATCGGAAGAAGCGGTAAAATACTTGAACGCTGCCATTGCAAAAGAGCCAACTGTAGCTCAATATCATTTAGTAAAAGGTAAATTGGACGAGTTGATGGCCAAATACGATGATGCACGTGCAGCATTTGACAAAGCGATTGAACTCGACCCCAAATTGGCTGATGCTCATGCCGAAATCGGACGTCTTTTCTACAACAAAGCGGTTCGCATGTCTGATGATGCTAACAATATTAAAGACATTAAGCTTTACAATGCTGAGCGTGTAAAAATCGACAAAGTATTTGCCGAAGCAATTCCGCATTATAAAAAAGCGATTGAATTGAATCCCGATGAGTTCGAATACAAAAAAACATTGCGTAATTTGTACTATCGCTTGAAAATGGACAAAGAGTACGATGCACTTAATAAAGCTATGAACGAATAATCGTTGAAGCTAAAGCATAAAAAAAGGCTTATTCCGAATGGGAATAAGCCTTTTTTTTATGCCACTATCACTCATAAAAGTATTTCACACACAAAGCGAACCAAAACCATTTGCCTAGTTGAAATTTCAGTAAAGAGATGCCTCAATATTAATCTCGAATTTCAGACGCAATAGTATTTTAACGCGAAAAAACAAAAAAA
>CAZEVV010000006.1:23501-46508 GCA_964515675.1 uncultured Paludibacter sp. | reverse complement strand
TTTTCAAAAAAAATAGTTTATGTCCGTTTTTTTAGTTTTCTGTGAGTATTTTTTCAATTTCTTTCTTCGATAAATTGCGCCCTACAATAACACCTTGTTTATCAATAAGTACAGTGGCGGGTATCGAACTTACGGCATATAACTTTGCACCTGCCGACTTCCAACCTTGTACATCGGAAATGTGAGGCCAAATAAGTTCGTGATTTTCGATGCATGCCAACCATGCTTCTTTGTCGTTGTCGAGCGAAACACCCAATATCTCTAGTTTTTTGCGGTCGGTGCTGTTGTAAAGCTCTTTTAATTCGGGTAGCGAGCGTATACATGGCCCACACCACGATGCCCAAAAGTCAACAAGCACAAAGTCGCTTTTGCCAACGAGCTCCGACAAAGCAAGTGTTGCTCCATCGGGTTTGCTGAGTTTTATGTCGGTATATATACTGCCAACCGAAGTGTTGCGTTCTATCTCAATATTTTCAACAATTTCTTTTATGCGTGGTATCGCCAATGTTTTTTTGTCCATTTTCGAAACAATTTCTGTTTTCGTGTCAATCGACATGCCGAAAAATGTGCTTGTAAATACATAAGTGCCCACGAGCGTATTCACATGTTCGAGCGAAAACTGCTTGTTCAACTCAACTTCGGTGGCATTAAACTCATTCATTTTTGCATCGAATTCGGCTTGTTGTGTTTCGTTTTTCTCTAGATTGCTGTTTTCGGCATAGTATGCCATCGACTCGGCATATATGCTGTTGCGTGCATCGAAGTATGATTGTAGCAAATCGTTGTTTTTTGAGCCTGAAAGGCGTGGCGTGTTTACACTGTCAAAATTAATAGTGATTTGCGCATTTTCGAATGCAAAGGGCTGACGAATGCGCTCGCCACTGGCTGTTTCGAATACAATAAAAGCAATGCGTGCACTATCGTTTATTCCTTCGAATACAAATTTGTTGTTTTCAATTCGTGTGCTGTCAATGTTTATCCATACACGGTCGATGCGTTCCGATATATATATGGTCAAACCATTTAAATCGTTTTGCGTTACGGTGCCTTCAATTTTGTATGATTTTTCGCCACACGAAAGCAGCGCTATTAAAGCGATGAAGAGTATGAAACTTTTTCTCATAAATGTTGTTTGCTGTTTTATATTGCTGACATTAATAATATTGCGTTTGCAAAGATGCGTTATTTTATTTGTTTGGCTTGTAAATGTACGGTTATTTATAAGTAATTTTGCAATTGACTTGGCGTTAAGGCATTTTTTTTAGTTTTATAAACAATTCATATCTTTTTATGCATGTAATTTCAAAGGTGCTATCCGAGTGGTATGCACACAATAAACGCGATTTGGCTTGGCGCAACACTACCGATGCTTATCGAATTTGGCTTTCCGAAGTTATTTTGCAGCAAACTCGTGTTGCGCAAGGTACAAGTTATTATAATCGATTTGTCGAAGCTTTTCCTACTGTTCGGCACCTGGCCATGGCACACGAGGATGCGGTTTTGAAACTGTGGCAGGGACTAGGCTATTACTCGCGTGCACGCAATTTGCATAAAACGGCCAAAATTATCAGTAGCGAATATGGCGGTGTTTTTCCAAATTCGTATCGGCAATTGCTTGCATTGCCTGGCATTGGGCATTATACTGCTGCAGCCATTGCTTCGTTTGCATTTGCTCAATCCACACCTGTGCTCGATGGCAATGTGTATCGTGTGCTAGCGCGCCTTTTTGCAATTCAAGAGGCGATCGATGTACAGGCCAATCAGCAAATTTTTCATTCGATACTGTCCGAACTTATTCAAGATACCAATCCGGCGCTTTTCAATCAATCCATTATGGAATTTGGCGCGCTGCAATGTGTTCCGCAAAATCCCGATTGTGATGCTTGCCCACTGATAGCCCCGTGTGTTGCTTACAATAATAATATGGTGCAGCAGTTGCCATTTAAATCGAAAAAAACAGCTGTCCGCAATCGCTTTTTCAATTATATATTTATTATATCGCAAAATAAAACATTTTTAAAAAAGCGTGTCGAAAAAGATATTTGGCAAAATTTGTACGAGCCATTTATGTTTGAAACTGATACTGAAATTGCCTTGGATGCTCTGGAGCAATCGGAAATATTTAAAAAGCATTTTTCCGACAAAAACTATAAACTTTTTTCTGTTTCGAAGCGCAAACATGTACTCACACATCAACGTATTTTTGCTCAAATGTTTGTGTTAGAGCTTCGCGATGCCGATTTCGAACTCGATGCATATCAAGCTGTATCAATCGACGATTTGAGTAATTTTGCTATTCCACGTCTTGTTGAGTTGTTTTTGATGGATATGCACGAAAATTTTAACGAATAAAATGCGTAAAAGTGCTTTTTTGTAATAAAGATTAAACACTTTTTGTTGAACTTTTGCCGAAAAATCATGTTTTAAATGATAAAGTGCAAATAGTAATGTTGTAATTTGAGATTTAACACAATTATTGCATAATTAATTAAATAATATACATATCTTTGCAGTTCCTAATAAAGCTTAATGTAAATTGTTATGAATGTACTGTCTATTGTTATTGGATTATTGATTGCCGGTATGGGTTTATTGGCAAATTACAATCCCGAATTGCTTTCGGGATTTTTGGTGGAAAATAAAAAGCAAAGTAATAAATTTGCTTTGAAAATGTTACCAAAATTTTTGAGTTGGACCATGTTTAGCATTGGTTTAATCATGTCGATAGTTAATACCTATTCGCTTATTGTTTACGGTATTTTATAAGCATTGGTTTTTACTATTCATTAGTTAAAAAAATGAAGCGATAAGTGCACTAAGCATTTGTCGCTTTTTTTTATGTTTTTGTCGAAATCGTTTTGTGAAAATCCAAATTAATTGTATCTTCGCTTCGTTGTTTTTCAATTGTGTAAATTTTTGCGCATATGGTTTTTGAGTGTGCAGTTTTTTGCTTGTTTTTGCTTGAAAAATGATATTTTTTCAATTTGTAGAAATCTATTTCAAAAAAAACGAATTTTTAAAATCTAATATTTAAACGATGAGGCCAACTATTATTGATTTTTTTAATGCGAGTGTCGAAAAATATGCTCAAAATCCATTTTTATGGGAAAAAACTAAAAGCGTTTACGAGCCAACAACTTACCTCGAAACAAAGCAGCAAGCGCATATATTAGCAGCAGGCTTAATAAAAATTGGTGTAAAACCAGGCGATAAAATAGCTTTACTTTCCGAGGGTCGTAATGCTTGGATTATTGGTGAGCTCGGCATTTTGCACACTGGAGCTATTAATGTTCCGCTATCAATAAAATTGGAGGAGAGTAACGATTTAATTTTCAGAATTAAACATTCGGAGTCGAAATATATTCTTGTTTCGGGCGGACAGTTGAAGAAAATAAAGGCAATAGCTGCTCAATTAACCGATGTGAAGCAAATTATTGTTTTCGACGAACAAGTCGATTACGAAGCTAACGAAATGTCGCTGAAGCATTTGATGGCTTGGGGAACCGATTATTTAGCCAAAAACCCCAATTGTGTAGTTGATATTGCATCGCAAATAAAACCCGACGATATTGCCAACATCAGTTATACTTCGGGCACAACGGCCGACCCCAAAGGCATTATGCTTACACATCGCAACTATACGGCCAATGTTGAGCAGGCGCTTACGCTTATGACAATACCTCCTACATACCGTACACTCATAATTTTACCACTCGACCATTGTTTTGCGCATGTGGCTGGTTTTTATAGTTTTATGGCTTCGGGCGCAAGTGTTGGAACTGTGCAGTCGGGACGTACTGGCCTCGAAACACTTAAAAACATACCTGTAAATATTAAAGAGCTACAGCCCGATTTGCTATTAAGTGTGCCTGCATTGGCCAAAAGTTTCAAAAAAAATATCGAAGCAGGCATAAAAGCCAAAGGACCAGTGTTGAATGGCTTATTTCAATTTGCGGTAAAAATGGCATATGCTTACAACAAAGAAGGATATAACAAGGGTAGGGGAATGCAAATTTTTAAAAAACCTTTGTTGATGCTTTTCGATAAAATACTTTTTAGCAAAATACGCCAGAGTTTTGGTGGCAAACTCAAATTTTTCATTGGTGGCGGTGCATTGCTCGACATCGATTTGCAAAGGTTTTACTACGCCATTGGCATTCCAATGTTTCAGGGTTATGGTTTGAGCGAGGCAACACCCATTATTTCATCCAATGGTTTGAAAAGGCATAAGTTGGGTTCGTCGGGCTATTTGGTAACGCCCATGGAGCTAAAAATATGCGATACTGATGGTACGCAATTGCCCAACTATCAAAAAGGCGAAATTGTAATTAAAGGCGAAAATGTGATGGCGGGCTATTACAAAAACGACAAAGCGAGTGCCGAAACATTGCGCGATGGCTGGCTACATACAGGCGATATGGGATATATGGACAATGATGGCTTTTTGTATGTTGTGGGTAGGTTTAAGAGTTTGCTCATTTCGAGCGATGGCGAAAAATACAGTCCCGAAGGCATCGAGGAGTCATTGTCGGACAATTCGTATTTCATCGATCAAGTGATTTTGCACAACAATCAGCAAGCCTATACTACTGCGGTGCTTGTGCCCAACAAAGAGGCACTCAAAAGGTATGTGGCACGTAAAAATCCCGATTTGAAATGGGAAACTGTTGAAGCAAAAACAATAGCACTGAATAAGTTGCAGCGCGAAATAAATGAGTATAAAAAAGGTGGTAAGTTTGAGGGCGCATTCCCCGAACGCTGGCTGCCAGCAGCTGTGGCCGTTGTGGGTGAGCCATTTACCGAGCAAAATGGTTTGGTGAATAGTACCATGAAAATTATTCGTCCTAAAGTTGAAGAGCGATTTGCACAACGCATCGAGAAATTGTACGAAGCCGGTGGTAAGGAAATTGTAAATAACGAAAATATTGAAGCTTTGGCGTAATTCATAATTAGGATATTGTACAAAACAGAAGCCCGTTATAGTTTTTTATTGCGGGCTTATGTGTCGCTCAACGAATGTTTGCCATAAAACGCCAATCTCTGTATTGTACGTACAATTAAAACTAATCATCAGCTTTATTAAACACCGATTATTGGCTGTTTCGTGTGTATAAGTATTGATGCTTATTATCAAAAATGGATTTTATTTCAAGGATAAATTAAACATTAAAGTTTATGTGTTGTTAATTGATATGTGTGAATAATATTGGGGAGCTTTTTTTCGGGTAATATAATACTTATACGCAATTTATGTGTTTAGAATTGATGTTGTTTTTAAATTTGATATAAATCGTTTTAAAAAATAAATTATGAATTGGATAAAATATTTTTTCATTTTTATGCTAATGTTTTTAAGTAACAATTTGTCGGCTCAATATAAGTACGAAAAAGAAGTGCGCTTAAAATCATCGGAAGTGCCTACGGAAATGTATGAATATGTAAAGCGGTTGGTGCCTGGTGTGCGGGTGCGTTGGTACAAAGAGTTTGGATTTGATAGCAATTCGTTCGAAGCAAAATTTAAGCACAAAGCCAATACTTATAGTGTTGAGTTTTACCAAAACGGAATGCTTAAAGATGTAGAGATTTTGATAAGAATTGCCGATGTCGACCAAAAATTGTTCGAAAATATCGATGCCAAACTAAAAGCTGAATTATCAAGCTATCGAATAACACGCTTGCAGCGACAAATTATTGCTTCGAAGGATGAGATACAAGCTTATTTTAAAAATAAAAGTGTTTTAAATGAATTGAAGCAGCATTACGAAATTGAATTGTGGACAAGAGTAGCAAATGAAATTGTGATGTTTGTTTATCTTTTCGATAAAGAAGCCAATGTGATAAAAAAACGTCGTGTTGTTGATCAGCCTTCGGATAATTTGATTTATTAATGCTCCGCTTTTTTATTATTTATTGTATTGAATATTATTGATTTATTATTATTGATTATGAAGTACAAACTAATTGTGTTTTTATTAATTTTTACTCCAACGATATTTTCTCAACAATCATACGAAATTGGATTACTGCCATCGATCAATGTGAATGCTAAACTTAAAAATGATTGGGCATTGAATTTTCAGTTACAATCGCGACAATCGATGTTAAAGGGCGATTTTGGCAATGATGCAAATTTCGACTTTCAATATTTATTGTCCGATTTATCGATGATAACTTCGAAACGCATAGCACCTTCGCAAACTTTGGGCTTGGGCTATTTGCTACGTTTACGATCGAATGGCGTTGTTGGGCATCGTGTTATACAGCAATACAGCTATGTGCGTCGTTACGAAATGTTTCGGTTGTCGCATCGTTTGTCGGCCGACCAACTGTTTATTTCTGGTCAGAAGCCTGAATTTCGATATCGCTATCGTTTGTCGTCGGAAATACCCTTGGATGGACAAACGGTTGATGCTGGTGAATTTTATTTGAAGCTAAATAACGAATATCTTTTTAGTACGAAAGCCGATAAAAGTGATTTGGAAGTGCGATTAGGGCCTTACTTGGGATATGCTTTGACTGATGCCACAAAATTTGAACTTGGAGTTGATTATCGCGTCAATTCATTTTTACATTCGAGTGCATCGCATAGGTTTTGGTGGGCAATAAGTTTGTTTCAATCTTTTTAGTGCTTTGTGTAAGTTGTGCTTCGGAGTTTATAATCGTCGTGCAATCGAGTATTTGTATCGTATCTTGTTGAAAATGAAACAGGTGCTATTTTTTTAAATAATGTTTGGCAAATACAAGTGGTTGATACAACAACATGCGTGGGCCAGCAAAACGCATTACGGCCTTTATTTTAAAGCGCATGTTGGGTTTGTAGCAATGCACAGGACATTTTGCGCAGCGTGGTTTTTCGTTGCCAAATTTGCATTTTTGTAGTCGAGCTACAGCATAATCGAGCAATTGTTTGCATTCGGTGCAAAGCGCTTGTTTATGCTTTAGTTGGCAATGTAACTTTAGCATTTGCTCTATCACAACTATTTCTTGTTCGATTTTAGTCATCGCAGCATTTCCTAAATGTTCTCACCAATCAATTCTTCGGACAAGAAATGTTCCAATTGTTCGGGTTTAACATTGGCAACTAAATTACCATTTATGGCCCACGAAATTTGACCGGTTTCTTCCGATACAACAACAGCAATTGCATCCGAATTCTCGGTAATGCCCAAAGCGGCTCTGTGTCGGAGGCCTAATCGTTTGGGAATGTCTTGATTGCGAGAGATAGGTATGATGCACGAAGTAGCTCTTATGCGCTTGTCGCTTATTATCATAGCACCATCGTGTAGTGGTGAGTTTTTGAAAAAGATTGTTTCGATTAATCGCGAGCTAATGTTGGCATTTATTTTTTCGCCCGATTGAACAAATAAGTCGAGGTCGCTATTGCGTGTAATTACAATAAGTGCCCCTGTTTTGTTACGTGCCATATTGCGACATGCCAACACGAGTTGCGCCAACCTATAGTCGGTAATATGCTCGTCGGTTTTAGCATTGCTAAAAAATTTACGCATAAAACTCATAGCGCTTTTGTGGCGGGTGGCACCTAAGCGCGAGAAAAAACGCCGTATCTCTTCCTGAAAAAGCACTATCAATGCAAAAGTCCCTACGCTCACAACCCTATCGAAAATACTACCCAAAAGCTCCATTCGGAAAACATATGACACCAAAAACCATATTACTAAAAAAGTGAGTATGCCAATAAAAACATTTACTGCTCCACTTTTTTTAAGTAATCTAAAACTCTGATAAAGCAATATTGCCACCAGAAATATATCTATTATATCTTTAATTCCTATTTCAAATCCCATTATTTATACTGATTGTATTGGTTGAATATTTTTATTGTCTCGATGGCCGGCTTCACGTCGTGCACGCGTAACACGCGAGCGCCTTGTTGCAATGCAAGCATGTGCACCGCTGTGCTGGCATTCAAAGCATCTTCGGGCTTAATGCCTAATAAGTTATATAGCATCGATTTACGCGAAACGCCAGCCAATATTGGTACGTGAAGTTCGGTAAGATAATGCATTTTTGCTAAAAGTTCGTAGTTTTGTTCTAGTGTTTTTGCAAAGCCAAACCCAGGGTCAATAATCACATCGTTTACACCTAAAATTCGCAGTTGCGCCAATTTCTTCTGAAAATAGTGAAGCAATTCGGCCATTATGTCATCATAATCTGTGTGATGTTGCATGTCTTGTGGTGTTGCACGCATATGCATTAGCACATAACAAACACCTAAGTCGGCAATTGTTTCGAACATGGCTGGGTCCAAACTACCACCACTTATGTCGTTAATTATCTCAACGCCATAGTCGCGAACCACATGCCTTGCTACATCGCTCCTAAATGTGTCCACAGAAATGATGACATCGGGATATTTATGTCGAATTAAATGCAAAGCCTTATCCAATCGTCGAATTTCTTCTTCGGCCAAAACATGCTCAGCACCTGGTCGCGACGAATAAGCCCCTATATCGATAATGCTAGCGCCTTGTTCGACACATGCCGTTACATGCGTCATTATGGCTTTGTCGCTAAATGCTCTGCCGCCCGAATAAAACGAGTCGGGGGTTACATTAACGATACCCATCGCCATAGCTTGACGAAAATCGACCAATTGTTTCTTTATTTTGAGTAATGTTGGCATTTTGCAATTCTTTTTTGTGTTTATAACTTAAGCTATGCAATACATAAATTTTTGTTTCGGTAAATTGCTACACTTGCATTGTGGGCAATAAAACAAAGCACTACAAAATATTTTTATGTAGAAAAGCATCAGTATACAATTAAATTCATGCAAAAATAAAAAATAAATAGGACAAAGGCGATGATTTGCCAAATAATATCGAAAAAAGGCAAACTAGCGCAAATATGAACTACGATTTTTACGCCTTTCGAATTGAAACATCTAAATGTAAACACAAAAAAACAGTAGGCGCAAAAATGATATTATATCATTATTATGCCTACTGTATTATTATTTCTACTGTTGTATGATATGGACTTTCAAGTTATACCAACTGTACATATAAAATGACCCAAAGTCATTTTTATGTCTACTGTTGTTAATGCCGATGCATACAAACAAATAGAACAATGAGACTCTGTCGAAATTGGGCTATATTGTTTGTGCAATCGGTATTAGATAAAGTTACCGAAGCTTAGTTCGATACCACAAAAGTCGAAAGATTTATTTAAATTTTGAGTATTTGATTGTTCTATGTTCCCGAATTACACATTCAGAACTAGGTAAACAGTGTAGCCAATGTACAACGAAAGTAAAATGCCAGCTTCCCAACGGTCGAGTTTTTTTTGCTTGCCGGTAAACATGGCTACAAAAAGTACCAAGGTTCCAATAGCTACAAAATACATATCGAAATTAAATTTTGGATTAAAGCTTATGGGGCGAATTACAGCACTTGTGCCGAGAATGAAAAATATGTTGAAAATGTTCGAGCCTATAACATTGCCAACTGCTATGTCGTTGTTTTTTTTGAGTGCAGCAACTACTGAGGTGGCCAACTCGGGCAATGAAGTACCAATGGCTACAATTGTGAGTGCAATAAGCGTTTGGCTTACACCCAACGAGCTAGCAATGCCTGTTGCGCTGTCCACAACCAATTTACCTCCCACAACTAAAAACACTAAGCCTAATATTATAAATAGGGCAATTTTTGAGTTTTTAAAATTAGCTTTTGGTATCGCTTCTGTTGTGGCACTAGCAGCCGTAGGGTCCGATTTTAACTGCTTGAAAACATAATACAAAAATGCTACAAAACCTAAAAGCAAGACCAAACCATCGAAAAATGACAAGCCACTCGATGCACCACCTATTGCATTTGATAATATTAAAAGTAAAATTATTGCAAAAAGTGAAATCGGAATTTCTTTCCAAATGGTACTCGAACCCACAACCAGAGGTGTAATAAGTCCGGCTATACCCAATATTGCAAATAGGTTTACAATATTACTTCCAATGATATTGCCGTACACAATGTCCGATTTACCTTCGGCAGCTGCAAAAACATTCACAACCATTTCGGGCATCGAGGTGCCAAAAGCAATTATTGTAAGCCCAATGGCCAATTCTGGAACGTTGAATTTTCGTGCTAATGCCGATCCACCATCAACTAACCAATCGGCACCTTTTATTAAAACCACAAATCCAAGTATTAAAAGCGTTATTTGTAAAATCATAAGTTGTATTAAGTTCTGATATTCAATAATATAAATTGTATTGTGAAATCTTAAATTGAATTTGAAAAATCGGCGTAAAAGTACACAAAATCTTATATGTACAATGGCTGAAATTAAAAAAAAATGTACAATGAGTAATTTTTTTTCAAAATTTGAGTTATTATGTTGTGTGATTTTGGTTTTTGCTTATTTGATATTAAATTAATATGCTGTATCTGAGTATTTTGTAAAGGATACGTGTGTGTTGTTGAAAAACAGCATAATGTGTTTTTTATTTGTATTACGAAGGTGAAATTTCGAAAATGATAGATAAAATATTAAAGAGCTTTTATTGAAATGCCTAAGGTATTGGCGATTTTTTAAATTAAAAATAATAATTCCATGCTATTGTAATAAAAAAAAATACTATTTTTGTGCTTTGATTATTTATAATTTCTTTTAAAACAGACATTACAACTCGAAATATGAATATGAAATCGATCATCCGACTGCTTCCAGTGGTTCTCGTGGCAAGTTTATTTTTAGTTTCTTGCAACAGAAACAAAAATCAACAATCATCAGTTACTGGTTGGAAATACAACGACCCTACAGGGGCTAACTTCACCGTGAAGCCTGGTTATAAACTAAAAACACCTCCAGGAATGGTGGCCATCGAGGGTGGCTCGTTTACTATTGGTGAAAAAGGTGAGTTCATCACTGCACAACGCGACAATCGTCGTCGACGCATTACAGTGAGCTCGTTCTTTATGGATCAGTACGAGATTCGCAATGTGGACTGGCGCGAATATACCAACTGGATGACAGTGGTGTTTGGCCGTACTGCCCCCGAACTCGTAAAAGCTGTAGAGCCCGACTATACAGTGTGGCGCGAAGAAATGGCTTATAATGAACCGTATTTGCAAAACTACTTTACGCATCCTGCTTTCGATCAATACCCAGTTGTGGGTGTTACATGGGAGCAAGCGGTAGACTATTGTGCTTGGCGTACCGATCGTGTTAACGAATTGGCATTGGTAAATGCAGGTATTATTGCAGCGCCTAACTTTGCTTCGCTCGAAGGCATGGATCAAAATACTATTGCCAACGATTTTGTATTTAATACTCAAAAATATTTGTTACAAGCTGCTTATCAGCCTGCTGCTGGTTCGAAACCCAAAGCGGCGACACCAGGTTCTACTGCAACAAATGGTAAAGTAGACATGTCAGATGGTATTTTGTTTTCCGACTTCCGCTTGCCTACCGAAGCTGAATGGGAATTTGCCGCATATGCTATCAAAGCAGGAAAAGACGGGATGGTGCCCGAAGGTCGTATTTATCCATGGTCGGGGGCGCAGGCACGCAATCCAAACAAACGCGAACTTGGACGAATGCAAGCTAACTTCGTGCGTGGACGTGGTGATATGATGGGAACATCGGGGTCGCTCAACGACCGTGCAACAATTACTGCACCTGTGAATTTCTATTACCCAAATGATTTTGGCTTGTATAATATGGCTGGTAACGTAAACGAATGGGTACTCGATGTTTATCGCCCTACTTCATTCGATGTTATGGCCGAGTATAATTCATTCAGGGGTAATGTTTATTCGCGTGCTAAACAAGTTGGCAACGAGCCTGGTGTGTACGAAATCGACAAAACAGGTAGAATTGCTATTACTTTCGAATTCGACGATGATAAACGTAGCTTTAAGGATGGTGATCCTGAATCGCAAATTACATTTAGTCTCGGACAAGTTACGGCCAATCCAATGGATACAATGGATATTACCGATGTGCTTCGTCCTGTAATCGACGATAAAACACGTGTTTATAAAGGTGGTTCGTGGAAAGATCGTATTTATTGGCTCAACCCATCGACTCGTAGATATATGCAACAAAACGAATGTGCAAACGATGTTGGTTTCCGTTGCGCAATGAGTATGATTGGGAATATTGATCAAGTAGTTAAAAAGTAATTGAATATATTTTCGAAAAAAAAAGCACTGATAATTTTATCAGTGCTTTTTTTTATGAGAATGCTTCATATACAAACTCCCCTTATTATTCGCCCATAACTTTTTTGAATATCTTTTGCGATTGCGAAAAGTCGATTTTACCACATGGTCCCGAAATGCAACCGCCTTCGCAAGCCATTACTTCTACAAAATTGCCAGTTGCTTTGCCTTTCGAGAAGGCGCGCAAAAGTGCAATGTTCTTTTTGTTGAGATTTGCTACCTGCACTGGACGAACTGCTAAGTTAGGATACATTTCTTGAATGGCAGCAATAACCCCACCTGCACGAGCAAAGCCTTTGCCCGAACGTGGTGCTTCCTCCATATCATTGGTCATTGCATCAATATCTATATCCAATCCTTTGAATAAACAATCGAGTTCTTCAAATGTCAATGTGAAATCTATTGCATCATTGTCAAATACTTCTTTGCGTTTTGCAACACATGGCCCCACAAATACCAATCGTGCATTTGGATGTTTTTGTTTGGCCAGTACAATTGTATAATACATTGGCGATTGTGTGTGCGAAACAAAAGGCTTTAAGTCGGGCAAGTGTTTGTTGACCAACTCAACATACGACGGACAGCACGAAGTTGTCATAAATTGTTGTCCTTCTTCAATTTTTTCTTTCAATTCAATGCCTTCCAGTCGCGTTGTTTCCATTGCACCATGCGCCACTTCAATAGCTTCGGCAAATCCTATGGCTTCGATGGCGCGCATAATCTGACCTAAAGTATTTGGATATTGCGATTGCACCGACGGCGCAACAACGGCTACCATTTTTTCGCCTCGTGTAAGTGCTGTTAGTATATCAAATACATGCGAAATTTCGTAAATTGAACCAAACGGACATGCATTGATGCATTTGCCACAATAAATACATTTGTCTTCGTCGATGTGTTCAATGCCATTTTCATCTTTTGTAATGGCTTTTACGGGGCATACCTCTTCGCATGGCACAGGAATGTAAACAATCGAATGATAAGCACATGCTTCTTTACAAATGCCACAGTTGATGCATTTTTTATGGTCGATATGCGCTTGACCATTGTGCTGGAACGATATTGCATCTTTTGGGCAGTTCATGTAACACGATCGTGCAACACAACCTTTGCACAAGTTAGTAACAATATAATTTGTTTTTACACAGGCTGTGCATGCTTCGTCGACTACCGTAAGAATTTTTTTGTGAATGGTGCTACGCTCAATGGCTTTTTTTGCATATGCCGAAAGCGGTGTCAGTTCATCCTCTTCGTCGCATATGCTATAGCCCAATATGGGTAACATTTTGTATTTTAAAACAGCCCGCTCTTTGTGTATACAGCATCGTCCGCGTGCTTGTGCATTGCGTGGCGACATAAGCAAAGGCAAACGATCAATATCTTCAACCAAACGGTTGTTTTTATACATTTTAATCAATTGCGACATTAACTCGCGTCGCACAATCATGGTGTTGTTTACAAATGCCATGTTCGAAATAAGTGGATTTTTAAGTTTGAATTTCGCTGCAAAATTACTATATTTTTTTCAATTAAAGAAATTTTTCTTTAATTAGCGCTATCTAATATTTAACTTGTGTGTAAATATCACACAAACAGTGCATTAAATAATTGTCGATAACTTAGTGTTAAAAAATTTCATTCGAAGCTATTTTTATGACTATCTTTAGAGTTCGAAAAAATATAATATTATTTAAAGTAACATTCAAAAAATCAATTATATACATGAGTTCATTTGTTCATTTACATGTTCACTCTTACTATTCGATACTCGATGGCATGTCGAGTATATCGGGGTTGGTGGATCATGCCCTTGAAAATGGAATGAATGCCATAGCACTCACCGACCACGGTAATATGTTTGGCATAAAGGAATTTTACAATTATACCAAAAAGAAAAATGC
The DNA here is from genome assembly GCA_964515675.1 of uncultured Paludibacter sp. GTDB lineage: Bacteria > Bacteroidota > Bacteroidia > Bacteroidales > Paludibacteraceae > Paludibacter. The sequence goes on along the minus strand of CAZEVV010000006.1, from coordinate 32,419 downwards.
TAAGGTAAAGGATAAAATTAAGAGCTTAGAAAAAGAATTGGCCAAAGACGGTTTGACTGATGATGAAAAGCAAGAGTTCGAAAAACTTATTGCCCAAACAAAAAATCAACTTTTCAAGCCAATACTTGGTTGTGAGGCTTATGTTGCTCGTCGTGGGCGCAAAAGCAAAGAGGGAAAAGCCGATCAAAGTGGTTATCATCTTGTTTTATTGGCAAAAAATAAAAAGGGATACGAAAATTTGTGCAAATTGGTGTCGTTGGGCTGGCTCGAAGGTTTTTACTACCGTCCGCGCATCGATCACGAAATATTAAAGCAGTACAGCGAAGGAATTATTGCAAGCTCGGCCTGTTTGGGTGGCGAAATTCACAAAAAGGTGGAGTCGGGTGATTTGGCTGCTGCCGAAGCGGCTGTTTTGTGGTACAAAGAGGTGTTTGGCGACGACTTTTATCTCGAGTTGCAACGTCATAAAACCAATAAGCCCAATGCCAATTACGAGTGTTACGACAAACAAATGGCACAAAACGAAATTTTGGTGCAGTTGGCGCGTAAAACAAATACAAAACTATTGGTTACCAACGATGTGCATTTTGTAAAGGAAGAGCATGCCGAAGGTCACGAAAGGCTTATTTGTTTGAGTACATCCAAAGATTTGGACGACCCAACACGTATGCGTTACACCAAACAGGAATATTTGAAAAGCCCAAAGGAGATGTGGGAAATTTTTGCCGACATACCCGAAGCACTCGAAAACTCGGTGGAAGTTGCCAATAAAGTTGAGTTTTACGATATCGACTCGGCGCCCATGATGCCATTGTTTCCGATACCCGAAGATTTTGGGACTGAAACGGCATATCGCGAAAAATTTAGCGAGGCTATGTTGAAAGAGGAATTTGGCGATGGTTATGCCCGATTGGGTGGCTATGATAAAGTGTTGCGGGTGAAACTCGAAGCCGATTATTTAGGTAAATTGGCCTACGAAGGAGCCTACAAGCGTTATGGCGATGTGCTCGACGATGAAACCAAAGAGCGTATCGACTTTGAACTCGATGTAATGAAAACGATGGGTTTTCCGGGGTACTTTCTTATTGTACAGGATTTTATTGCCGCTGCGCGTGGCATGGGTGTGTCGGTGGGACCAGGGCGTGGCTCGGCAGCAGGTTCGGTAGTGGCCTATTGCTTGCGTATTACCGATATCGATCCCATGAAGTACGACTTGCTTTTTGAGCGTTTTTTGAATCCCGACCGTATTTCGATGCCCGATATTGATATTGACTTTGATGATGATGGGCGTGGGCAAGTTTTGCGTTGGGTAACTGAGAAATATGGAAAAGAAAAAGTGGCGCATATTATTACATATGGTACTATGGCCACAAAATCATCGATTAAAGATGTGGCGCGTGTACAAAAGTTACCACTTTCGGAGGCCGAGCGACTTACAAAGCTTATACCCGACAAATTTCCAGAGGACAGCAGTGGAAAATCGCCCAAAGTAAACATAAGTAACTGTTTGAGGTTTGTACCCGAATTGCAAGCTGCGCGTAATTCATTGGATCAGAATTTGGCCAACACTTTGCGTTATGCCGAGATGCTCGAAGGTACGGTGCGTCAAACTGGTGTGCATGCTTGTGGTGTTATTATTGGTGCCGACGATTTGAAAAATTTAGTGCCGCTGAGTACTGCTATCGACAAAGAGACGGGGCACGAAGTGGCTGTAACACAGTATGAAGGCTCGGTAGTCGAAGAGATTGGTCTTATTAAAATGGACTTCTTGGGTTTAAAAACACTATCGATTATTAAAGAGGCACTTTCGAACATAAAAAAATCGAAAGGCATTGATGTCGATATTGATACTATACCTATCGACGATGCAAAAACTTATGAGCTTTTTAGTAAGGGGCTTACTGTTGGTACATTTCAGTTTGAGTCGGCGGGTATGCAAAAGCACTTGATTGCTTTGCAGCCTTCGCAGTTCGAGGATTTGATTGCCATGAATGCGCTTTATCGTCCAGGACCGATGCAGTACATACCGCAATTCGTAAACCGTAAACATGGTCGCGAAGTAATCGAATATCCATTTCCTGAAATGGAAAAACGCTTGAAAGAGACTTATGGTATCACGGTTTACCAAGAGCAGGTCATGCTTTTGAGTCGCGACTTGGCCGGATTTACACGTGGACAATCCGACGAGTTGCGCAAGGCAATGGGTAAAAAGCTTGTTGACAAGATGGAGGCCTTGAAAATTAAATTCATGGAGGGCTGTCAGAAAAATGGGTTTGGCCCGAAAGAGAAGCTGGAAAGAATATGGGCCGACTGGGCTGAATTTGCAAAATATGCTTTCAACAAGTCGCATGCTACTTGTTACTCGTGGATTGCCTACCAAACAGCTTACTTGAAAGCGCATTACCCTGCCGAGTTTATGGCTGCCAACTTAACGCGCAACCGCGATGACATTACCGAGGTTGGAAAGTTTATGGACGAGTGTAAAAACCTTGGCATGAGTGTTATGGGTCCCGACGTAAACGAGAGTGATTTAACATTTACGGTAAATGTTGACGGAAATATTCGTTTTGGTTTGGGTGGCGTAAAAGGTGTTGGCGAAGGTGCTGTAATAGCCATTGTTGAAGAGCGTAAAAATAATGGCCCTTTCAAAAGTCTATTCGATTTTATTGAGCGTGTAAACCTCACGGCGTGCAACAAACGCACCATCGAGAGTTTGGCCTTGTGTGGTGCTTTTGATAGTTTTAGCGATATTAAACGTGAACAGTTTTTTGTTGAAAACTCGAAAGGCGAGTTGGTGCTCGAAGCTATAATGCGTTATGGGAATAAGTATCAGGCCGATGTGCAAATGTCGCAAAATTCGTTGTTTGGTGGCGGCGATGCCATCGAAATAGCAAAGCCCGAAATACCTTTTTGTCCCGATTGGTCGCCATTGCAAAAGCTCAACAAGGAGCGCGAATTGATTGGCATGTACCTTTCGGCGCATCCGCTCGACGAGTTCGAATTTGAGATAAATTATATTTGCAATACCACAACCAACGATTTGAAAGATCTCGAAAGCTTAAAGGGCCGACCATTGCGTATTGGTGGGATGGTAACAAATTTCAGGCATGGAACTTCGAAAGCTGGAAATCCGTATGGCATATTCACGCTCGAAGATTATGTTGGCGCTTTTGAGTTTGCTTTGTTTGGCAATAATTATGTTGAGTTTGGTAAATATATGATCAAGGACCTTTATGTATTGGTTACGGCCATTGTGCAAGAAAAAGGTGCCGATTACAAATTCAAAAAGCCGAGCACTGGCGATGGTCCTGTAGAGTTGGAATTGAAAATTCAGAAAATTGAGGTTTTTAATGAGATAAAGGGTAAGTTGGTCGACAAAATAACAATATCCATACCGTTGAGTTTGCTCGATATGGATTTGGCCGAAGAATTGTCAGACAAATTGATGCAAAACAAAGGCAATGTAAATATATTTATTGAGCTTTACGATGATGTGCATCCCGATAAGGTGAAACTTTTTGCACGCCAAAATCGTACAATGATAACGAAGGATGTGTATAGGTTTTTAAAAGATTCGAAAGAAAAGTATTCGCTCGATTTTAAAGTGAATTAGAAACTAAAGAGCCTTGTAAAAATGTCAAAAACGCCATTTTACAAGGCTTTTTTATGAAAACAAAATGGACAATTTTCAAAAAACATCATAAAAACATGTTTTCGATAAAATTACATGTCGGTTTTATAACGAAATAATGTATTTTTGCAATTCTAAAACGCTTATTATATGGTATTGAATTATATTTGGATTGCTTTTTTAGTAATTGCATTTGTTTCGGCACTTATTCAGCTTCTGTTTTTTGGTAACCCGCAAACTTTTTCGGATGTTGTTAACTCAACTTTCGATTCGGCAAAGTCGGGTTTCGAAATTTCGCTCGGACTCACAGGCGTGCTTTCGTTGTGGTTGGGCATAATGAAGATTGGCGAAAAAGGTGGCGTCATCAATTTCTTTTCACGCTTGGTAGCACCTTTTTTCTCGCGAATTTTTCCACAAGTGCCACGCAATCATCCTGCTATGGGTAGCATGTTTATGAATATTTCGGCCAATATGCTGGGGCTCGACAATGCAGCAACACCTATGGGGCTAAAAGCCATGCGAGAGTTGCAAGAAATAAATCCAGAGAAAGAAAAAGCATCCGACCCAATGATTATGTTTCTCGTACTCAATACTTCGGGGCTCACACTCATTCCCATAAGCGTAATGGTGTATCGTGCACAATTGGGCGCCATAAATCCCGCCGATGTTTTTTTGCCCATATTGTTGGCCACATTTTTCTCGTCGTTGGTTGGGCTCATTAGCGTAGCTATTTATCAAAAAATTAATCTTTTCAATAAAGTAGTTATGGGTACTTTGGGCGGAATGACAGCTTTTATTATAGGTATAATTTATCTTATGAGTCAGCTTTCGCGCGAGCAAATAGCATTGTATTCCAACTTCAGTGCAGCATTTATTTTACTTAGTATAATCATAAGTTTTGTGCTGATAGCTGCCATAAAAAAAATAAATGTTTACGAAGGTTTTATCGAAGGAGCCAAAGAAGGATTTCAGGTAGCAATAGGCATAATACCTTACCTGATAGCTATTTTGGTGGCAATAGGCATGTTTCGTGCTTCGGGTGCTATGAATATTATGGTTGATGGTATTGCATGGGCTGTGAGTGCTGTGGGTATTAATAGCGATTTTGTAGGTGCATTGCCTACTGCTATAATGAAACCTTTGAGCGGTAGTGGCGCTCGCGGCATGATGATAGATGCAATGACTACGCATGGTGCCGACTCGTTTGTAGGGCGTTTGTCGTCGGTTATTCAAGGGTCAACCGATACAACTTTCTATGTGCTTGCAGTTTATTTTGGCTCGGTAGGCATTCGTAACTCGCGCTATGCAGTGGTGTGCGGCTTGCTCGCCGATTTTGCTGGTATTGTAGCGGCCATATTGTTAGCATATTTATTTTTTGGATAATAAAATTAACTCAAATAAAAAGAGGATTATAAATGATACAATTTCATGCCGAAGATATTGAATTACCAACATTGAATGAGACAAAAATTACTCGTTGGATAAAAACAATAGCGGCAAAATATAATTTTAGAACAGGCAATATTAATTATGTTTTTTGTAGCGACGAAAAAATTTTGGAGGTCAATAAAAAGTTTCTCGAACACGATTATTATACCGATATAATTACTTTCGACTATAGCACTGCAAACATTGTGGCGGGCGATATTTTTATTAGTTTGGATACCGTGCAAAGCAATGCGCAAACACATAATCAGAGTTTCGAAAACGAGCTGCATCGTGTTATTATTCACGGTTTGTTGCACTTAACAGGGCAAAGCGATGCTAGCCCCGACGAACGCGCCGAAATGATACGCAAAGAAAATGATGCATTAGATGACTTATGATTTGACATGATTGCTATAGCGATTGAAGATTTGACGATTTTTTTGCTTATATTTACGAACTAGCAAGCGATTGCAACATTGTCAGTATTAATGCAATTTTTTGTTAAATAAAAGCCCCCATATCAATACATTTCGTTGATTTTAAAACTAAATCATTACTTTTGTTTGATGTTTAAAAATGTCCAATAATAAAATTTAATATCAAATGTTTCGTTGTAGATAATAATAATTATCTTAGTTAATTGTAAAACAATCATTCGTAATGGAATTAATTAAAAAAACACTGACTTTATACATTTTATTGTTTGGAATTTCCAATTTTATCAATGCGCAAGAAACATATCGGGCCGAAATAGGTTTGCAAGGTGGTGGGGCGTTTTATTTGGGCGATGCCAATAAGCAATTGTTTGCCAATACGCAGCCAATGTATGGTTTTCTTTATCGACAAAAATTTAATCAACGCATTGCATTACAGGTCAATGCATCGGTTTCTAATGTTATGGCGACGGGCACTGTGCCAACCTTCGGTACTTTAAGTTTCGAGAATAAAATAAACAGTATCGATGGTGCGCTCGAATTTAATTTTTTCGATTTAGAAAAAAAATCATACAACCCTTTTAGTAGGATTTTTTCGCCCTATATTTTTGCTGGTGCTGGAATGATGAATTATGTGTATAGTGGTGTTGAACGCTTTAAGCCAAGTTATAATGCCGGTTTGGGAATGAAGTTTTTGTTGGGCGACCGCTGGGGGTTAAACTTACAATGGACGAACCGACTTTTGCTTACCGACCAAATGGAAGGCTTGCCGGCATTCAACAATTATCTCGATATGAATGGTTCGAACCTTCTGAATAACGATATTTTATCGACAATATCACTTGCTATTACATTCAATATTTGGAAAGATAAGTGTAACTGTCGGAATTCTCATTATTAATTATTACTTTTGCAGCTTCAAGTACGATCAACTATTTAAAAAAAGTATGTCAACATTTAAAGATAAAATTGATAAGTCGCGCCTGCCCAAACACATTGCTATCATAATGGATGGTAACGGACGATGGGCAAAAGAGAAAGGCTACGACAGGGTTTTTGGTCACCAAAATGGTGTAACTTCAGTGCGTGAAGTAACCGAAGCGGCTGCCGAAACTGGTATCGATTATCTTACTTTGTACGCTTTCTCAACCGAAAATTGGGGACGTCCGCAACACGAAGTAAATGCTTTGATGGAATTATTAATTGATACCATCGAAAAAGAAACGCCAACACTTAATAAAAACAATGTACGCCTGCTTATCATAGGCGATATAAGTCGTTTGCCCGATGGTGCGGCCATTAAGTTGCAAAAGTGCATAAACGAAACGTCGGTAAACACAGGGCTATCGCTGGTGTTGGCATTGAGCTACTCGTCGCGCTGGGAAATTACCAATGCCTTGCAACAAATTTGTAAAGATATGAAAGCAGGCTTAGTGGATGCGCACGAAATTGACGATGCTACATTTGCCAATTACCTATCAACCAAAGGTATTCCGGACCCCGATTTAATGATACGTACGAGTGGCGAGCAGCGCTTAAGTAATTTTTTACTTTGGCAGTTAGCATATAGCGAACTCTATTTTAGCAAATTGCATTGGCCCGATTTTCGAAAAGAAAACTTTTGGGAGGCCATAGTCGATTATCAACAAAGAGACAGACGATACGGAAAATAAAAGTTTAACCATCATTGTAAAAATGAGCAGTTTTATATTTGCACATTAAAAATTCTTTATGCAATACAAATCCTTTTTTATCTCATTAATAATGCTTTGGGGGCTTGCGCAAGGACCTAAAGCAGCAGTCGTTATGCAAAACGACACTACTGATATTCCTGTTATTGAATATACTTCATCGGCACCAAAATACGAAATTGCCGCAATAACAGTGAGTGGTGCCGACAATTACGAAGATTTTGTGCTCATTGGCTTCTCGGGTCTTGCTGTTGGCGAGAAAGTGAGTGTGCCTGGCGACGAAATTACAAATGCCGTGAAACGCTTTTGGCGACAAGGGCTATTTGCTGATGTGAAAATTTCGGCAACAAAAATTGAAGATGGAAAAGTGTGGCTCAACATTGCCTTGCAACAACGTCCGCGTGTTTCGCAGATAAACTATAATGGACTCAAAAAAGGCGAAATTGAAGAGCTTGAGAAAAGATTGTCGATTGTAAAAGGAAATCAGATTACACCCAATATTTCGGATAGAGCTAAAAAAGCCATTGAGAAATTTATGGAAGAAAAAGGCTTTTTGAATGTTGAAGCAAGTGTATTGCAACGCAACGACCCCGAAAAACCAGGACATGTAATTGTTGATATTGAAGTTGATAAAAAGCTTAAAACGCGTGTTGCCGAAATTGTTGTTGTAGGTAACGAGGCACTATCGTTCAATAAAATTAATAAAGTAATGAAGAAAACCAACGACCGTAATTGGCGTAATTTCTTCCGCTCGAAAAAATTTGTTCAAAACGAATTCGAAAAAGACAAAATTGCATTAATCGAAAAATACAACGAAATTGGTTTTCGAGATGCTTACATTGTTTCGGATAGCATTGTGCCTATCGACGATAAAAATGTACGTGTTTATTTGACTATTAACGAAGGCGATAAATATTATTTCAGAAACATAAAATGGGTTGGGAATACGGTGTATCCATACGACTTTCTCGATGCTGTATTAGGTATCAAAAAAGGCGATGTGTACAATCACAAACAACTTATGGAGCGACTAATGACCGATGAAGGTACGGCTGTAAGTAAACTTTATCAAGACAAAGGTTATTTGTTTTTTAATATCGAACCCGTTGAAATAAATATCGAAAACGACTCTATCGATTTCGAAATGCGCATTTACGAGGGTAAACCTGCAACAATTAACGAAATTAATATCAAGGGAAATACACGCGTTTACGAACATGTTGTTCGTCGCGAAATACGTACAAAGCCTGGGCAACTTTATAGTCAATCCGACGTAATTCGTACATTGCGCGAATTGGCGCAAATGGGACATTTCGATCAGGAAAAACTCACGCCCGACATTCAGCCAAATGTTGAAGATGGAACGGTGGATATTACCTACAATCTCGAAACAAAAGGTAGCGACCAAATTGAGTTTTCGGCTGGTTGGGGTGCCACAGGAGTTGTTGGTAGTATTGGTTTGAAGTTTAGTAACTTTGCTATACAAAATCTTTTCCGCCCCGAAACTTACCGCATTGTGCCACAGGGCGAAGGACAAACTTTTTCGCTCAATGCACGCACAAGTGGACAGTCATACTCATCATTTAGCATGTCGTTTCTTGAGCCATGGCTTGGTGGCAAACGCCCCAATTCGCTTTCGGCAAGTATATTCTACTCAGCGCAATCCTACATAAGCAATCGTTATTTGAGCAATATGAGTAGCATGTATAACATGATGAGCCCTATGTATGGTGG